>SMLU01000002.1:600000-900000 GCA_007859745.1 Phycisphaerae bacterium RAS1 | reverse complement strand
AGTGCACCGGCCGCCGCGACCCTGTCCTTCGGTGCCAGGCACACGCCGACGAAGATCGGCTCGCCGGCGGCCTTGCTTGTGTCATATGCCCTGACCAGCGCCGCGCTGGATTTCTTCGCGGGCTTGGGATCGAGCGACCAGAAGTCCAGCACCAGCACGCGACCGCCGCGCTGCGTCGTGGAGTAGGTCTGCCCGTCGGCGGCGGCAAGCGTGACTTCGGCCGCTTTGCGCCCGATCAACTTGAGCGTAGCGCGCGCCGCGGCGATGCTGCCGGCCTCGTCGTCCTTCGTGCCTGCCGTGAGCTGCTCGACAGCCTTATCTGCCGTGCGCGCGTCGCCGGCTGCAAGCGCGGCCAGGAATGCAACCTGCTGCGACAGCTTCTGATCGCCGCTGTCCTCGAGCAGCGCCTCAGCCTTGCGCAGCGCCGCAGCGGCGTCGCCGGCGACCAACGCCGCGAAAGCCTGCGTCTGGGCCAACAGGGCGCGCTGCTTCCCATCGAGATCGGCGGCGTCGAGCGCCCAGGCGTCGAGCTGCTCGCGAGCTTTCTTGCCGCGCTCCGCGGGGAGCACCTTGTCCGGCTTGACGAGTTTTTCGTGGAGCTCCTTGAGTTCGCGCACCGCCTTCTCATCGGCCGCCGCGGCCGGCGCCGAAACCCAGCAGTGAGCGAACAGAAGCAACGTAAGGGACGGGATGATACGCATGGGCCGATCTCCGAAGACTGCGGGCATGATATCGCGCGGACAGGCTCAGCGCAATTCGGGTGGGACGGGCGTCTGAGCCTGTGAACATTTGGGTGGGACGGGCGTCTCGCCCGTCCCTGCGTTCCCCCGACCGGGTAAAACGCCCGATCCTGATGCGGCCGGGAGCGGCGAGACGCCCGGCCCACCCGATATCCGCCCGCTCAGGCTCGGCCGCACGCTTTCTATGTCGGATCGCGTCCACGTGGACGCAAGGCCCCGTTTGTTGCGGCGCCGGATCCAATACGGGACTGCGGCCGTGCGGTGGAACCTGAAGCGCGCGTCGGTCCGGGCGTTGACTGCGGTGGTTTCGGCCTTGACGGCCATGGACGCGGCTAGCCCGGCCCGCGCGAATAACACGCCCGTCGTGACCATCACGGTCGTCGGCAGCGGCGATTCAATCGGCAATCACTTCCGCATGCAGGAGGGGGACAAGATCATCAAGAAGCAGACCAACCTGCTCGAGACGCCGAGCGGCGCCTACAGCGCAACGGTGACGTACGAGATTCAGCTTGGAAAGACGATTCCGGCGAACTCTTATCGTGACCCGGTGTCGGGCGCGATCGTCGAATTGCCGCCCGGCAGCATGGTGATCGGCGACCCGCCCGGCCAGCCGCCGCCGCCGGGCGGGGCGGGATTCCGGATCTGCACCCCGATGCGTCCGCCGCCCGGAATCGAAGTTCCCCCGGGCACGATGGAGTATTTCCGGCCCAAGAAGGGAGCACGGGTCAACATCGGCGGAACGATCACGCAGGACACCGCCATGGGCGGCGCGCCCGAGGGCATTTTCCGCGACATCAAGGACTATTTCGCGGCGCTGGACCCGCCCACGCAGGACGTTCAGCTTTCGCTCGCGCCGACGGTTTTCACCTGGTATGAGCTCAGCGCCGACCCGGCCGCGGCCGGGCTGGTACAGTCCATCCTCGTCGCCGAGGGGCTGGCCGGGACTCCCAATCTGACGTTCTGGGCCAGCGAGCTGGGCACGACAGACGGACAGAGCGTGCCGGTGTACTCGTGGACGAACGCACCCGAGCCGGGCAGCGCCGTTCTGATGCTGGTCGGCGCGCTGCTATGGCGGAGGGGCCGCGCGTAGAGCGCTTCGCAGAACGGACGCCGCCGAAGAGCATGGGTCGCGCTGCGGCGCGAACCATGCTCTCTGCATTCGGCTTTCGTGCTTTACAACCGCCGGTGGTTCGGGTTTCATGCGCGCGTCGTCCGTTCGCGTCCCCGCTTTCAGGAGGCCCGCCATGACGCGCCTGGCATGGATCGCCATTCTCCCTTTCGTTCTCTTCTTTTCCGCTTGCGCCGAAAAGAAACCCGAGCCGACGGCTGATTCGGCCGCGACGACCGAGCCGCCGCCGGCGAGCAGCTCACGCCAGCCGATCCCGCTCGCCGCCAGCACGCCGCGCTCTACCGACCCGATGACCTCGGGCACGACCGGGTACGACCCCTACGCCCCGCCGCCGTCGGACGTCTACAACGACGGCGTCTCGACGCCGCCCGGCGGGTCAGCCAGGAAGTCGATCGGCAAGAGCAAGAGCAGTTCCGATGAGTCGCTCGCCCCGCGCAGCAGCGCCAAGTCTGCGTCCAAATCGAGCGGCAAATCCGGCGGACGAACGTACGTGGTCCGCAAAGGCGACACGCTGTCGGAGATATCGGAGAAGATGTACGGCGACGCCGACAAATGGGAGAAGATCTACAACGCGAATAAGTCGCGGGTGAAAGACCCCAAGCGGCTCAAAGTCGGAACGAAGCTCGTAATTCCGTAATCCCAGGATTCGGGGGCTTTACGGCTCAGGTCTTCACGTTTTGCCGCGGCAACGCCGCGCTGCGGCGGCAACGGACGATCATCAGCGATGACCGAAGAACGAAGTGCAAGCAAAGCGAACCGCAAAGCGCCCTGCTGGGCGGCTAAACGTGCGGACTCCCGACCTCTAACTTCTGACTTCTGACTTCTGACTTCTGACTTCAAATGTGACTGACTTTCGCGCCGACACGCCGGTTCAGTATGTCAAGGGCATCGGCCCGCAGCGGGCGGCGGCGCTTGAGACGCTGGGGGTCCGGTCGGTCGGCGACCTGCTCGAGTATTTCCCGTTCCGCTACGAGGAGGACCTGGGCCAGGTCCAGATCGCCGACCTGCAGCCCGGAATGCAGGCCACGATTCGCGGGCAGGTGACCCGTGTGCGGGGGCGCTTTCCAACCTTTACCGCCGAGGTCGCCGACGAAAGCGACTCCTGCCGCCTGCGCTGGTTCAACCAGTCCGGCGGGCATGGCCTGTACGTCGGCGCCCAGGTCGTCGCGACCGGCAAGGTGCAGGTTTATGGTGATCGTCTCGAGATGGTGCAGCCCAGCATTCGCGTTTACACGCCCGACGCGCCGCTGCCGGCGCTGGCGGGCGGCGCCGCGCGGCAGCTTGGCGTGTACTCCGCCAACGACCGAATCAAATCGCCGACGATCCAGCGGGCGGTGCAGACCGTGCTGATGCAGCCGAAGCTGCCGATCGTCGATCCGCTCCCGCCGGACCTGCTGAAGCGACACAGCCTGCCGCCGCGCGAAAAGGCCATCCGCGACATGCACGCCCCGCCGGACGACAAATCGCTGAACGCCGCCCGCCGCCGGCTGGCGTATGAAGAGCTGTTCCTGATGGAGCTGGCGATGGCGCTCAGGCGGCGGAAGCGCGTCACGCTGCAGCGCGGGCAGGTGCTGCGCACGACAGCCGAAATCGACCGTCGCATCCGCGCCCGCTTCCCATTCGCGCTGACGCCATCGCAGGACGCGGTCATCCGCGACATCACGCGCGACCTGGGGAGCGGCCGGCCGATGACGCGCCTCGTTCAGGGCGACGTCGGCAGCGGAAAGACCGTCGTTGCGCTGTATGCGTGTCTGGTCGCCATCGCCTGCGGGCGGCAGGCGGCGATCATGGCCCCGACCGAAATCCTCGCTCAGCAGCACTTCGAGCGCGTCGAGCAGTATCTCGCCGGCAGCCGCGTCCGCCGAACGCTGCTCAGCGGAGCGCTCTCCCGCGGCCAGCGCGCGGCCGCGCTGGGCGCCATCGAGCGCGGCGAGCTGGACCTGATCGTCGGCACGCAGGCCCTGCTCGAAAAAGACGTCGCGTTTCGCAACCTCGCGGTCGTCATCGTCGACGAGCAGCACAAGTTCGGCGTGCTTCAGCGGGCCGCGTTTCGCACGAAAGGGCCGATGCCGCACTACCTGGTCATGACCGCCACGCCGATTCCGCGCACGCTCTCGATGACGGTCTTCGGCGACCTCGATGTGTCGATCGTGAAGCAGCCGCCGCCCGGCCGCGGCAGGATCATCACCCGCGTCGTGACGCGCGGACAGTGGGACACGGTGATGACCTACGTTCGCAAGCGACTCGAAGCCGGCGAACAGGCGTACGTCGTCTGTCCAGCCTTGGGCGAAGACGCGACAGGTCAGGACTCGAACGATCAGGACTCGACTGGTCTTTCCGAACCCGGTGCGCCAAGCACCGGGTTGACGTCCTCGCTTTCGCGAACTTCCGATCGCCGGGAGCTCACCCCGCCGCTTGGCGCGGCGGGTTCGGAAAAGCGCGGCCCTACCCCGCCTCTCGGCGCGGCGGGTTCGGACAAGCGCGGCGTCGCGGCGGATTTGGGCAGGCGCGCCCCCCCGCGCAGCGCCGCGCCGGCCGACCGCTCCGCGGACCTGATCGCCGCCACAACCGTCTTCAACCGTCTCCGCAGCGGCCCCTGGCGTGAGCTACGGCTCGCCCTGCTGCACGGCCGCATGAGCCCGGCCGAAAAGAAAAGCACGATCGCCGCATTTCAATCGGGCAAGCTTCACGCGGTCGTTTCCACCACGGTGGTCGAAGTCGGCGTCGACGTGCCCGGCGCGACCATCATGATTGTTGAGAATGCCGACCGCTTCGGCCTTTCGCAGCTCCACCAGCTTCGCGGGCGAGTGGGCCGCGGGAGAAAAGAGAGCCTGTGCGTGCTGATCGCCTACGCGCGCTCCCCGAAGGCCGCTGAGCGGCTCGGCGTTCTCGCGGAAACAAGCGACGGCTTTCGCATCGCCGAAGCCGACCTGCGGCAGCGCGGCCCCGGCGAGCTGTTCGGCACGCGCCAGCACGGCCTGCCGGCGCTGCGCGTCGCGAATCCCGTCGATGATTTCAAGCTGCTTGAGCAAGCCCGTGATGACGCCTTCAAGCTGATCGAAACCGATCCGCAGCTCCGCGACTCGGGCAACAGCGGGCTGCTCGCCGCCCTGCGGCGTGTCTTCGGTGAAAAGCTCGCCCTGATCGACGCGGCATAGCCGCCGGCTGGCGGATCGCTTTCCGAACCCGCCGCGCCAAGCGGCGGGGTAACGATTGTGAGAGATCGGTCCCACGCCGGCCGGGGAGGACACCCCGCCGCTTGGCGCGGCGGGTTCGGACAGACACGTACGCCCAGTTTGCCGGAATCGGCCGGTCGCATTTCTCAGCCGTTTTCGGCTGCCGATTGCGGCTTGCGTGCCCTTCGCCGCGAATCTATCCTTCCGGAGCAGGGAGACCGAGCCGCGGCCCGGTCCATGGCGCGAGAATTCAACAGAATCAGCAAGGCATGGTGGCCTGCCAAATCTTTGTGAAAGGAGATCACAGATGCTACGTGGAAAGCTGGCGGCGGCGGCATGCATGATGACCGCCCTCGTCTTCAGCGTCGGATGTCAGGACCCGAACGAAGCAACGATCCGCGCATTGCAGGAAAAAGTCGACTCACTCACCAACGATAACCAGAGCCTGCGCGACCAGATCGCCCGCGCCATGAACGAGCGCGACGCAGCCCGCGCCCGCGAAATGGACCTCGCCGATCAGCTCGCCGCCGCCAAACGCGGCGGAGGCGGCCCCGGCGCCGACGGTTGGAATGTCGTCGGCAACGTGGCCTGGACTTCGATTGCCGAGAATCTGCTGTTTGACTCCGGCAAGGCGACGCTGAAGTCCTCAGGCGGCGGATTGGTGGATCAGGTCGCGTCGAAAATTCAGAACGAGTTCCCGGACGCCAGCCGCATCTTCGTCGTCGGCCACACGGACAGCGACCCGATCCGCCTGACGAAGAACCTCTGGAAAGACAACCTCGATCTGAGCCTGAACCGTGCCGCCACGGTAACGCGCGAGCTCTACGGCCGCGGCATCGACAAGAAAAAGGTGCTGGCCTGCGGTCAGGGCGAGCACAATCCGAAACAGCCGAACAACTCCAAGGAAAACAAGCAAAAGAACCGCCGCGTGGATATCGTCGTCATCCGTGGCGGCGGCAGCGAACCGGCGCCGGCGACGCCCGAGCGTGGTTCCCCCGGCGGCGCCGACAGCGGCAACTAGTGTAGCCAACCAAGCGTGGTGCATTACGGGTGGAACGGGTGTCTCGCCCGTCCCCTGCGACGGGCGAGACGCCCGTCCCACCCGAATAAGACGCATACAGCGTGCCGACGCGGCGGCGCAACGGCCAGGCGCCGATGCGCCCCACAAGCGGCATGCTGCGGCTACGCGCCGCGGACGGCGATCCGGCGTGACTTCACCGCCTCGGTCTTGGGCAGCCGCAGCGTCAGCACGCCGCCGGACACTTCAGCGCTGATGCGCGCGGCGTCGATTCCCTCGCCAATCTGGAACGAGCGGAAAAAGTCACCCACGCCGTACTCAGTCAGCAGCCGCCGCGAGCCGTCTCGCGGGCAGCGCCCAGCGACGCGCGCGTGCAGCGTGAGCAGGCCGCGCTCGTAGTTGATGTCGATGTTCTCGGCCGATGCCCCGGGCACGTCCGCCCGCAGCACCAGCTCGTCGCCGCGCTCGAGAATATCGACCACCGGCGTGTACTTCGTTCCGCCGCGGGTCGGCTCGGGCTGAGCCAGGTCGCAGCAGCGTTTCTCAATCGTCGATGTCATTGCACGTCTCCTTGATCACGCGCGTTGCGTTTCAGTTCTTCGAGCCGCTCTACGCGGTCTTGACCGCGATCTTCCGCGTCCGCGCCGCGTCCGCCTTGGGCATGATCACCAGCAGCACGCCGTCCTTGAGCGTGGCTTCCACCTTGTCGGCGTTGACCTCGTAGGGCAGCGTCACGTGGCGGACAAACTCGCCGGTGATGCGCTCACGACGGTGATAGGTGATGCCTTGTGCGTTCTCAACATCGCGCCGGCCCTTGATGATCAGGTCATTGCCCTGGACCATCACCTCGATTTGCTCCATCGTCAGGCCGGGCAGTTCGGCCTCGGCGTAGAGCCGGTCGCCGTCTTCCCACATGTTGATGGCCGGAAAGGCCCGCAGGCGTCCGATGGCGTTGACATCGAAGGCATCGGCCACATCGCCGACCACGCGGTCCAGCTCATTGCGCAGGGCGTTGAACACGTCTCCAGTGAAGTTTCGATTGCGGAACATGGTCATTCTCCGGTTCGGTTTCCGACTTTTTCACGGCGGTTCATCGCCGACGGCGGAAGAGAAGCACGCAACATGCCAGATGCAGACAGATCGGTGCGCGCGATGTAAGTCATTGTGCAGTATATCGTTGCAGCGTAGTATCGGGCGATCCGCGCCGCCGCCGCTCACGCCGTTTTGTCAGGCGTGGCAGGCAGTCGGGATGCCGGAGCGTGACCAGAGGGTTTGGCAAGCTCGGCGGGGTTCTCTGTCCGAACCCGCCGCGCCAAGCGGCGGGTTGACGTCCCAGACCTGTGCGGCGCCGCTCGCGTACCAACGTCAACCCGCCGCTTGGCGCGGCAGGTTCGGAAAAACAGCCCGGCCGGCGGAACATGCCAAGGATATTGAGCGCGTCGTGAGACACGCTCCAGAATCACGCAAATCGGCACGACAGGTTTATGGCCGATTCCAGTCGAGTCAGATATTCGTCCCGCGAAATCTCAGTCGCGCCCAGCGACTCCAGGTGCGGCGTGATCCATTGCGCGTCCAGAAGCTGAAAGTCGCGCTCGCGCAGCCGCTCAACCAGCGCCGCCATGGCCACCTTCGACGCGTCCGTGGCCCGGTGGAACATGGACTCGCCGAAAAACGCGCCGCCGATGGCGACGCCATACAGCCCGCCGGCCAGCGCTCCCGCGCGCCAGGTTTCAACGCTGTGCGCCAGCCCCCACTCAAACAGCTTGCAGTAGACGCGCTTGATCTCCGCCGAAATCCACGTCCCGTCGTCACGATCAGCGCACGCATCGACAACCTGCCGGAACGAACTGTTGATCCGAACCTCGAAAACGCCGCGCTGAATCGTCTTCCGCAGACTGCGCGACGCGTTGAAGCGATCCAGCTCAAAGATGCAGCGCGGATCGGGGCTGAACCAGGCGATCTCGCCGTGATCGTCCATCGGAAACACGCCGGCGCGGTAGCCCAGCAGCACAATCTCGGGCGTCAACGGCGGTCGGCGGCGGCTCATCCACAGCAGTGTACATCGGCGGCGGACCGGCTTCCGGCCGGAGCGAGCAGTGCCCGCTTCCGGTATCATCATGAAAACCGGGGCAACGTGAGGAACATCCATGAGCCAAACGCACTCTCCCTTCGACCCCGCCGAGTCCTTCGCCGCCATGCGGCACGAGTTCGGCGAGCACGGCGGCGTGAACATGTCGATCGAGGCCAGCACGACTTTCACCGTCATGCACGCCCACACCATGCCCGAGATCTTCCACGGTCAGCGTGGCCCCGACGCCGGCGGCTGCTTTCTATACGGCCGGCACTTCAACCCGACGGTCTATGTCCTGGGCCGCCAGATCGCCGCCATTGAAGGCGCGACCGCGGGCTACGCTACCTCCAGCGGGCTGGGCGCCATCGCCGCGACGCTGATGCAGCTCTGCAACCACGGCGACCACATCGTCGCCGGCCACACCATCTACGGCGGCACGTTCGCGCTGCTGAACGAGTATCTGCCCCTCAAGGCCGGCATCACCACGACCTTCGTGCCCGTCTTTGACCTGAAAGCGGTCGAGCAGGCGATCACGCCGCGCACCCGCGCGATCTACGTCGAAACGGTGAGCAACCCGACGCTGCGCGTGGCGGATATCCCGCGCCTGGCGGCCATCGCCCGCGCCCGCGACGTTCGGCTGGTGGTGGACAACACCTTCACGCCGATGATCGTGACTCCGATTCGCCTCGGGGCCGACATCGTCGTCCACTCGCTCACGAAGTTCATGAACGGCGCCAGCGACATCATCGCCGGCGCCGTCGTCGGCTCGACGCAGTTCATCTCCAGCATGATGGACCTGCACACCGGCTCGCTGATGCTCCTGGGACCGACCATGGACCCGCGCGTCGCCTTCGAAATCAGCCTGCGCCTCCCGCACCTCGGCCTGCGCATGGCCGAGCACGGCCGCCGCGCACAGATTTTCGCCGAGCGCCTCGACCGGCTCGGCCTGCCCGTGACCTACCCCGGACTGGCAGATCATCCGGATCACGCCCTGCTGAAGAGCATGGCGAACGCTGGCTACGGCCTGGGCGGCATTCTGGCGATCGATCTGGAGACGCAGGAGCGGGCCGAAGCGCTCATGGAGACGCTCCAGAACAAGCAGCACTTCGGCTACATGGCCGTGAGCCTCGGCTTCTTCGACACGCTCATGTCCTGTTCAGCGGCCAGCACGTCGAGCGAGCTGAGCCAGGAAGACCAGCGCCGCGCCGGCATCCGCCCGGGGCTGGTGCGGATGTCGCTCGGCATCAGCGGCTCGCTGGAGCAGCGCTGGGAGCAGCTTGAGACGGCGCTGCGAAAGCTGCGGCTGGTTTAGAGCGCCTATCAGAACCCCGCACGGGAGTGCGGGGCAAACCGGCCCGCCTTCCCGAACCGAGCGGTTCTTCCGTACCCGCCGCGCCAAGCGGCGGGGTGACGTCCCCGGCCGGCGTGGCGCCCCTCTCTGACGACCATCACCCCGCCGCTTGGCGCGGCGGGTTCGGACAGCAGGAGCAAAGCCCACGGCGTGCGCCGTGGGCTTTATTCGCTCGCCGCTACGCGGCTGCCCGAACGGCCACGGTCGTCGGTCCAGACGATCTCAAATGCGAGCCAACACTGTCGCGCACCCGCCCCGGCCGGCCCCAAATCCGACATTTGCCGCCCGGAAGTCCGCTCTCTATCCTACGGGGTCCGCCGCGCGGAGCGGCGACGGTGAACCATGACGCCCATTCGGCCCGAGTTGCTTGAAATCCTGGTCTGCCCGGTGCCGGCGTGTCACGGTAATCTGCAGGAGCAGGCCGACCGCCTCGTCTGCCTGCGCTGCGGCCTGCGCTACCGCATCGAGCAGTCCTGGCCGGTGCTCATTCCGGAAGAAGCCGATCCGCCGGCCGGCGGCGGACCACCTGAGGACGCGGCCTCTCCCGCGGCAGGAAAGTGAACCCGCGGCAAATGACGAACGGCAAATTCGCGATCATCAGCGACATTCACTCCAACCTGGAGGCCCTCCAGGCCGTACTCGCCGACATCGACCGCCGCAAGATCACCGAGATCGTCTGCCTCGGCGACGTGCTGGGCTACGGCCCGAACCCGCGCGAATGCCTCGACCTGGTGCGCAAGCGCACGTCGCTCTGCCTGATGGGCAACCACGACCACGCCGTCATGTTCGAGCCGTGCAATTTCAACCTCGCCGCCGAGCGGGCCTGTTACTGGACGCGGCAGCTCCTGGAGGACGAGCGCGACGAGGCCACGCGCAACGAGCGCTGGCAGTTCCTCGGCGACATGAAAGTCCGCCAGCGGCAGCGCGACATCCTGTACGTGCACGCGTCGCCGCGGCGGCCGATCAACGAGTACATCTTCCCCGAAGACGTCTTCACCAACCCGCAGAAGGTGCTGGCGAATTTCGAGCGGCTCGATACGCGCCTGTGCTTCGTCGGTCACACGCATCAGCCGGGCGTATTCCTCGATGATCCATACTTCGATCCGCCGCACGAGCTGCCCGACTCCCCTTACTACGAAATCGAGGAGGAGCGCGCGATCATCAACGTCGGCAGCGTCGGACAGCCGCGCGACCGCGACCCGCGCGCCAGCTACGTCGTCGTCCACCGCACGGAGGTCGAAGAGGATGAGTCCGACGACGACATGGTGGTCGCGGCCCTGTCGTGCAGCGTGCGGCAGATCGAGTTCGTCCGCGTGCCCTACGACATCGACGCGACGGTGAAGAAGATTCTGGCTGAGGCGGCCCTGGACGACCTGCTCGGAACACGGCTCTACGAGGGGCGATGAGGATGAATGGCGAATGTCGAATAGCGAATAGCGAATGGCACTCGCCGGGCGGATTGGTGTGCTGCGCTTTTCTGTTCCCGGTTCCCAGTTCCCTTGATCCCTTGATCCCTTGATCCCTTGGTCCCCTGATCCCTCGATCCCTTGCCCCCGATGAACCACGATCTCCTTCCCATCGTCGACAAATTCCCCGGCCGGCGGGTGCTGCTGGTCGGCGACTTCATGCTCGACCGCTACGTCATCGGCGACGCCGAACGCATCAGCCCCGAAGCGCCCGTGCCGGTGCTGCTGGCGGCGGAAGATGAAGAGCGCGTCGGCGGCGCCGGCTCAGTCGCGCTGAACGTCGTGGCCTTGGGCGGGCAAGTGCTTTGCTTCGGGCTGATCGGCCGCGACGGATTCGGCGATCGCGTCGAGCGGCTGCTGAAAGACAGCGGAGCGGAAATCGCCGGGCTGCTGCGGGTCGATGATCGCCCGACCATCACCAAGACGCGCATCGTCGGCCTGGCCGAGCATCGCCACCGCCAGCAGATTCTCCGCGTCGATCGCGAACTCGTGAAGCCGCCCGCCCCCGGCGACCTCGACAAGCTGGTCGAGGCGATCGAGCGGGCGCTGCCGAACGTCGATGTCGTCTGCCTTGAGGACTACGCGAAGGGCCTGCTGAGCGAGGAACTATGCCGGCGCGTCATCGGGGCGGCGGCGGCGCAGGGAAAGCCGGTGCTGGTCGATCCGGCGCGCTCGCCGAACTGGCAGCGATACGCGGGTTCCACGCTGCTGACGCCGAATCGGGCGGAATTGGAGATCGGCGTCGGCCGAACGCTGCGCGACGATGCCCTCGTTGCAGCCGCGACTGAGATCGTCGAACGCCTCCGCCTGGCTTGCATCGTCGTCACGCTTGGACGTGATGGCGCGCTGCTGGTTCGCCGCGACGGTTCGCAGCAGCGCTTCCCCACCGTTCCGCGCGCCGTCTACGACAACACGGGCGCCGGCGACGCCGTGCTGGCCATGATGGCCGTTGCCATGGCCGCCGGGGCGCCGGTCGAGCAGGCCGTCCCGCTGGCCAACATCGCCGGCGGCCTGGAAGTCAGCAAGTTCGGCTGCGTGCCGATCACGCGCGCCGAGGTGCTGCACGAGCTGCATCACGGCCCGCACGGCCGCAAGAAGCTTCGCAGCCTGGCCGAGCTGGCGCCCGAACTCGCCGCTCGCCGTCAGCGCGGCGAAACCGTCGTCTTCACCAACGGCTGCTTCGATATTCTCCATCCCGGCCACGTCGAGCTGCTGGAAAAAGCCAAGCAGCTCGGCAGCCTGCTGGTCGTGGGCGTCAACAGCGATGCATCGATGAAACAGCAGGGAAAAGGCGACGATCGGCCCATCCGCGACCAGGCGGCGCGCTGCCGAATGCTGGCGGCGCTGGAGGCGGTCGATTTTCTGGTTCTGTTCGACGACGAGTCGGTCGAGAACGTGGTCAAGGCGATCGGACCGGACGTCATCGCCAAGGGCAGCGAGGTCGCCCGCGACGGCCGCGGCGTCGTCGGTGGCGAATGGGTGCAGGCGCGCGGTGGGCGCGTCGTCCTGATCGAGCACGTCGAAGGCTGGAGCACGACGCGCGAGCTGCAGCGCATTCGCGGAAGCTGACCGCCTCGCTTTGCCCGAATCGCCCCCATCTGCTACATTCCCACCTGATCTCATACTTCCGGAATTTGCGAGGAATCAGCCATGATGCAGACGCGCGCCGAACGCGATTCAATGGGCGAAATGCAGGTGCCCGCCGACGCCTTCTACGGGGCCCAGACGCAGCGGGCCGTGCTCAATTTCCCCGTCAGCGGCTACCGCTTCGGCCGGCCTTTTATCAAAGCCATCGGCTGGCTGAAGTACGCCGCCGCCATGGCCAATGAGTCGCTCGGCCGGTTGGACGCCAAGACGGCCGGCTTCATCAAGCAGGCCGCGCGCGAGGTCGTGGACGGCAAGCTCGACCAGTATTTCCCGCTCGACATCTTCCAGACCGGCTCGGGCACCAGCACCAACATGAACGCCAACGAGGTCATCGCCAACCGCGCCTGCGAGCTGGCCGGCGAGAAAGTCGGGTCGAAGAAGATCCACCCGAACGACCACGTGAACATGGGGCAGTCCTCCAACGACATCATCCCCGCCGCCATGCACATCGCCGCCGTGGGCGCGATTCACCACGAGCTTCTCCCCGCGTTTCACCGGCTCCAGAAGGCCCTGGCCAAAAAGGCCGAGGAGTTTCACGACATCGTCAAGATCGGCCGCACGCACCTGATGGACGCCACGCCCATCCGCCTCGGCCAGGAATTCAGCGGCTACGCCTCGCAGATCGCCCACTGCGACCGCCGGCTGCTTCACACCATCCAGGTCTTGCGCGAGCTGCCGGTCGGCGGAACGGCGGTCGGAACCGGCATCAACACGCACCCGCAGTTCGCCAAGCGCGTCTGCGAAATCCTCAGCCATGAGACCAAGGAGTCGTTCCACGAAGCGTCGAACCACTTCGAGGCCCAGCACGCCAAGGACGGAATCGTCGAGGCCTCCGCCGAACTCAAGACCGCCGCCATCAGCCTCACCAAGATCGCCAACGACATCCGTTTCCTGGGCAGCGGACCGCGCTGCGGCATCGGCGAGCTGATCCTGCCCGCGGTGCAGCCGGGCAGCTCGATCATGCCCGGCAAGGTCAATCCGGTCATGTGCGAGTCGGTGCTGCAAGTGTGCGCGCAGGTAATCGGGTCGGACGCGGCCATCACTTACGCCGCCGCCGTGCTCGGCAATTTCGACCTGCACGTCGGCATGCCGGTGATGATGCACAACCTGCTTGAAGCCGTGCGGCTGATGACGAATGTCTGCCACGTCTTCGTGGAAAAATGCGTCGAAGGTCTGAAAGCCAACACCCAGCGCTGCGAGGATCTGGTCGAGCAGTCGCTGGCGATGTGCACCAGCCTGGCCCCGCTGATCGGCTACGACAAGGCGGCCGAAATCGCCAAGAAGGCGCACGAGACCGGCAAGACCGTGCGGCAGGTCGCGCTGGAGATGAAAGTGCTGCCCGAGGCGCAGCTCAAGGAAGCGCTGGACGCGCGCGCGATGACGCATCCCAGCGACAAGGTGTTGCCGGTGTCGGCGTAGTATTGGTCGATCGAAGTGCGTGTATTCGGCGTTTGAACGTGGAGAACCATGCTCGCAACCGTCTACATCGAGACGACGATTCCGAGCTTCTACCACGAGACACGAAGCGGCGCGCGTGTCGCCGCGTGGCGCGACCAGACCCGGCTCTGGTGGGATACGTGCGCTAGCCGCTACAGCCTATTTACCTCTCAGGCCGTGCACGTCGAACTCAGCCGCGCCCCTTCGCGCAAAGCGAAGCTCGCACTGGACATGATCGCCGACGTGGCGATTCTCGACGAGCCGCCCGGCATCGCGGATGTTGTCCGCCATTACATCGAGCAGCGCGTCGTTCCGGCGAGCGTGGGCGGCGACGCCTATCATCTGGCGATGGCTTCGATGCACGCGATGGCGTTCCTGCTAACCTGGAACTGTCGGCATCTCGCGAATGCGAATAAGACTCGACATATTTCAGTGGTTAATCGTCGACTCGGGCTGTCTGTTCCGGTCATTACAACACCGCTAAATCTCATTCCGGAGCCTGGCTCATGATTGCGCCCGACGCAACATCGGACGATCCGGTTGTAAGCGAAGTGCGGGCCATCCGCGCTGCGCTGTGGCGTCAAGCAGGTGGAACGATCGAGGGCTTTCTGGAACTGTTAAGGCGAGAAGCCGCCGCCGCAGGACCGCGGCGCGGCCAATCACCCGCGAAGCGCCGCCGTCGCGCGGCGAAGCCGCGAATGAGAAAATAGGCGGCGACGCGAAGCGTGGGCTGGAGGCCCATGCCACACGCTCAAAGCGACCCACCCGCACCGTGGCGCGTTACAATCCACCCCGCTCGGCGTGCTGCTGATCCGCCGCCGGTGGGGCACGCCGCGTCCGGCCGTCTTCGCTTCGGAGCACGCCATGGACAAGGCCGTCGCGTATCTGCGTCAGCATCGCAAACAGCATCTCGACTGGGCGCTCGACCTCTGCCGCATCCCCAGCATCAGCACCAAGCCCGAGCACAAGGCCGACGTCCGCCGCGCCGTCGAGTGGACGCACAAAACCTGCGAACGCATCGGCCTCACCGCCAGGATTCACGAAACCGGCGGACACCCGCTGGTTTGCGCCGAGTGGTGCCGGGCGCCGGGGGCGCCGACGTACCTCGTCTACGGCCATGTCGACGTTCAGCCCACCGGCGACCTGTCGCTCTGGAACGCCGGCCCGTTCGAACCCACCATCAAGGGCGACTGGCTCATCTGTCGCGGATCGGCCGATGACAAGGGTCAGGTGCTGCTCTACGTCCGCGCCGCGGCCGCGTGGCTGGAAACGGAAAAGCGGCTGCCCGTCAACCTCAAATTCCTGATCGAAGCCGAGGAGGAAATTTCGTCTCCGAATCTTTACCCGTTCGTCGAGAAAAACGCGGCCCTGCTCAAGTGCGACCACATCCTGATCTCCGACACCGGCATGCACGCCGACGGCTGGCCGACCGTCACCTACGGCACGCGCGGCCTCGTCTACAAGGAAGTGAAGCTGGCCGGACCGCAGCACGATCTCCACAGCGGTTCCTACGGCGGGTCGCTGGCGAATCCGGCCAACACGCTCGCGACATTGATCGCGTCATTTCACGACGCGGATCATCGCGTCGCCATTCCCGGCTTCTACGACGACGTGGTCGAAGCGTCCGAAACCGAACGGGCCCAGATGCGGGCTCTGCCCTTCGACGAGGGCAGGTTCTTCGCCGAACTCGGCGCCCCGGGGCCGTACGGTGAAAAGGGCTTCACCACCAACGAACGCCGCACCGTCCGCCCCACGCTCGATGTCAACGGCATCTACGGCGGCTTCATGCAGCCCGGCGCCAACACGATCATCCCCGCCGCCGCGGGCGCAAAGATCAGCATGCGGCTCGTGCCCAATCAGCAGGCCGCAAAAATCGGGGCGGCGTTTGAGAAAGCCGTGCGCGACCGTCTGCCGGAGGCGATTCGCCACGAGATTCTGACGCACGGCGCCTGCGACGCCTACATGGCCCCGCTCGACAGCAAGCCCATGCACGCAGCCCGCCGGGCGCTGCATGAGAGCTTCGACCGTGAGCCGGCCTACATCCGCGAGGGCGGGTCGCTGCCGATCTTGCCGATGTTCAAGCGCGTGCTGGGCGCCGACAGCCTCATGCTCGGATTCGCCAGCCCGAGCTGCAACGCCCACGGACCAAATGAGAAAGCCCGCATCCCCGATCTGGACTTAGGAGCCGAGGCCATCGCGCGACTGTTCGGATACCTGGCGTGAAGGCGTGAAAAGCGGCGACCGCTGCTTGATGGCTGCGGGCGTGGGCGCCGTCACGCACCGAGGATGCTGGGAATCTGGAAACCCGCCCGCTACACTCCGCATGCGGCAACGACGCTCGGATGCCCCGCGTATGTGACGCCGATCGCGACTCCTGGATCCCCTCCTTTGCGGAACTCAGTTGACGATTCCACTCTGACCGTGTGCCGAACCACGCGGTTCTTCCTGCTCGTCATCGCCGGATCGCTGCTGCTCCGGCTCCTGGTTTCGCCGTGGATCGTGCTGATTCCCGAGGAAGCCTACTACTGGATGTACTCGAAGTACCCGGCGCTGGGGTATCTCGATCATCCGCCGCTCGTCGCCTGGTGCATCGCCGCGGGGACGATGCTGTTCGGCGATACGGAATTCGGCGTGCGATCCTGCACCTGGCTGCTCACGGCCGGGTCCACCTGGCTCTGCTATCGCGTCGCGGCGGACTGGTGCGGCCGCCGGGCAGGGTGGATCGCGGCGCTGTTGTTCAGCATCGCGCCGCTTCTCTTCGCCGCGGGCTTTCTGGCGATGCCGGATGCGCCGCTCGTTTTCTTCTGGCTGGCGGCGCTCCTGGCGTTCACGCGCGCGATTCGCCGTGATTCGCTGGGTGGTTGGCTGGCCGCCGGCGCCGCGACCGGTCTGGCATTCCAGGCGAAATACCCGGCCACGTTCCTCGCCATCGGTGCGCTGCTGTTTCTCCTGACGGATGTGCGTGGGCGCGCCATGCTGCGCCGCCCGGGTCCGTGGGTCGGACTGGCCGTAACGCTAATCGTCGTTACGCCCGTGCTCTGGTGGAACGCGCAGCACGACTGGGCGTCGTTTCGTTTCCAGTTCATGCGCCGTGCAGGTCAACACGCCGGATTCAACCTGCCACAGGCAGTCGAGTCGCTCGGAATCCAGTTCCTGACGCTTTCGCCGCTGATCTTTGCGCTGGCACTGGCCGCACTCTGGGTCGGGGTTCGGCGCTTTCAGCGCGATGCGATCGGTCGCTGGCGCTTCGCGGTGTGCTTCTCAGCGCCGTGGCTGGCGGTCTGCGTGTACCACGGTCTGTTCTCCGAGGTTCACATGAACTGGCCGATCCCGGCGTACCTGAGCTTGCTGCCGACTGCGGCGACGCTGCTGCGCGCCAGAGTTCTGCCTTTGGGGCGAAAACTGGGCTCTTGGACGGCAGGGCGCGTCTTCGAGCGCTACGTGGGCGGGTTGCTGGCCGCAAATGTGGGTCTCGTGCTGGTCATCTCGGGCCGTGTGCCGCTGATCCCGACCCCATCGGCGTTCGTCCATTGGGACGAACTCGGGCGCGCAGCCGACGTCGCGGAGGAGGCGTTCCACCGCGAGGCGGGCAGCGAACCTTTCATTCTGGCGGGCGGCCGGTACAACCTGGCCAGCGAGCTTGGGTTTTACATGCGAGATCCCGAGGACGACGGCGACTGGCGCGACGTCATGCCCGTCACGACGGTTCTTGGCGGCGGATTGAACTATGTCAACTGGCGCGACGCCGAGTCATTTCTCGGCCGCAATGCGATTCTGGTAACGACCGACACGAAGGCCGCCACGATGGGAGTATTGCGCCGCGCCTTCGAGGTCGTCGACGGCCCGGTCCCGTTGGTCGACCTGTTGCGCGGCAGCCGGGCGCCGTTGAGGTACTACGTCGTGCGGTGTCATCGATTCCTGCGTCAACCCCAGGAAATCCGCCTCGCGGCTCTCGTCGGGAGCTTCGCCGGCGCAGCGCTGCCCGCGAACGGGCCGCGATAACGTTCGGCGTGTGCTCGCGCCTGCCAAGAGCCCGGCGCCCATTGGCGATTTCGTCAGGGCGCCCGGCGAGCCCCATCGCCAACACGATGCTGGAAGCTATCCCGACCTGTAGGCGGGGCCGCGCCCACCACTCCGCGCGCCGGGCCGCCCGCCCACGCTCGTAGCGCATCCAGCAGCGGTCGCCGCTTCTCACGCTTCATCTCGAATCCCAGCGACTCGAGCTCTCCCAAGGCGCGCTCCACCGCCCAACCCTCACACGCGATCCGATACGCGGCGCACAGGACCCCCGTCCGGTGGAATCCCTGCTCGCAGTGCACCAGCACCGGATGACACGCCGGATCGCGCAAAACCGCGATGAACCGGTCAAACACATCCGCCGGCGGAGCCGCCTTGTCGGAAAAGGGCATGTGCAGCAGCCGCACTCCCGCCGCTTCGCAGAAGCGCCGCTCCTTGCGAAACCACCGGCCGCGCAGCGGATGGCGCGTACCCCCGCGGGCGCAGACGATCGTCCGCAGGCCGTGCTGCTCGCGAATCTGCCGCAAATCGCGGACGCGCGGCTGCCCGCTGCGCATCAGCACGCCCGGCGCGACGACATCAAAATGCGTCAGGCCGTCGTAGCGGCTGCCCACCAGGCCGCTCAGCCACAGCCACCACTGGTGCGGATCACGCAAGCCGGCGCGAACGCGCAGCCGTCCCGCGCTCATTCAGTGGCTCACCAGGGTGCCCAGCGCTTCGCCGCACACGACACGCCGCATCGTCCCCGGCTCGAACAGGTTGAACACAATGATCGGTACGTTATGCTGCTGGCAGACGTCGATGGCGCTCACGTCCATCACTTTCAGCCGCTCGTCGATCACCTGGTTGTAGGTCACCTTGTGATACAGCTTCGCCGCCGCGTTCTTGCGCGGGTCGTCGCTGTAAACGCCATCCACCTTCGTCGCCTTCAGCAGCGCGTTGGCCCGCAGCTCCGCCGCCCGCAGCGCCGCGCACGAATCCGTCGTCACGTGCGGATTGCCCGTGCCCGCCGCCAGAATGACGATCCGGCTCTTCTCCAGATGCCGGATGCAGCGGCGGCGGATGAACGTCTCGGCCACGCGCGAGATGGACAGCGCGCTTTGCACGCGCGTGCTCGCCCCCAGCCGCTCCAGCGCTTCCTGCAGCGCCAGCGCGTTCAGCACGGTCGCCAGCATGCCCATGTAATCCGCCGTCGCCAGCTCGATCCCCAGCTCGTCGGCGAAGCGCGCCCCGCGCAGGAAGTTCCCGCCGCCCACGACCACCGCGACCTGCACGCCGAGTTCGGTCACGCTCAGAATCTCGCGCGAGATGCGGTCGAGCGGCTCGCGATGAATCCCAAACCCGCCCGGCGGGCAGAAACCCTCACCGCTGAGCTTGAGGAGAATGCGCTGGTACCGTGGCTTGGCGTCGCTCATGAGTGCCCTGCCGTCAGGTGTTTGTCCCGGAAACGCGAGCGGATGATATTCTCCCGCCCGCACGCGGAAAAGCCGTCGTCGCTCCGCCGCCGATGGCTGGTTGTATCCGGCTCACGGTTTCGCTCCGTCCGAACCCGCCGCGCCAAGCGGCGGGGTGACGTTTCGCTCCGTCCGAACCCGCCGCGCCAAGCGGCGGGGTGAAGTCCGGCCTGTGGGGCGCCGATCGCCAACGATCGTTAACCCGCCGCTTGGCGCGGCGGGTTCGGAAAGACACCGGCAATCGCGACGCGGAATAATCTCGCCCCGGGCGCGGTTTTCGGCGATATGTTGTAAACTCTCGACGACCGCGAATGTCGCGGCCCTGGCAGCGCCCGACGTCGATGGAGACGTCGGCGCAAGCCGTTTCCGGCACACTAGTTAAGGAGATCGTGCCAATGCGTCTGTGGTATCAACTCGGCGGAATCGCAGCGATCCTGGTTCTGACGGCGACGCTCGCGACCGCCGGCGACGGTGAGAAAAAAGCCCGCAGCGGCCCCAAGATCGGCGACGCTGCCCCGGCTTTTGAGCTGAAAGCGACCGACGGAAAAACGTACAAGCTGGCCGACCTCAAGGACAAGACGGTCGTCCTCGAGTGGATTAACCGCGAGTGCCCCGTCTGCAAGAAGCAGGCCCCACAAATGAAGGCCACCGCCGAATCGATGCAGGCCAAGGGCGTCATTTGGCTGGCAATCGACAGCACCGCCGCCCACGCGCTCGCCGACAACGCCGAACACGTCAAGGCCGACAAGCTCCCCTACCCGATCCTCGACGACCACGAGGGAACCGTCGGCAAAGCCTACGGCTCCGCCCACACGCCCACGATGTTCATCGTCCACAAGGGAAAGATCGCCTACACCGGCGCGCTCGTTCCCGCCAAGGGCGATGAGCGCAACTACGTCAAGGAAGCGGCCGAGGCGCTTCTCGCCGGCAAGGAGCCGCCGCTGGCCGAGACCGAGGCCTACGGCTGCAGCGTGAAGTACAAGAAGTAGACGGGGAGTGCGGGCTTCTGGCCCGCAAGTGCGGGCGAAACTCCCAAACGCTCCAATCGCCACGAGCGGCCCGCGCCGCTCGTGGCTTTTCAGTTTAAGGCACCCGAGAGACCCAGGACAATTCGAGTGGGACGGGCGTCTCGCCTGTCCCGCCCGTCTCGCGCGACGGGCGAGACGCCCGTCCCACCCACGGACCGGGCGGAGGCCGGTCTCACAAGCGGACCACCACCCTTCACTCGCGTGTTTCGTGTCGTTACTCTGGTCGGATGATTCTCGGCGTTCTCTCGGACAGTCACGGGCGCGTCGACCGGGTTGAGACGGCGCTCAAGCTGCTCGACGAGAAAGGGGCGACGGCGCTGGTTCACTGCGGGGACATCGGGGATGAGCGTGTGTTCGAGGCGCTTTCCGGGCGGCGAGCCTGGTTTGTCTGGGGCAATTGCGACATTCCCGATCCGGCCCTGGCGCGCTACGCGGCGTCGCTGGGGCTGACAGCGCCCACAGGGGCGCCGACGTTCATCGAGGCGGACGGTAAGCAGATCGCCGTGTTTCACGGGCATGAGTCGGCGTTCGAGCGCCTGGTGGCCGAGTTGGAGCGGGGCGGCGACGGCTCGGCGGCGCTCGGGCGATCGATTCACTACTTGCTGCATGGGCACACGCACGTGGCCAAAGACGTTCGCGTGGGGCGGGTGCGGATCGTTAATCCGGGCGCGTTGAAGCGCGCCGCGGCGTACACCGTGGCGACGCTGGATGCCGCCGCGGACGTTGTGCGGCACTGGGTGATTGAGTAGAGCCGGCGATAGAGGCTATCCCAAATCTCTTTCCGAGCCGCGACCGTGAGGGAGCGGTTCCTGGTGTCCGAGCGTCTTCCGCTCCCTTCCGAGACTGAGAACTTTTCCTTTGGCCGGCGTCGGTTTCCTTGTCGCATGGTCTGCGGCTCGTGATTCGCTTGTTTACTTCGGCTGCACCGGCGGGTTCATTCGCTCACCGTTGGTCAGGTGACGAGCTGCGCGGCGAAGTGCATCACGTTGTAGGCGAGGGCGGCCCAAAGGGCCTGGCAGCGTACTTTGGCCAGCCCGCGCACGACGCATTGCGCCAGTCCGCGATACCGTTTCAAGTCGGCGTTGACCGGCTCGGCGGTCGAGGCTCGCTGCTTATAGATCGTCTGGCCCGCCGGCGTTCCCATGCGCACGCGCCAGGCCGCCACGCCCGGACCGTCAGAGCGTTTGGGCGCAAAGCCCGCGGTGTCGTTCCCGGTCTTCTGCGGCGGCGCATAGATGCGTGTGCCCGCCGCTTCGGCGCGCTCGATCTCGGCCAACTGCACGTAGCCGCCGTCGAGCAGGTGCTCTACCACCTTCGCGCCGCTGCGCCGCTCCACCTGGGCGCGCAGCGGCGCTGCTTGCTGGTGGTCGCTGCGGGCCTGGGTGACGTCCACCCCCACAATCGCGCGGCTCTCCACGTCGGTTGCCAGTTGTACGTTATACGCCGGACGGTAGCCGCCGTCGGGCATCTTCATGACGCGCGCTTGCGGGTCGATCGTCGAGGCCCGCGGCTCTTTGGCACGCACGTCCGGCCGCTTGGACTGCTGCTGGTCTGCGCCAATCTTCGGCAACTCGGCCAACGCCGCTTCGATTCGCTCGACCCGCTCCCGGGCCGCACGCTCCTGCGCGGCACGCCGTCGCGCATCCGCGGCAGGGTTGTCCGACTGGGCCTTGACCGCCGCCACATGGGCGCGGGCTTCCGTCAGTTGACGCTGCAGCGTCGCCTCGCGGCGGAAGGTGTGCCGCCCGGCGTCGGCCCGCACCTTGGTTCCGTCCTGCGCAATCCGACGCACGCTCACGATCCGCTTGTGCATCAGCACCGCCAACACCTGCGAAAACAGTTCGTCCAGCGCCGCCCCGTGACCGACGCGGAAGTCATTCAACGTGTGATAGTTCACCGGCACGCCGCCGCACAGCCAGCGAAAAGCGTCCTGGCAGCCGCAGCGTCGCTCGATCTCGCGCCCACTGCCAATCCCCTCGATCGTCGCGTACAGCCACAACGCCGTCAGCAACTGCGGATCCGTCGCCGGCCGGCCCGGCTCGTCGCCGCGCGCCTTGAGCGGGGCGCTGAACGCCGAAAGATCGAGCCGCTCCACGACCGACCAAACCGCCCGCGCCGCGTGATCCGCCGGCAGCAGATCCTCCAGACAGCACGGCAGCAGCAACGACTGCTCGCGATTCGGCCGCCGAAGCCGCGGCGGCTCCGCCAACGCACACCGCCCCGTCGATTCCGATACTGGGTCGTTCATCACGGCATCCATTCCGGCAATCAGCATCGTCGTGTCCATGTCGAATAATGTACCATCCCCGGCAAGGGGGATTTATTCTCACTCTCTTCCGGTCGCGGCTCGGAAACACACAACGTGCGCGTACTTCTGAGACACCGCACTAGCGCAGCGCGAGTTGATAGGCTTCGAGCGTTTGCCGGGCGGCGGCTTCCCACGTGAATTCGCGTGCGATTCGCTGGGCGAGGGCGCTGCGCTGCGGGGCTGCGAGCGCCCGCGCGATCGCGGCGCGAATCGATTCGACATCTCCCGGCTCGGCGTATTCGGCATCTTCGCCGAAGTACTCGCGCGTGCAGCCGCCGGGCGTCACGACCAGCCGGCAGCCGCACAGCCCGGCTTCCAGGCTTGAGAGGCCGGGCGTTTCGTACCAGCTCACGCAGGCGTGAACGGCGGCGCGGCGGTAGTGCGCGGCGAGCTGATCGTGTGACAGCGGGCCGGAAAACCGCACGCTTGCATTCGCCTCGCGGCGGCAGCGCTGCAGGTACGAAGCGCTGAATCGGCCGGCGCCGCCGACGAGCGTCAGCGAGACATCCATCTCGCGCAGGGCACGGATCAGGGCGAGCTGGTTCTTGCGTGGTTCGATGCGGCCGACGCAGAGGACGCTTCGCGCCGCGCGCGGGGCGGCCGGATCGGGGCTGAAGAGGCCGGCGTCGGCGGCGTTGGGCACGATCACGGCCGAGCGCTCGACGCCGAAGCGGCGGCTGATGATGGATTTTTCCGCGAAGCTGTTGGGCAGAATCACGCGGACGCTATCGAGCAGGAAGCGGGCTGCGGCGCGAAATCGCAGCGAGCGGAAGCTGAGTGTCCGCAGGCTCGCCGTCTGGATGCAATGCAGCGCCTGCCTCTGGGCCAGGCGGGCGGACTGGTACGGCCCGCTGCCCAGGACGCGCGCCAGAAAGCCCTGCACTCCGGCGCGGGCGGCGCGGTCAAACTCGTCGGCCGGCCAGTAGATGGGGCTGAGAACGGCGGGCACCCGGCTGCGGCGGATGCGGCGGGCGTGGAATTCGTTTTCCCAGAGGCGATCGAGGTGAAACAAGTGGACGACGTCAAAGCCGGCGAAGTCCGGGGCGGCGGCGTCGGTCGTGACGACGTCGAGTCCGATCGAGCGCAGGGCGGCCGCGGTTTGCAGTATCTGCGTCGTGTCCCCGCCGGGGTGGTGGGTCAGGTTTCGGCGAACGAGCCAGAGGGCGCGCATGCGGGTCAGAGCTCGCGCTTCCCGAGCGTCGCGACGCAGACACGATCGCGGGGTAGCTTGCGGACGTAGGCTTCGACGCGCGCGGCATCGACGGCGCGGATCGCGTCCAGCTCCACCTGCGGCTGGATCGGCCTGGAGAAATGGAAGAGGTCATCCGAGAGATTTCCGGCGCGGGCGCGGGTGAGGTCGTCCTCGGTTTCCTTGTGGGCGATGTGCTGATCGCGGGCGCGGGCCACTTCCGCCTCGGTCAGGTCTTCGGAGAGGCGGCGCAGCTCGCGCATCAGCGTCTGGTAGGTCTTGTGCGAGCGTTCAGGCGTCGTGCTGGCGCCGAGGTTAATAATGCCGCGGCCGCGCGGCTGCTCGTGCCACGCACCGACCCAGTAGACCAGCCCCAGCTTTTCGCGCACTTCGGTGAAGAGCCGTCCGCTCATGCCGCCGGAGAGCACGCCGAGGGCCACCTGTTCGACGGCGAAATCGGGATCGCTGCGGCTGGCGCCGGGCAGGGTGATGGCGATGTACTCCTGTTCCAGGTCCTTGTGACGATGGGATCGGGCCGGGCGAAACTCGAAATCCGCCGGCTGGCGGCCGGCCGGCTCGCGGCGGCCAAGGCCGTTGAAGAGCCGATCCACGAGGGCGGCGACGGCCTCGGCATCGACGGCGCCGGCGATGCTGATTTGCAGCCGGCCGGCGGTGAACATCCGCTTCCAATGATCGCGGACCTTGTCGGGCGTAATGCGGGCCAGCGTTTCCGCCTCGCCGCCGACGTAGCGGCCGAATAAATCGCCGTAGGTGAGTTTCTGGCTGAGCACGCGGACGAGCGAGTCGGGGGAGTCTTCGAGGTTTTTCAATTCCTGCTGAGCGAGCTCGACGGCGACGCGGCAGGCGTCGTCGGGAAACGTCGGCTGGGTGAGCATTTCGGCGGACAGTTCGAGCGCCTGCGGGACGAATTCGGGCAGGCACAGGACGCGCATGACGGTCGATTGCCGCCCGGTCGTGGTGGACCAGGCGGCGCCGATGGCGTCGAAAGCGTCGGCCAGGCCGCGGCCGTCGTGGCGCTTTGTGCCCTTTGACAGCGTGCGCTCGACGATGGCGGCCAGGCCGCCGAGCTCCATCGGATCATCCGCGGCGCCGCTGAGCATGCGAAAGGCGAGCGCGACGGTGTTTCGCTCCGGGAGGCGGTCGACGGCCAGCTCGACGCCGGAGGGGAGGTTTTGATGAAAGAAGTCGGCCTCGACGATCAGGGGTTGAGCGGCGGCGGGAGCGGGAATAGCGGTCTCCTTTGGCACAGGGGCGGAGAATAGCGCCGATTGGGGTCGAAGGGAACGGGGCGGGGTGTGTGACCGTTTTGGCGGGTTCGCAATCCGAGCCCCAAGCGCAAGCGCGCGGGTGTTTCTGCGAAAGAGGCGCAACCCCGAGAATGCCCACGCGCTTGCGCTTGCGGCTCGGTTCGCAGCCGGCCTCCGCCAAAACTGTCACACACCCAACGGGGCGAGACGACGGGCGCCGCCGTCGATTTTCCGGCAGGGTTCCGCCCGCGCGCGCCTAGCCCATCGTGAAGGACGGGTGGACGACCCGTTCGAGCGAGACGACACGAGCACAGGAGTTCTGCGATGACCCGCTTGATGAGCTTGATGGCCATGGTGGCGCTGGCGATTCTGGTCACCGGCGGCTGCTCGCCGGAGCAGCTCGGCGATCTGGAATCGCTGCTTCCCGCGGTTCTGCCGGTCGCACCGCCGGCCGGTAGCGACGCGTCGGGGGCGGGTCGCGAGAGTGACGATGAAGCCGCCTCGGGCGACGTTGATTCGGGCGCGAGCGACTCGACAGGCGCGCCTGCGCCCGCGGACGATGCTGCCGATGGCCCCGGAAATGACACGGCGCCGGTCGAACCCCGCGCGGAGCCGCCGGTCGCTGACGACGGCGCGACGACACCCAACGACGGCGGCGGAGCTGAGCCGCCCGCGCCTCCGGCCGAATTGAAGACCGTCGTACCGCGGCTGTTTTCGACCAGCCACACGGTCACCTCGCAGGTGAGCGAGACGCTGTATCTTGCAGCGATCGCGGTGTACCGCGCCAGCATGTTGAACGGCGGGATGGAGACGTACACCGGGACGCTGACGTACCACGACCCGAACGATGGGCGCAACTGTTCGTACGCGCCGACGCCAACGGACCGCCTGTGCGTGGTGGTCGTCAGCGGATCGCCGACGGAATACACGATCAATCAACTGACGGGATGGCAGCGCGAGCCGGAGTCGCACTACGGATTCTGGGAGCACTCTGCGGATTTCACCGTGCGGTACGAGGACAAGATCAACGTTTACATTGTCAGCCAGGCGGTCCCGGTTGCGAGCGGCAAATCGCAGTGGCAGCGGCGCATCATGGGCAAGACGTTTGACGAACGCGGGACGCTGGAGCTTGACCTGACGCACGCGGGTGACTGGGACAACACCGGTTCGGATTCATACGCCGGTTTTCTGTTTCATAAGCGAAACGAAACGGCCGAGGGCGTCATTCGCGGCGGCGGAGCGACGATCGAGGTGCACGAGCAGTATTCGTTTCTGTACGCGTTTCAGAACACGCCCTACGTCCGGCATCTGTTCCAGTATGGGATTCAGAACGCCAGCACCGTCCGGGTGGGCGAGACCGGCTATGCGCTGGACGGCGTTTACGTGCGCTGGGAAAAGCAGTCGGCGAACGGCGCGGGCGAGGCGCTCTACAACGTCGTCGGCGAGCCGGGCTACTGGACGTGCGGCGGCCGGCTGGTGAGCGACGGCCAGACGGTTGGGCAAGTTGAGTTCGACGGGCCGGTCGTCGACGGCTCGCACGGGCCGGACCTGGTCTTGCGGATGTCGAGCGGCGAATCGGTCGTGCTTCATCCGCTGATCGTGCCGTAGGAAATCGTCGGGTCGATGATCGGTGAATGACCCGATCTGCACGTCGTTCCGAGCCGCGACCGTGAGCGAGCGGAGGCCAAAAACCCGCTTGCTTGCGCGCGCGGCTCGGATCGAAACGACCGTTACGGCGTAGCTCTTGGATCAGAAGTGACCTCACACTCTCATTTGCTTGAACTCGTCGAACGCGGCGACCAGCTTGTTTCGCATTTCCATGAGGAGTGAGAAGGCGACTTCGGCTTTGCGGGCGGCGGTGAAGACTTCGGTGATGCTGTCGGAGCGGCCGGTGAGCAGGTTCTGCACGCCGCGGTCGGCTTCGGCCTGAATCTGGCTGACCTGTTCGAGCTGATTGCGGACGAGGGAGGCGAAGTCGCCGCCTGCGTCGGGTTTGTCCAGGCGACCGGGCGAGGCAGACTGGCCGGGGGCGGCGAGCGGGGCGGCGCGATTCAGGGAGACCGGGTCGATCATCTGGCAAGGTCCTGTTTACGCTACGCGAGCAGGCGCAGCGCCTGCTGCACCATGCCGCGCGTCACGTTCATCATGCTGATGTTGGCTTCGTACGCGCGACTGGCCTCCAGCGCGTCGACGTACTCCAGGGTCGTGTTCACGTTCGGGAGCTGCACATAGCCCGTGGAGGGCCCGCTGCGGATGCGGTCCGGGTGGCCGGGATCGTATTTCAGGCGGAAGGGCGACGGATCGAGCTCCACCGAATCCACGTGTGCGCCCGGGCCGCCTTGGCCGTCGCCGGACATAAGCGTGACAAAGCGGCGGCGGTAGGGGGCGATCGTGCCGTCCTCCTGGCGCGTGGTCTGGGCGTTGGCGATATTGCCGGCGATGACGTCCAGGCGGATGCGCTGGGCGCTCACGGCGGAACTGCTGATGTCCAGTGCGCGAATCATGCTGCGTTCGGCTCCAGTCGCATTCACTGTCGGGCGGGCCGTGCCCACTATCCGTCGTCGGCCGCGGAGGTCCGACGCTACGGCCGACTCGGAGGTCGGCCGCTACGGGCCGGCCGAGGGCGGCCGGGCTACATCGCCGAGGCTACGACGGGCGACCGCGGATCGCCTGCAAGATGCTTGCCAGTCGCTGCCGCAGGAAGCTGGTGGCGAGCTCATACTGCATCTGGTTCTGGGCGGCGTCCGCCGTAAGTCTTTCCAGGCGGGCATTTGTGCCGTCGTGAAAAAGTGCGTTTGGGGCCGGTTCGATTTCGGGATTCACCGCCAGCGATCCATCGGAGTGGGTCGAAACCTGCGCGTTGCCGCGCAATTCCAGCCGCGAGGCCGGTCCGGCACGCTCGTCCGCTGCGGCGAGCGCTTCGCGCAGCGATGTTTCGAACGCCGCGGGGTCGAGCTGCCGGCTCTGGTAGTCGGGCGTGTCGATGTTAGCGATGTTTTCGGCGAGCAGGCGCTGGCGCTGCTCGGCGAAGCGCGCCGAGAGCTCGGCCGCCTGGCCGGTGGAATCGGAGAGGATGCGGTCGAGAAGCATGACGCACTCCGTGATGCGGTTGCGTACGGGCCGGCGTCCCGTCGTGCGACGGCCGGCACGGGGGCCGGCGGGTACGGCCGACTCGGAGGTCGGCCGCTACCGGGGCCGGCGGGTACCGGCCGACTCGGAGGTCGGCCGCTACCGGAGGCAATTCAGATGCCAGCCGGCGCGGCGCCGACAGCGCTCGTGATTCCACTGCCCAGGCCCGCACCGCCGCTGATGCCGGCGCCGCCGATGCCGGCGCCGCCGAGGGACACGCCCAGGCCGCCGTCGATGTGCGGCAGGGAGGGCAGGGCGTGCAGGCCGCGGAGCCGGCCGGGCTGGCCAATGCGCGATTCGGGGGCGATGACGCCGTCTTCGCGCCACTTCTTGAGCTTGAGGCCGAGCGTTCGCAGGCCGATGCCCAGGGCGCGGGCGGTTTTTTCGCGGTGGCCGCTGAAGCGGTTAAGGGTCTTCATGATGAGTTCGAACTCGGCGTCGGACAGAATCTGCCCGTCGCGATAGCGGATTTCCTCGACCGGGGCGCTGGCGACCTTCAGCAGGCCGTTGAGCAGCGGGCGGACGGTGTCGGGAGCGACGGACTTGCCGGCCTCCAGCACGCAGACGCGTTCGCAGAGATTCTCGAGCTCGCGAACATTGCCGGGCCAGCGGTAATCGCAGAGCACCTCGATGGTGTCGCGCGGGAAGGTGGGCTTCTCGCGGCCGTCGCGCTTGCAGGCGCGCTCGACGAAGGCGTCGAGCAGGCGCGAAATGTCCTCGCGCCGCGCCCGCAGCGGGGGCACCTCGACCGGCAGCACGCTGAGGCGGTAGTACAGGTCTTCGCGGAAACGGGCCTTGGCGGCCCAGTCGCGCAGGTCGCGGTTGGTGGTCGCGATCACGCGGACGTCGACGCGGCGCGTCACGGAGCTGCCGACGCGCTCGAACTCGCGCTCCTGCAGGACGCGCAGCAGCTTGGCCTGCAGCGGCGGGGGAATCTCGGAGACTTCGTCGAGCAGCAGCGTGCCGCCGTCGGCCAGCTCGAAGCGGCCCTTGCGGACGCGGTCGGCGCCGGTGAAGGCGCCCTTCTCGTGTCCGAACAGCTCGCTTTCCAGCAAGGTCGGCGAGAGCGCGGCGCAGTTGACGCACAGCATGGGCTGGTCCGCGCGAGCCGAGGCGGCGTGGATGGCGCGGGCGATGACTTCCTTGCCGACGCCGCTTTCGCCGGTGATCAGCACGGTGGCCGAGCTCTGGGCGACGCGCTGGATTTTCTCCATCACGGCCCGCATGGCGGCCGACTCGCCGATCAGGCGGCGGTCGCGCTCCTGATCTTCGATGGTGCGCTTCATCACCTCGTTGTCGCGCATCATGTTGCGCTCGCGGACGGCGCGCTCGATGGTGATCGCGACCTCGTCGGCGTTGAAGGGTTTCTGGATGTAGTCGAAGGCGCCGAGCTTCATGGCTTCGACCGCGGTGGCGACCGACGCGTAGGCGGTCATCAGCACGACGGGCACGTCGATGCCCAGCCGTCGCATCTCGCGCAGCAGCGACACGCCGTCCATGCCGGGCAGCCGCAGGTCGGTGATGACCGCGTCGAACGACTGCTGGCGAATGGTGGTGAGCGCGTCCTGGGCGTTGTCGAATGCGACCACCTTGTGGTCCTGTCCGGTGAGAGTGGCCTGCAGCGAATCTCGCAGCAGCGCCTGGTCGTCGATGATGCAAATCAAGGCCATCGTGGTCTCCTTCAACACGAATCCGTTCGGTTATTCATGCAGCCGTGGCGGCGTCCTTCTCGTGGGCCGGCTGCGAAGGTCGCCCGGTCGCAGCGGCGTCTATCAGCGTCACGACAAATTCGGCCCCGCCCTGCGGACGGTTGGCGGCGGTGATACGGCCGCCGTAGGCCTCAACCAGACGATGGGCGATCGCCAGGCCCAGCCCGGTTCCTTCGGGCTTGGTCGTGAAAAACGGGTCAAAGATGCGGTGGATCAATTCGTCGGGCAGTCCGCAGCCCTCGTCGGATACGCGGACGGCGATGCGGCCGTCGCGCGTGGGAAGGGCGGCGAGCTGCACGCGCGCTCCGCGCGGGGAGGCTTCGGCGGCGTTGACGAGCAGGTTGGCGATGACCCGTTGCAGGCCGGCCTCCTCGCCCATGACCTCGACAGCCGCGCCGCGCAGGTCCACGTCGAGCGAAACGCCGGCGCTGGAGAGCTTGGCGGCGGCGAAGTCGGCGGCGCGCTCCAGCACCTGCTGCAACGGCAGGGGGACGAGCTGTCCGGAGCGCGGCGCGAGCGCCAGCGTCTCTTCGACGACGCCGTCGATGGCGCGGATGCCGGCTTCGATCTTTTCGATGAGCTTCAGAGCCGCTTCGGGGTCGCCGCACTTGCCGCGCAAGAGGCCGCTGTAGAGCGAAATCGCTCCAAGCGGATTGCGTACTTCATGCGCCATGCCCGCCGCGAGCTCGCCCAGGGCTGCCAGGCGTCGGCGGCGCTCCAGTTCGCGGTCTTTGCTGGCCAGTTCGCCGCGCAGCCGGTCGACTTCGCGGGCGAGAGTTTCGTGGGTCTGCTGAAGGCGGGCGGTGACCTCGGTGTATTCGCGCAGCATGTCGCTGAGCTGGTCCGGGCCGGAGGGGCGCGGGAGTCCGTCGCTGGGGCGGGCGCGTCGCCCATTTCGCGGGGCGGCGGGCGGAACGCCCGCACTCCCCGGCGCGGGCGCGACGCCCGTTCCAGCCGTGAGATTGGGCGGCTCGATGGGCTTGCCGTCCTGGACTTTGCTCAACTGCACGCTCCACTCCATTGGTTGCGCCGCCCTCTTCAGGGCGCTCAATCATGCGTTTTCGGGGAGCATCGGCCTGCGGCCGGTGCTGACTACCCGGTGATGTCCGCGGCGCGTTGCGGCGGCGCGGCGCCGCTCTGCCGCACGTAGGCGGAGGCGGCCGTCTGCGCGCCGCCCAGGCCGTCAAGCTCCTGGCGGACGGTGTGCTTGCGCGCCGCGAGCAGAGCGCTGTCCTGCTGGTCGGTGGCCAGGATGCCCCGCAGCAGCGCGTTGATCTCCTGAAGCAGGGCGGACACATCCGCCTTGTCCGTTGCCGGCAGGGCCGCGTAGTTGGCGTCCCAGTTGCGGCGGAAGGGGGACAACTCCTGGTTCAACCGCGCCAGGGCCGAAACGAGCGTCTGCCGCTCGCTGAGAATGCCCAGCAGGAGCTCGGGACGGTCGCTGGAGATCATCTCGCGCTGCTGCCGGCTGAGCTGCTGCAGGCGCAGGTAGTGGTCGCGCTGCTGAGTCAGCAGCGTTTTCAGGCGCACGTCGGGTGCGGCCGGGCAAGGCGCGCTCATCGGGACTCTCCTCAGGGCGACGCCGCGACCGGCGTCGAGAACACGTCGCGAAACTGATGCGAGGCCAGCACAGTGGTCAGATATCGTTCCCAGGCGGCGCGGTCAGCGCCGTCGCGTCCCTCGGCCAGCGCGGGCGAGGGCATGCCGCGCAGCAGCCAGCGCGCCCGCTCCAGGGCCCGCGCCGCCGCCGTGCGGTCGCCGTTGCGCAGGTGGATGTTGGCGATCTGGACCTGCGCGGTGAGCGCCGTTGGTTCCTGCTCATAGCGAGCCGCGGCGCGGCGATAGAGTTCGAGGGACTGGTGGAGACTCTCGGGCGTGTTGATCTCGAACAGGCAATCCGCGCGGTAAAGCAGCGCCAGGCGCTCGTACACGCCGTGCTGCGCATCGTCCGACGCGGGGCCGTCGTGGATCAGGGCGTCGTAGAGTTCCGCGGCGCGGTGGAAACGGGCGAGGCTTTCGTTCTGGGCCGCCTCGGCTGCGGCGCCCGGCGGTGGATCGCTCCGCAGGGCGTAGGCGCTGCGGCGGTGGGCGTCGGCCAGGAGGAAACGCGCGCGGGCAAAGTCGGCGTCGTCGGGATACAGCTCGGTGAAGGTCTCCAGCCGGCTGATGGCGTCGGCATAGCGTCCGGCCTCGACGCTCAGCTCACACAAGGCGCGCAGCGCATTGCGATAGGTGAGTGAATCGGGAGAGACGCGGTCGTCATCGATCAGTTCGGTCAGCAACCGCTCGGATTCGACGCGCTCGGCGTCGCCCATGGCGCGCAAGACGCCGGCGGCCAGCAGCCGCGCCCGAGTGGCCTCCTCGACGCGTGGAAAGGCCTCGATCACGCGGCGGTACTGCTGCAGGGCGCGGGCGGTGTCGCCGACTCCCTCACACGCTTCGCCGAGCTGGAGCAGCGCCGTGGGTCGCCGGGCGTCGAATTCGCGCCCGTCCAGAAAGCGTTCCAGGGCGCGGCGGGCGTCGGTGAAGCGGCCGGCCTGCATCGCGGCCTGGGCCGCGTGCCACGTCAGTTCGGCCAGCCGGGATTCATCGAGCACGGCGAGGTCAGCGGCGGCCAGAAATCGCCTGGCGGCAGTCGCAAGGTAGTGGATTCGGACGGTCGGATCGGCGTCGCGCGCGGCAGCGAGCTCGAAACCCTGCGCAAGCCGTTCGAGGAGTCGCGAATGCTCGTCGTGCCCGTCGGGCGGCGTGCGGTCGACCACCAGTTCGAGATACTGGAGCGGGGCCAGGTCGTCGGCGGCGCGGCCCTGACCCTCGGCGAGGATCAACCCGGCGTCGCGGACGGCCTCGTGCCCGCGCTGCCGGAGCTCCGGGCGGCGGTTGACGCGCGTGACGACATCTTCGAGCGCCTGCAGCGCTTCGTCGTCGCGATGCAGCGCGGCCAGGGCCCGCGCCCTTCCGACGCCGGCGTCGATCGACAGCTCGCCCTTGGGCGCGCGCAGCAACGCATTGTCGAACAGCTTCAGGGCCTCGTCCGGGTGCTCCAGCGCCAGGTGAACTTGTCCGCCCAGCCAGCCATTGAGCGCCGCGACGTCGCCGCCGCGGATCATGGCGTCGTCGCGGCGGGCGGTGTCTGTGAGCCAGGCGTCGACCCAGCCGGCGCGGGCGAGGGCTTCGTCGGGGCGACCCTCGGCGAGCAGGACCTGGCCGTCGAGGAACTCGAAATATCCCTTGACGTCGGCGTTTGAGAGGCGCGGGCCGTGCGTGTCCACGAGGCGACGGGCGTCCGCGACGTCGCCTTGCCGCAGAGCGTCGCGAACGGATTCGCGCAGCGCCCACCAGGCGTAGTCGGCCGTCACGCCGGGGTCGGCCAGCAGTTCGTCGAGCAGCTCGCGTCTTTCGGCGCGGCCGGAGCCTTTCCGGGAGAGCAGCGTGACCAGGGCCTGGGCCGAGGTGCGGCGCTGGTCGGGCGTCGTCGGCTGGGCGCGGGCGCTCCTGTAGGCCTCGATCGCAGCGTCGGTGTCATTGAGCCAGGATTGGACCTCAGCGATTCGGATGAGCCGGGTCGCGTCGAGCGGATCGGCCAGTGTCTTGAGCGCATCGAGATGCTCGATCAGCTTGTGGAGGTTCTCCGGGTCTTTTTCGCTCGACGCGGTTTCGTGCCGGTAGATCACGTCGGCGGTGAAGTCATGCAATTGCGCCTGCTGGGCGCGCGACAGCGGCGGCTGGACGTTGAGCAGGTTGACCGCGCCGTCGGCCGCGGGGAGGTACGCCTTGGCGTCGCGCAGCGCGGTCAGATCGGCGATGAGTGCGTCGAAGTCGGGCTTGGGCGGCGGCGGCCGCAGGCGTTGCAGCGACAATCCCGCCGCGGCGAGCGCGACCAGCGCCAGCGGAATCTGCCAGCGGCCGCGCAAAAGCGTGCGGAGTGAGCGAGTGGGCGAGCCGTCCATACGTGCCCCGTCGGCGTCCTGCCAACGCGGCGGCGATCGGATGCCGCCGCCGGAAGCTGCGCCCAACGATGGGCAGCAACCACTCCTCCTATCGGAAGGAAGCGGCGGGGGGGCGTATCGGAATTGCGCCAATGGGCGCGGTTTTGGCGAGAGGGACTGCCTCGGGTGGAACGGGAAACTGAGCCTGTTAACTTTCTCGGGTGGAACGGGCATCTTGCCCGTTTCTGAGATCGCAGGGACGGGCGGGACGCCCGTCCCACCCCCCGTGCTACGCCACTACGGCGCGGCGCCGGGCCGGACGAGAACCTGAAAACGCCGCCGCATCAGGATTTCGCCGTTGTAGAGCAGCTCGAAGGCGTAGGGTCCGCCGGTGGAGAGCTGGACGCCCTGGAGTGCGAAAACAAGGTCGATGACGGCCAGCGGGCTGGGGGATTCGACCATGTGCGTGGTGTGAAACAGGATCTCGGAATCCGCGTCGCGGACCAGGCGCAATTCAAGCGGGGCGCGCTGGTTGATTTCGGTCACCGACGCCAGCACGACCATCTGCTGGATCACCGACGGCGTTCGCGGCACCGAAATGACGTTGAACAGACCGATGGCGCTCTTCTTGTTGGTCAGCTTGTCGTCGATGACCTGATCGCAAAGCAGGAGCGACACGACGGTGGGGGGCGCGGGCGATGACGACGAGGACATTCATGGCTCCTGCTTCAAACGGATATGATACGCGAGCGGCGCGGTCACTGTTGCAGAGTTTGCGATACCGTTGTGTGGCCAGACGATGATTGAAGTGAGCCGCCGATCTGCGTTCGCGCTACTGGCCGCCGCGCTGCTTCCGGTACAGCTCGGCTGCGACACGGCGCTCTACCTGTATCGCCAGGGGCTGGGGCAGTTCGACATGCTTCTGCGCACGCGCCCGATTGAAGACGTGCTCAGCGAGGGCGCGCTGGAGGCCGAGCCGCTTGGCAAGCTCAAGCTGGTGATCGACGCGCGGCGTTTCGCGCGGCAGGAGCTGGGGCTGCGCGTCGGCGGCAGCTTCGGGCGATTCAACAACACGGCCGGTAAGCCGATCGGCTGGAACCTCTCGGCGGCGCCGCGCGACGCGCTGCGCGCCCGGCAGTGGCGCTTCCCCATCATCGGCGCGATTGACTACATCGGCTATTTTTCGAAGGCCGACGGACAAGCGGCCGAGGCGCGCCTGCAGGCGGAAGGCTACGACACGTGGCTGCGGCCGGTCTCGGCCTACAGCACGCTCGGCTGGCTGCCCGATCCGCTGCACTCGACGATGCTACGCTACGACGACGGCACGCTGGTTGACACGGTCATTCATGAGCTGGCGCACAACACGGTGTACGCCAACGGCCAGAGCGACTTCAACGAGAGCCTGGCGACCTTCATCGGCCGCGAGGGGGCGCGGCGGTTTTTTGAGGCGCGCGGCGATTACGGCCGGGAGGTGCTCGAGCAACTGCGCCGCCGCCGCGACGACGACGAGCGCGTCAACGCGTGGATGGAGGGCGTCGTCAAGGAGCTGCGGGCGTACTACAAGACGAAGGAGCCGGCGGAAGAGAAGATCGCGGGGCGCGAGTCGGTGTTTGAGGCTGCGCGGCGGCGCTTCGCCGACGAGGTGCGGCCGCAGTTGAACGAGCCCGGGCGATACCGGACTTACGCGGAGCTGCCGACCAACAACGCGTTCATTCTGCTCAATCAGCGATACAATCGCGACCTGTCGCTGTTCGCGTCCGCCTACGAGTGCTGCGGGCGCGACATCGGCCGGTTTATCGAGATGCTGCGTGCGGCGGCGCGGCAGCGCGATGGTTTTGCCGCGCTGCGACGACGCGTGAACGAGGCGACCTCGCAGCCGGCGACGTCGGAAACACGACAGTAGGCCCGCGCCGGCGGCGTCTAATGGTAGCGGCCGGGCGACGGCCCGTAGCGTCGGCCCTCTGTGGCCGACGACCCGCGAAAACCAGGAGAATACCGCCGTCGGCCACAGAGGGCCGACGCTATTGCCTGACCTCACACGGTGAACATGACGCGATGCTTTACGAACATCCTGTTTGCGTCCATCGCCCTGCTGGCGCTCGGCGCGCCCGCGGCGCGGGGCGACGCGACCGTGGCGCTGACGGCCGAGGGGGCTGAGGCGTACGTGGGCGAGCCGTTCAGCATTGTCTTGCGCATCGACCGCTTTCAATCCTGCGATGATCCGCAATTTCCCGAGATTCCCGGCTGCCGCGTGCAGCAGAGCGGCGAGCCGCGCGAGTCGTTCAGCCAGCTCACGATCAACGGGCGGACGACGCGCACCGTCTCGCGCGCGTACCAATACCTTCTGACGCCGGAAAGGCACGGCGAGCTGGTGATTCCATCGGTGCTGGTGCGCGTCGACGGAGTGGAGCGTAAGACTCGGCCGATCACGATCAAGGTGTTGCCCAGCGACAGCGAGCAGCTCTTCTGGGCGGAGATTTCGTGCCGGCACGAGCGCCTGTACCTGGGCCAGAAGACCGCGCTCACGCTGACGCTGTGGGTCAAACCGATCGAGACCGACAACGGCCTGATTCCGGCCAACCGCATGTCGCGCTTCATTTCCGGCAGCCTGGGGCCGTTCCCCAATCAGCCGGTGATCAATCAGCAGGTGGTGACGCTGCCGGGCGGCGAGCGGCAGCGCTACTTCACGTATGAGATGACGGCTGAGTACGTTCCGGAGAAAGCCGGCACGCTGGTGTTCGATGAGATTGACCTGGCGATGCGCTACCCGACGCAGCTTGCGCTGGACATTTTCGGCGAGCTGCAAGCCTCCAGCTATCGGAATCTGCGCATTCGGCCGCGCGTTCGCGACGTCGAAGTGCTGCCGCTGCCCGAAGCCGGGCGCCCCGCGAATTTCACCGGGGCGGTGGGGACGTTCAGCATCTCTGTCCGCGCCCGGCCGCTGAGCGTCCGCGTCGGCGATCCGATCGAGCTGACCATCGATGTCACCGGCGACGGGCCGCTCGAATCGCTCGCTCCGCCGCGACTGGCCGCCGATGCGAAACTCACGTCCGGCTTCCGCGTGCCGAAGGAAGACCTGGCGGGCGAGCGGCTGGGAGGCGGAAAGCGATTCACGCAGACCATCCGGGCTGAGCGGTCTGACGTCACCGAGATTCCGCCGATTGAGTATCCCTACTTTGATCCGGAGCGCGAGCGATACGTGGTCGCCATCAGCAATCCGATTGCGATTCGGGTTCAGCCGTCGGACGAGCTGACGGCGGCCGAGATCGGCGGACTTCCGGCGCCGACGGACCAGCCGCCGGCGGCGGTCGAGGCGGTGGACGGCCTGCGCGGGAACGTGCTGGGCGAGGCCGAGCTGCTCAATACCGTCTCCGTCGTTACGCCGCAGGAGGTCATCGCGGTGACGATCACGCCGCCGGCGGTTTTTCTGGCGGCATGGTGCGGCAGCGCGATCCAGCGGCGGCGGGGCGGCGCGGCGCAGCGCCGCCGTGCGCAGGCGGCCCGAAACGCGCTGTCGCGAATAGACCGGGCGGCGGGGCTTCCGCGGCGCGAGCGGGCCGGGCAGATCGAGGCGGCTCTGGCGGGGTATTTGGCGGATCGGCTGGACGCTCCAGCGCCGCGATTTCACGGTCGCGCGGCACTGCCTGAACTGGCGGCGCGCGGCGCTTCGGAAGAAGTGCGCCGCGCCTGGGACGCGGTCGTCCAGCAATGCGAGCAGGCCGGATACGGCGGCGGGGCGGACGCTTCCGCGGAAGGCGCGACGGACCCTGGCGGCGGTGCGTCGGCGACGGTTGCGCTGGTCGCGGATGCCCGGCGTTGCATTGCGCTCCTGGAGCGGGAGCGATTGTCATGACGCGCGTTGTGACCGCGTGCGCGTTGCTGGCGCTTGTCGCGCCGTTCGCAGCGCCGGCTGCCTCGGTGTCGCCGGAGCGGCTGCGCGAATTGCTGGGGTCCGCGCAAACCGCGTTCGACGAAGCCACCGCAGCGGCCAGGAGCGACCCGGCCGGTGCGGCTGGGCTGTATCGCCAGTCCGCAGCCGCGTTCGACTCGGTCGCCGCCGCCGGCGTCATCAGCGCCGGGCTTGAATTCAACCGGGGCAATACGCATTTCCGTCTGGGCAATGTCGGGCGGGCGATCGTGCACTATCGCCGCGGGCTTCGGCTTCAGCCGCGCGACGCGGACCTGCGTGCCAACCTGGCGTACGCGCGGCTGCGGGTCGAGCCGCAGCTTCCGTCGGGCGAGAGCGAGCGGCTGGTCGAGCGGCTGCTGTTTTTTCACTACAAGACATCGCTGCGTGAGCGATTCTGGCTGGCGGCGCTTCTGGCGGGGGGCGGCTGGCTGTTGCTGACGGTTCGCATCTGGCGGCCGGTCAAGCCACTGGCGGCGTGCGGGCTGACGCTGGTCCTGCTGGGGGCGACGTTCAGCGTGTCGGCGCTCTGGCAGCTTCAAGCGGAGGCGGCTGCCCCGGCCGCCGTGGTGGTGGGCGAGCCGCAGACGCTGCGCCAGGGTCGAGGCGAGGCATACGAGGCGGTGCTGCGGGAGGCGCTGGGTCCGGGCGTCGAGCTTCGGATTCTTGAATCGCGCGGGGAGTGGGTCGAGGTGCGGCTGAGCAACGGGCAGTCGGGATGGCTGCCGCGCAGTGCGGTGGAGCCTATCTGACGCGGTTGGGATTGCGGACGTCTGAGCTTGTGGACGTTTGAGTGGGATGGGCGTCTCGCCCGTTCCTGCGATCGCGGGGACGGGCGAGACGCCCGTCCCACCCAAATGTTCACAGCCTCTCTCGCCCGTGCCCGCGTCGCGCGTCCGTGACCGGCGCGATCATGTGCAGTATCATTCCCACAGATTGGGGGAACGAGGTTTTTTCGCAGAAAGCAGGTTCACCGCCATGCTGGGGATGTACGACAACGCCCTCGACGCCATCGGCCAGACGCCCCTGATCCGCCTCAGCCGCGTTGCGGAGCGCCTGCCTTGCCCAGTCTACGGCAAGATCGAGTTCTTCAACCCCGGCGGCAGCATCAAGGACCGCATCGGCAAGGCCATGATCGAAAAGGCCGAGCGCGACGGGATCATCAAGCCGGGTGTGACCACCATCATCGAGCCGACCTCGGGCAACACGGGGGTGGGTCTCGCCATGGTCGCCGCGATCAAGGGCTATCGCTGCATCTTTGTAATGCCCGACAAGATGAGCGCGGAGAAGACGGCGCTTCTCCAAGCCTACGGCGGCGAAGTCGTCATCGTGCCGACCAACGTCGCGCCGGATTCGCCTGAGAGCTACGCGGGCGTCGCCAAGCGGTTGCTGAACGAAATCCCGAATGCGTGGCAGCCGAATCAGTTCACCAACCTCGCCAACCCCGAGATTCACTACCTGACGACCGGCCCGGAAATCTGGCAACAGACGCACGGGAAGGTCACGGTGTATGTCGCCGGCATCGGCACCGGCGGAACGATCTCCGGCGTGGGCAAGTATCTGAAAGAGCGCAATCCGAACATTCGCATCATCGGGGCGGATCCGGAGGGCTCCGTGCTGTCGGGCGGGACGCCGGGGCCGTGGAAGGTGGAGGGCATCGGCGAAGACTACGTGCCCAAGACGTTCAACAGCCAGGTGGTGGACGACTGGGTGCGCGTCAGCGACAAAGAGTCGTTCAGCGTCGCCCGCAAGATCGCGCGGCTGGAGGGGTTGCTGGTGGGCGGATCGTGCGGCACGGCGGCGGCGGCGGCGCTGCGCTACGCGGAGCGCTGCACGCCGCGCGACCTGGTGGTGGCGCTGTTTCCGGACACGGGACGAAACTACCTGAGCAAGCTGTACAACGACGAGTGGATGCGGCAGAACGGGTTCTTCGACGACGGCACGCGGCCGGCGACGGCGGGCGACCTGGTCGCGGCGCAAGGCGAGCGCGAGCTGATGTGCCTGTCGCCGAACCAGACCATGCAGGACGCGATCGACCTTTTCCGCTTGCAGTCGATTTCGCAGATTCCGATCATTGAGCAGGAGCGCAGCGTGGGGGGGATTCAGGAAGTGACGCTGGCGCGGCTGCTGCACGAGGGGCGCAACCCGCGGGCGGTGCGGCTGGGAGACATCATGGCGCGGCCGTTTCCGGAGGTGGGCGAGCACATCACGCTGGACGAGGTCTACCGGCTGCTGATGTCGGGGAACACGGGCGTGCTGGTTCGGCAGGATGGGAAAGTCCGCGGGATCATCACGCGGATCGATCTCGTGAATTTCTGGGACACGGCGGCGACGGCGGCGGCGAAGGCGTAGCAGCCCGTCGAAGAGCCGGTAGCGTCGGCGCTCTGTGGCCGACGGCGGTCTTCGCGGGGGCGTTGCAGGGGTGGCGGGCGGGATAGCTTGTGAAATGCGTGGGACGGGCACCTCACCCGTCCCCTCGCGGTATCAGGAACGGGCAAGATGCCCGTTCCACCCGAAAAAGTCCGCAGGCTCGGACGCCCGCACTCCCCTAATCAGCGCCTGCGCCGGCGGCGCGCCGCGCCAACCAGCGAGAACGGCACCACCAGGAGGAGCATATCGGCGCCATTCCCGCACTCGCCGCAATCCTGCGGCGTGTCGTCTAACCCGTCCATGCCGGCGTCGTTGTCGTTGGCGTTGTCCTGGTTGTCGTTTCCGTTGGCGTTGTTGTCATTACCGTTGTTGTCGTTCGCGTTGTTATCGTTCCCGTTGTTGTCGTTCCCGTTGTTGTCGTTCCCGTTGTTGTCATTCCCGTTGTTGTCGTTCCCGTTATTGTCGTTTCCGTTGTCGCCGCCTTGTTGATCCGGGTCGGCGGCATCGGGCGTGCCGTCGCTGTCGGTGTCGTCGAGACCATCCGGAACGCCGTTGTTGTTCTCGTCCTCTTCAGCGTCGGGTGCGCCGTCGTTGTCGGCGTCGTCGGGCTGGCCGTCCCCGTCGAAATCATCGCCGATGCCGTCGTTGTCGGTGTCGTCGCCGGCGGCGCCGCTGCCGTCGACCGGGGTGACCTCGACCGCGCCCACGTCGCAGCCTTGCTGCTGCGGGCGCATGATGCCGCGCTGGTCCGTGCCCTGGCAGTTGTCGTCATCCCCGCCGTCGATCGCCGGACTTTCAGCCGTGGGCAGGTGAGTCCGCGTCGGTCCGCCGTTGTCGGCCAGCTCGCCCAGCAGCGGATCGGTGTCGGCCAGGTCGCCACTGCCGTTCAGCCCGCACGACCCGTCATCGCTGATGTTGAAGCCCTGCGACGTGATCGTCCCGCCGCAATTGGTCGGCCCGCCCAGCCCGCCGGAGATGATCGAGTTCTGCACCGTCAGGGTCCCGCCGCCGCGGAACAGGTTGCCGCCGGCGCCGCGCGCCGAGTTTGCCGCGATGGTGCTGTTCTGAATGGTCACCGTGCCGGCCGAGCTGGCGATGCCGCCGCCGTTGCTGCCCGGCACGTTGGCGCCGGTGCAGACGTTGCCGGAAATCGTGGTATTGCGGATGGTCAGGTTTCCGCCGTTGAAAATGCCGCCGCCCTCGGTGTTGCCCGCGACGCCCACGTCGTTGCAGGTATTTTCGGCGATCGTGCTGTTGCTGAGCGTCAGCGAGCCGGCGGTGCCGCCGCCGATCAGTGGCGCGGCCTCGATGAAGATGCCGCCGCCCAGCGCGCCGCCGGCGGCGTTGTTGTTGTCGGCGGTATCGTTGCCGCCGATGTCGCAATTCGTGATAGTGACGCTCGTTCCCGCTCCGATGCGGATTCCGGCTCCGGCGCCCTGCACGAGCCCGTTGCGGATCGTCAAGCCGCTGAGCAGCGCCGCCCCGTTGCCGACGTCGATCACACGGTCGATGTTGTTGGCGTCGATGATCGTGAGGCCCGCGCCGGCGCCGGTCAGCGTCAAGTTGGAGAGAATGTCAATATCGCCGGAGATGCCCAGGTCGTCGTCGTTGGCCCCGCTCAGCGTAAACGTGCCGGCCGGAAGGACGATGTCGTCCGCGCCGCCGTCGGCGTTGGCCTCCATGATCGCGGCGCGCAGCGACGTGTTGCCGGCGGCGTCGGCGGCCACGCCGTTGCCGGGCAGAATGTCGATCGTATCGGCGGTGGTGTTGACGGTGAACGTCGCGGCGTAAGAAGCCGCGGTCAGGAATCCAGCGACGGCGATGGCTGCAATTCGGGACATAATATTTCCTTTCCTGATTTGGAGCCGCGGTGACAGCGAATCCGGAACGCGGCAGCGCTTCGAATCCTTCTAAGCCCGGAACCTGAAGCGATATACTACCGCCGCGCTCTCATGGAAACATCCACGCCGACGGAAAATCGCGACCGCCGCCCGCGGATCATCGTCCTCGCCGGCTGCACCGCCTCCGGCAAAGGCGAGGTCGCGCGGCTGCTGGCACGCCGCATCGGCGCGGAGATTCTCAGCGTCGATTCGATGAAGGTCTATCGCGGGATGGACATCGGCACGAACAAGCCGACGCTGGCCGAGCGCGGCGACGTGCCGCATCACTTGATCGACGTCGCCGACCCGTGGGAGGCGTTCAGCGCCGCGCGCTTTGTCGAGCGGGCCGACCAGGTGGTCGCGGAAGTCACGGCTCGCGGTCGGCCGGTCGTCGCCGTCGGCGGAACCGTGCTCTATCTGAAATGCTGGTACGAAGGCCTGTTTGACGGCCCATCGGCGGACGCGGCCATCCGCGCGGAAATCCGCACCCGGGCGCAGCGCGAAGGCCAGGACGCCCTGCACGCGGAACTGGCCGCGATTGACCCGCAGGCCGCCGCCCGCATCCACCGCCGCGACCTGCGGCGGATTGAGCGGGCGCTGGAGGTGCATCGCCTGACCGGCCGGCCCATTTCGGAATTGCAGCAGCAGTGGAGCGCAGCACAGGTCCGCCGGCCGGAGTGGAACTGGACGCTTTTCGGCCTGCGGCGGCAGCGCGAGGCGGGCAACCGGCGCGTCAACGAGCGCGTGCGGAAGATGATCGCAGAGGGTCTGGTGGAGGAAGCCCGGCGAATCTGGACCGACGCGCGCGGCGTCGGGGATCAGGCGCGCCAGGCGGTTGGCTACGCCGAACTATTCGCCCATTTCGAAGACAAGCTCTCTCTCGATGATGCGATTGAGCAGATCAAGATCAACTCGCGCCGACTGGCGAAGCGGCAGCGGTCGTGGCTGAAGCGGATGGGGGGGATGAGGTGGATTGACGTCGATGCCGAAGGTGTGGCGGCGGTTGTGGAGAAGTTAAAAGTAGCGAGTAGCGAGTAGCGAGTTGAAGTCGGGCAACCGGACCTCTCTTGAACTCGCTACTCGCTACTCTGAACTCGCTATTTCCGTCACGCCACCGGATGCCAGCCGGCGTCCACCCACACTTTTCCGCTCACGGCCGCGTTGCAGATCATGAAGCAGATCGCGTCGGCGATTTCCTCCGGGCGGATCAGGCGGCGGAGCTGCGTCTGCGGAATGATGCGCTGCTGAATGAACTCCTCGCCCAGCGCGCGGACCATCGCCGTGTCGGTGTAGCCGGGGTGGATGATCGCGCTGCGCACGCCGTGGAAGATGGCCTCGGCCGCGAGCGTGGCCTGGGCGCCTTCGAGTCCGGCCTTGGCGGTGGCGTAGGACACCTGGCCGCGGTTGCCGGCCGACGAGACCGAGCCGATGAAGATGATGGCGCCTTCGAGCGGCTCGGCCGGCTCCCAGCGTTTCAGCCCGCGTTTCAGGCGCTCGCGGGCGACGCTGGCGACCGTCTCCAGGGCCCAGTAGATCGGCGCCGTCAGATCAACCGCCAGCACGCGCTCCCAATCGGCCTCGGGATACACCTCGACTGTGCCGGCCTCGCGATCGACGCGCACGGCCAGCTTGTCGCGCGTGATGCCGGCCGCCGGCACGCAGATGGAAACGGAGCCGAAGCGCCCCTCCAGGGCCGAGAAGACGCCGCGACGAAAGGAGGCGTCCGTCACGTCGCCGCGGAAGGGCACGACCGCCTCGCGGCCGACCTCGCTGTTGAATTCCGTGGCGAAGCGCATCACATCGTCGCTCACGTCGACCAGGCCGATGGCCTTGATCCGCTCGCGCACCAGCGCGTGGCAGACGGCGGCGCCGATGCCGCGCGCTCCGCCGGTGATGACCGCGGCCTTGGTCGAAAGGTCCATCCGTCCGGTGGCGCCGTGGTAGCGTGAGATGCTCATGGTCGTGCTTTCGTTGCCGTTGGTCTTCGTGGCGCTGTGCATAGGGTCCGCCTCTCTCAGTCGTCGGGCAAATTCAATTGAACCACAGAGGCACAGAGGCACAGAGAAGACACGGGTTTGGGCATGACGGCTTGGCGGTGCGCCGGGTTTGCCAGTCGCTTGCGCCCTTTGTCCCTCTGTCCCTCTATCCCGTTCTCTCGCATTCTCTGTGCCTCTGCACCTCTGTGGTTGGTCCTATTTAGCCGACCGGCTCGCTGCGCTCCTCCAGCCAGTCGCACACCTTGGGCCACAGATCGCGATGCGCCCGGCTGCTCACCGCCATGCCGATGTGTCCGGCCGGGAAGACCATCGTCTTGCGGTCGGTCGAGCCGACCGCCTCGTTGAGCGGATGGCTGTGATCCGGCGGCACCAGGTGATCGTTGGACGCGATCAGGTTCAGCATCGGGCAGACGATGTTTTTGAGATCGACTCGTTCGTCGCCCAGGTGAAACTTGTTCTGGATCAGCAGGTTCTTCTGGTAGCAGTACTTCACGAACTGCCGGAACGTCTCGCCGGCGACGGGGATGTTGTCGTTGAGCCAGGTTTCCATGGCGAAGAAGTCTTCGAGGTACTTCTCGTCCTCCATGTTGTCATAGAATCCCTGCCACTTCTCGAAGAGATTCTGCACGGGTCGCAGCATGGTGAAGGAGGATTGCAGCCAGTGCGGCGGGGCGTTGCCGTAGACTTCGATGACCTTGTCCACGTCAAAGTATTTCTCATCGCACCAGACGTCGAGCAGGCTGCTCTTCTGCGACCAGTCGAACGGCGCCGTGAGGCTGATCAGATTGCGGACGCGCTGCGGGCGGATGGCCGTGTACATGGCCGTCATCGTGCCGCCCATGCAGTAACCCAGCAGGTTGACGTGCGGGGCGCCGGTGCGCTCGCAGATCTTCTCGATGGTCTCGTGCATGTAGCCCTGGATGTAGTCCTCCAGCGCCAGGTAGCGGTCGCCGTCGGCCGGAACGCCCCAGTCCAGGTTGTAGACGTCGAACCCGCGGTTGACGAAATGCTGCACGACGCTCTTGCCGGTCTTCAGATCCAGAATGTAGGGCCGGTTGACGAGCGCGAAGACGAACAGCAGCGGCGTCTTGAAGCGTTTCTCGACGTCCGATTCGTAGCGCAGCACGCGCATCTTGTCTTCGCGATGGATCGTGCGCGTGGGCGTGCAGCCGACCTGGACGCGTTTCATGGTGTCCATCACGGTCGGCGTGGCCATGACCTTGCGCATGGCGCTTTGCCAGGCGCCGAAAATCTGGTCCGGCGTGGGCATCCAGGGGATTTGAGTCGTCATTGAAGCACCTGCTCGCGGCAAGTTGCCGCCGCTGTTGGGGAGCATCGGCGTCCCGCCGGTGCGTCCATGCCTGACCTACCTCACGGGTTGCGCCGGCGGGACGCCGATGCTCCCCGCCTTCGTCGCCGCCTCGAGCGCCTCGACTCGTTTACCGATCGAATCGAGTTTGCCCAGCACACGTTCCTCCAGGCCGCGCACCAGCAGCACCACGTGGTCCGAGTCCGCCCGCGACGGCATCTGCGCCGCCGCCAGCGAGCGCTGCATGTAGTCGTTCATCATCTGCTGCCAGGCCAGCGCGTTGTCCATCGAGTGCTTCAGCGAGTTCAGAAACGCCTCGCTGCGCATGAACTGGTCGGCGTTCTGCGACATCGCCTCAAAAAACGCCTTGCGCATCTGGTTCATGAAATCGGGCGTCTGGGTCTGCGGCGGAGGCGTCACGCCCGCGCCGCTCATTTTGTTCATGAAGTCGGTCCAGAAGCCGGTGAAGGCGTCCATTCCGGGAAACGTCTGTTTTTCGCTCGACATGCGTCGCTCCGTACGATTCCACTCGCTGCGGCACGCGTCAGTCCAGAGTAGCGAGTCCGTGGCACCGGTTTCCAACCGGTGTCTGTTTGCACGGGTTTCCAACCCGTGCAGCCCCACCGATCACAGCAGCTCAATCGCAATCGCGCCGGCCTCGCCGCCGCCGATGCAGGCGCAGGCGATACCCAGCCGCCCGCCGCGGACCTTCAACGCGTTCATGAGCGTCAGAACCAGCCGCGCGCCGGTGACGCCGATGGGGTGGCCCAGCGCCACCGCGCCGCCGAAGACATTCAGCTTTTCGTGCGGGATCGGCAGCTCGCGCATCGCCGCCATCGCCACGCAGGCAAACGCCTCGTTGATCTCAAACAGATCCACCGAGCCGGTTTTGATCGAGAGTCGTTCGCACAGCTTCCGCACGGCGTGGATCGGCGCTTCAGTAAAGCGCTCCGGCTCCATCGAGTGCGTGGCGTAGCCCAGGATTCGAGCGCGCGCCTTCAGCCCCAGCGCCTTGACGCGCTCGCCCGACGCCAGCACCACCGCCGCCGCGCCGTCGCTGATGGGCGAGGCGTTGCCCGCGGTGATCGACCCCTTCGGGTCGAAGACGGGCTTCAGCCCGCGGATGCGGCTCTCGTCGAAGCGGCCCGGCTCCTCGTCGGTATCGACGACGACCGAGCCTTTCCGCGTAGTGATTTCCACCGGCGTGATTTCGTTCTTGAAGTGTCCCGCGCTGCGAGCGGCGATCGCCCGCTTGTAGCTCTCGATCGAAAAATCGTCCTGAGCCTCGCGCGAAAACGCGAACTTGGCGGCGCACTGTTCGCCGCACAGCCCCATGTGCTTGTTGCTGTAGGCGTCCAGCAGGCCGTCGCGGAGAATCGTGTCGACCAGCTCGCCGTGGCCCAGGCGGTAGCCGCCGCGCGCCTTGGTCAGCAGGAATGGCGCACGGGTCATGTTCTCCAGGCCGCCGGCGATGACGATGCCGGCGTCGCCGCACTGAATCGCCTGCGCCCCGTTGCGGATGGCGCGCTCGGATGAGCCGCAGACCTTGTTGACCACGGAGGACGGCGTCGAAAGCGGGATGCCGGCCGCGACGGCCGCCTGGCGGGCGGGGTTCTGGCCCAATCCGGCGCTCAGAACGTTGCCCATGACGACTTCATCGACGGCGTCCGGCGCCACGCCCGACGCCGACAGCGCGCCCTTGATGGCGACACCGCCAAGCTGGGTGGCCGGCACATCGGCCAGCGCGCCTTGGAAGGAACCGAACGGGGTGCGTGCCCCGCCGACGATGAAGACATCCTTGAGCATGATCCATACACCTCGATCATGCCGGCGACGGCGAGCCAAGCCATCTGGCCCGCGTCAACAGGGACGACGCCGGCTTATTTCGGCTCGCGCCGCAGGGGCGCGCGCAAAAGGGCGGGCAGCACCGGCTCGCCCGGCGCTGCCGCACCCGCGTCGGTTGGGATAGAGACCGACGCATCGCGCTGCTGGTTTGATTCCGCGATCAACCGCGGGTCCTAGTCCTTCTTGCCGGCGTTGCCCTTGCCGGCGACATTCACGCCGGGTTTGGCCGCGAACTGGCAGCAGTTCTTCATGCTGTCGGACCAGTTGGCGACCATCTCGTTGCCCACGCGGGCGAACGCATCGGTCGACTGCTTCATCACGTCGAACGAGGTCTGCCACAGGCCGAGGAACTTGTCCATCGCCTCGGCGGGCGTCGCGGCCTGGCCGATGTCGAAGCTGCGGCGGACGAAGTCGGTGGTGCGCTGCGTCTGCTCATCGACCAGCTTCTGAACGCGCTCGGCGTTCCTGCGGGCGACGGGCATGATGTCGCGGTTGAAGCGCTCGGTCTGGGTGCGAATCTCGTCGTTCGAACGGGCAAACAGGTCGTTCCAGAAACGAGCGGTCTGCTCCTGGAACTTCACGCCGGTCTGCACGAAGGTCGCGAACGTGTCGGTGCCGGTCTTGAAGGCGTCGTTCATGGTCTCGAAAGTCTCGGGGGCAACGGTGGTCATGGCTCTTTCCTTTCGCCCACCATGGGCGGTATCGTGCTGCGTCCCAACGGACATGAGAGAATATATACGCGCTTTGCGTTTGCGTCAAGAATATTTTGTGCAAACGCACAAAATGTGTTACATTCGCATAACATGTTTATATCAAACGAGTTGCGTGTTCACGTCGCGGCGTCACTTCGCGTAGATACACCGTCTTGCACTACGGCGAAGATTGCGACAAACTACCATCGGATTCAAACCGCGCGGGTCAGGTTAGCCGCATCCCGCCGAACGCCGAAAGCGGCACATCCGCGGCCCGCAGAGGTGCAAGCTCCATGTCTGAGAACGACCGCGCCGCGAAACTGCACATCAAGAAGTACTCCAACCGACGTTTTTATGACACCACGCGCAGCTCGCACGTCACACTGACGGAACTGCACGACCTGATCACCAAGGGCGCCGAGCTGGTGATCACCGATTCTTCAACCGGCGACGACATCACCAATCAGGTGTTGACGCAGATCATCCTCGAACGCGATGCCGACAAACTCGGGATATTTCCCTCGTCGGTCCTGCACCAAATGATCCGAACGCAGCAGCAAATGCTCGGCTCGGTTGTCGAGGACTTCTTCCGCCAGACGCTCGCCGCGCAGCGCGCCTCGCAGGAGCGCTGGATGCAGTTTCTTCAGAACACGTTGGGGGCGATCCCCTCGTCGCCTGCCGGGCCCATGATGGACTGGACGCGGCAGTGGATGCAGGCGTTCACGCCCGGCGCCGGCTGGGCCGGAAGCGCCGCGGCGCCGTCGGCGTCGCCACCGGCAGGAAGTGCGTCCGCGTCACCCAGGGCTCAAGCGACTGACGGGAGGCGGGCAGAAGGCGTGGTCGCCGCCGAGCGACAGGCGGAGATTGATGAGCTGCGAAAGACGATCGCCGGGTTGGCGGAGAAGATTGAGCAGATGTCGTCGAAGCGTCCGTAGCCCGTAACCCGCAGCCCGCGGCCCGTAGCCCGTAGGGTCCGCTGTGCGGACCATCCGACTCGGCGTCCAACAAGCGATCGGCGTGCAAGAGTTGGCGCCACATTTCAGAACGCGACGCGCAAGCGAGCGCCCAGCGCGATGTGTGCTCGTTCGCGCTTCGCGTTCCGCCGGCGGCGCGGAATCGCGCACAGTTGTTGGAGCGTCCAATGAAACCGTGGAGCGCGGGCGTCCCCGCCCGCGCCCGAGTCGGACGGTCCGCACAGCGGACCCTACGGTTAGTCGGACGGTCCGCACAGCGGACCCTACGGTCTACGGTTGGATCAAAACAACGATATCGGGTCCGTCTCCGTCTTCAGGAAAAACCCCGCCGCGCCGTTGCCCGCCGCGCTGGGATCGGCGGTAACGCCGGCGGAGATATTGCCGCCGGTTCCGCCGTTGCCGCCGGAAGCGCCGCCGCCGCCGCCGCCCGCGCGAGTATCCGCGGTGATGGAGCCGGCGGCTCCATTGGATCCTGACAGTCCGCCGCCGGAGGATGTCTGACCGGCGTCCACGATCTCCGGGGCGACCATGTGGACGATTCCGCCGCCGCCGCCGCCGCCGGCCGCCTCGGCGGCGCTTGCGTCACCGCCATCGCCGCCATCGACCATGACCATGGAATTCTGCGTGTTTGTGATTTTGGTCGCGGAGGCGATGACGACAACCCCGCCGCCGCCGCCGCCGCCACCGGTCGCTGGAGCGTCTCCGCCGAGAGCCGTGATTTCACCGTTGATGACCACGTCATCGGACGCGAGGATCACAAGCGAACCGCCGCCCGTGCCGCCGGCGCCCAGCCCGGCTGCTCCGCTACCGCCGGCCTTTGTGCCGGGGCTCAACACAATGCGCGCCTCGAACTCGGACAGACCGCTGCCGAACTGTCCGCCGCTGCGGGCTTCGGAAGTTCCGCCTACCTCACCGTTGCCGGCCGCGAGCGTGCTGATGCCGGGCAGGGCATTTCGCGTCGAGCCGGGCGAACTTCCGTCGACGCCGACGCGGTCGGCGCCATCCGCCCCGCTCTCGACGACAATCGTGCCGTTGTTCGTGAACTTGCCGAGGCAGCGGATGACGGTTCCACTCTGCACCGTGAGCGTCACGCCGGCGTTGACCGTGAAGTCCGTCCATTGCTGATTGGCCCCGTCCGACTGCTGAAACCGAATGTCCTCGGCGATCGTTCGCGGCCCGGCCTCACCCGTGCCGAACACAGCCATCATCGCCGCCATTTCGGCCTGACCCTGGCAGTCGCGGGCGTCCCAGATTCCATCGCCGTTGGTGTCCTCGGCGGCGTCGGAAACGCGGTCGCCGTCCAGATCCCAGCAGGCCAGCCCATTCTGGCCGTCCACCCCCGCCGCCCCGCGTTCACCGCGCGGACCTTCCGGGCCTTGGGGAAGGCTCGAATTGTCGTCGGGGAAAAAAGTCGTGGTGCAGCCAGACACGATCAGTACGAGCACCGACAGGCATGACGACGCGAGAATCCGATCAATCGCAGAACGCATAGGCGAGCCTCCTGGTCGGGAGTTTGAGTGTGGCGGCATTATACGCCTCATTATCAGACACGGGCCGTCGCAACTCGTTATGGTTGCGCTGACGCGGGTGCATCTGGTTTCAGGCGGCGATCCGTCCGAACCCGCCGCGCCAAGCGGCGGGGTGACGTCCGCGGCCTGTGGGCGCCGATCGCTGACGGTCGTCAAGCCGCCGCTTGGCGGGGCGGGTTCGGAAAGGCGCCGCCCACCGCAACAGCTATTGGGATGCGCCTCGTCAGCACCGGCATGACGGGCGAGCGGTCTGGCTCGTGACAGATTCACAATGACTACCACGACCAGGATGCCGTCGCGGACCGCCGGCTCTGGCGGACTGCGAAAAATTCCTATATCAAACCCGGGGCGAGGTTAATAGACTGAAGCCTGCGGACAACTGCCGCGCGACTCGCGGTGTTCGGGCCGCGGTTCGAAATTTGCCCGCCCGAATCGGGCGCGCATCACGCTCTAAGCGATATCGCTGCCGCGCGCGCTCCGCGCGGTTCATTTGATGAGGATCGATTTCCCAGAGGAGGAATGTATGCGCTCGGCTCTTGTCGCGCGACGCCTGGTCGTCGCCTTTTCGGTTGTGTCCGCCGGCCTGTTTTTCGGAAGCAGTGTTGTTCTGGTTCAGAATTCGATGGCCGCGGGCGGGGCAGGGGGAGGGCCGAGCGCGGCGCCGCCGGCGAAGGTCGAGTCGATCGACGCGGCCAATGCGCAGGACGTGCACCGGCCCGGGGACCCGTCCGCGAGCGAGTCGATGCCTATCGCGCTCGACTACACGCTCTTGCCCGACGACCTCTATTCGATGCAGGATCGCCCGCTGACGGACGCGGACACGCTGCCGGCCGACCCGCTCACGATGTTTGATGCGGACCGGTTCGACGTGCTCACCGAGCAGTCGGAGAGCTGGCCCGATGAATCCGACCTTGGCGACCTCCCGGATCAGGACGAGCAGGAGGCGCTGGGAGAAGGCGCGTCGGGCGATCTCACCCCGCAAGAGCTGGATGGGCTTCGAGCGATGGCCCCCGTTCCGCCGTCGCTGATCGCCAACCCCGACTATGACCCCGCCCGGCGCGTCTGCAAGCTGTTCTTCAATAACGCTTCCACGACCGCCGGGATGGGCGATGACACCTGGGACGCCCTGGTTCCGGTGGCGCAGCGCGTCTGCGGCGGAAACTCGCGTGCGGCGGGCGCCGTCGCGAATGTGATCATTATCCGCCGTGGCGCGGACGGCATCATGACCACGCCGACCAACAACTGCCACGCGATGCCCGGCGGCGACGACCGGTACGACGCCAATGGCAATATCACGTCTGGCGCCGACGGGATTATCGACACCCGGCCGAACGTGGACGGATCGTACTTCAACTCCGGCTGCACCGGCACGCTGATCGACTCCAAGCACATCGTGACCGCCGGCCACTGCGTGTACGACCGGGTCGACCGGCCGGCCGCGAACGTCCGGATTACGTACAACAGCTTCGTCGACCGGATGCGCGTGGTCCCGGCGTACGACAGCGGCAACGCGCCGTATTGCGATGCGTTCGCCGTCCACGTGCAGTCGTTTTTCGGCTGGACGCAGAACGGCAACTACGACGCCGACATGGCGATCGTTGAGCTGGACCGCCCGATCGGCGCGTTGACCGGCTGGTTCGGTTACGGCGTTCGCAGCGACTGCGCCTTTTACCTGCCGGGGCCCGGCGGCACGTTTTTCAACAACTTCTCCTATCCCGGACGGGCGCTCAGCAACGGGATGCGGATGTACAACCAGGGAGGGCGTTTCGACGCCTGCGGCGGAAATGACTGCGCCGGAGTGAACCGGCCGAACCAGGTGGAGTACAACCAGCTTTCCTACGGCGGACAGAGCGGCAGCTCGTTCTACGCATTCACCGGCATGCCGGCGCAGCGCCGCGTTTACGCGATTCTCTCGAACGGCACGAACGTGCCGCCTTGCACCGGCAACCCGCGCATCAACAACGCGGCGTTCACTTCGTTTCAGAACTACATCACGGCGCACACGCCGGTGGGCGTTGACCTCGTGCCGCTGAATTGCCGCGTGACGCCGGCGCATCCGATGGAAGTGGTGGCGGGCAACCGCGTGACGACGTTTAACTACCTGGTTCACAACTACTCGCGAAACGGGCACAACGCGGTCAGCCAGCAGGTCAGCACGTATCTCTCCGGGAACGACATTATTTCCGTGGCCGACACGCTGGTGGGAACGCACACGTTCAGTTGGAACTTCGGATCGAAGAAATCGGTGCGTATCAACGTCAACGCCAACCGTCCGCTGATTCCGTTGAACACGGCGCCGAACGACTACTTCCTGGGCGTCATCGTGAACATCAACGACGCCAACAACGGCAACAACGCCACCGTCCGTTGCGACGTGGCGAAGATTCGCGTGGTCGGCGGCGGGGCGTGCTGTCTCAATGACGGAACGTGCCTGCCCGCGCGCAGCCTGGCGCAGTGCAACGCCGCCGGTGGCATGTACCAGGGCAACGGCACGAGCTGCACCCCCAATCCCTGCCCGGTTGTGATGGGCGCCTGCTGCCGCCCCGAGAGCGGCGAGTGCTTTGTCACCACGCAGTCAACCTGCCAGCTCAGCGGCTGGAACTACCAGGGCGACAACACGACCTGCGCGCCGAATCCCTGCCCGCAGCCGCCCACCGGCGCCTGCTGCCCGCTGGATGGCTCGCCGTGCCACGTCACCAACGCGTATCTTTGCGCACAGGGCGGCGGCCAGTACCAGGGCAACAACGTGCCCTGCCTGCCGAATCCGTGTCAGCCGACGACCCAGCCGGTCGCCGGCGCCTGCTGCGACGCGGCCGGCGAGTGCGCCGAGCTGACTGAAGACGAGTGCGAATTCGTCGGCGGCGTGTTCTACGGCGCGGGAACGCTCTGCGCGACTACGAACTGCGCCCAGGAGCCGGTCGGCGCCTGCTGCTTCGGAGTGAACTGCATCGATCTGACCGAGTTCGACTGCGCGATCTCCGGCGGTTTGTGGCTTGGCGCGGGTTTCAACTGCCTCGCGAACCCGTGTTTCGATCCGCCCCTCACGGGCGCCTGCTGCGACACTCTCACCGGAACCTGCCTGCAGCTCACCAGCCAGCAGTGTCTCGACGCCGGCGGCGTCTACTTCGGCGACCTCAGCAGTTGCGATCCGTCGCCCTGCGGCTACATCAGCGGCGCCTGTTGCGACGCCGGCGGCGGCTGCACCGTTCAGACTGAAATCGCCTGCTGGCTGGGCGGCGGGACCTACGGCGGCGACGGCACGACCTGCACGCCCAACCCCTGCCCGCAACCGGCGACCGGCGCCTGCTGCGACGCCTACGGCGTGTGCGCGATTCGCACGGCGGCGGACTGCGCGACCGTGGGCGGAACGTACTTCGGCGACGGCTCCGAATGCGCGAACCATCCGTGCTCGCCGCCCGGCAGCGGCGCCTGCTGCGACGCCGTCGGCGATTGCTACATCGCGCTGGCGCCCGATTGCAGCGCGACGGGCGGCACGTACCTGGGCGACAACACCGCCTGCGGCGACGGCGCGTGCGCCTTCGCCAACGGCGCCTGCTGCGATCTGGCGGGCGGCTGCTCTATCGCCAGCCAGAATGGATGCGCCGGCCAGGGCGGCCTGTTCCTGGGCCCGGCCTCGACCTGCGCACCGGGCGCGTGTCCGTCGCTGTGCCTGTGCGGCGACGCGAATTGCGACGGGGTAGTGAACGCGCTGGACATCAACGCGTTCGTCATGGCGGTCAACAGCCAGGCGCAGTGGCAGAGCATGTTCACATGCGATTTCCTGTGCTCGAATGACGTGAACCGCGACGGCGCGGTGAACATCCTGGATATCAACGCCTTCGTCGCGGCGCTGGCCGCCGGCGGATGTCAGTAGGAGCTGTCCGGGCGCTTTCCGAGCCGCGATGGTGAGGGAGCGGAGACTTGAAAACCGCTGGCTGACGCGCGCGGCTCGGAGAGAAGCGGCGGTTACGGGAGAATGCGCGTCGTCGGTCACGGAGGGCCGACGCTACGGCGGTGCGGCCAGCGGCGTCGAAGCAGGGTGCATTGCGTGCCACGCGAACCAAAGCGCGTGCGCATGCGCCGCTGAATCGGCGCCCGCCGCCAACGGCTGATCCGCGTCGCTCGCCACCAGCAGGTGTCCCCACTGACTCCCAAGCGGCCACGCCCGAACCGAGGCCTTGAGCGGCGGCGTCTCGCCAGCCGGCAGGGGCGACACCGGGAACATCAGCCGATCCGAGTTGTAATAGGCGTCGAACGTCTGTTTGTAGATTGCGAGCCGCGCGGTATCCAGTTTCATCACGGTGGTCTGCGGGTAGCGCCGTGACCAGCTTTCCCAGCTCTCAACGCGGCAGGGGATCAGCCGCAACTTCGCGCCGGATTTCACCGCCGGCCCGGCGATGGCGCGAAACAGGAGTTGCGACCAGAGACTTTCCTCGGCGGGCGCTTTCCGGCGGTCGTACAGGACGAGGTTCGAGTTCAGCAGCAGCCCGCTGAAGCCGAATTGGACCGGGGGCGCCTCGCCGCCGTCGAGACGCCGGTCAAAAACGACGGCGCTGTCGCACAGCGGGTCGTAGCTGACGCACAGCGGCGCGCCGCCGATGGTCGTATTCACTACTTGATGCGAGGCCAGGAGCCGCAGGGGATACGCCCGCGCATCGCCGTCGATTTCGATCCCCAGCACGCGCTCGGTGGGAATCAGGAACTTGGCGTGTTGGCTTCGCCGCAGTTCGGCGTGGAACTGTTCCGCGTCCGCAACGGTCAGCATCGGCGGCTCGCTGAGCGTCGGTATTCCGTTCTTGGGCAATCCCGAGCCGACGAGCGTCTGGGCTGGAATGTCGAGCGTCGAGAGGTCGAAGCCGTAGGTGGACGGATTCGATCCGTCGCCGATGGCTCGTCGAAAACCACCGCGGCTGATTACAAGCAGATGCAGTGCGAGCGCGACAAAGGCCAAGAGCACCGCGAGCAGCAGAATCCAGCCGCCGCTGCGGAAGTCGAGCAGTTTCGGCGGCGTCGCGGAATTGGAAGGGTCCATTCGAATCGACGGAGGATCGTACCCACTGCTGCGGGCAATCGCGAGCGATCCGCGTGGCGCGGGCGTTTCTGTCCGAACCCGCCGCGCCAAGCGGCGGGGTGACGGTCGCGGGCGAGCGGCGTCTCATGGACTGGGGACGTCAACCCGCCGCTTGGCGCGGCGGGTTCGGAAAAGCACTGCGTCCCCGTCCCTGGTCCCTGTTCCCTGTTCCCTGTTTCCTGTTCCCTGTCCGGTGTTCCCTGTTCCATGCCTGCTTTTCCCGCTACCTTCCCTCAATGGGCCTGATTCGCCTCGAAAACGTCACCAAGCAGTTCGGCGGGCGCACCATCCTGGACGCCGTCACGCTCGAGCTGCCCACCGGCCGGATCGTCGGCGTCGTCGGCCCGAACGGGGCCGGCAAGACGACGCTTTTCAAGCTGATCTCCGGGCGCATGACGCCCGATCTGGGCTCGGTCAGCATCAGCAAGGGACTGGAAGTCGGCTACCTGGCACAGGAGCCGGAGATCGGCCTGCAGCGGACGCTGCACGACGAGGTGCTGTCGGCGTTCGACGAGCTGCTGGCGCTCGAGCAGCGCATGCACGACGTGTCCGAGCAGATCGCGGCGCAGCACGACACACCCCTGGCCGCCGAGCTGATGACGCAGTACGACAAGCTCAGCGCCCGCTTCATCGCCGCCGGCGGGTACACGTATGAGCAGCGGCTGGAGGAAATCCTGCACGGGCTGGGCTTTACCAAGGCGGACGCGACTTTGCAGATGTCGGCGCTGTCCGGCGGGCAGAAATGCCGCGCGGCCCTGGCGAAGCTGCTGCTTCAGGACGCGAATTACCTGCTGCTCGACGAACCCACCAACCACCTCGACATCGACGCCGTTCGCTGGCTGGAGAAATTTCTCGCCACGCATTCGGGCGGGGCGGCGATCATCTCGCATGATCGCTACCTGCTTGATCGCGTCGCCGAAGTCATCATCGAGGTGGACCGCCGAAAGATCGGAAGCTATCCCGGCAACTACACCAATTACGCGAAGACGCGCGACGTGCGGCGGCTGACGCAGCAGCGGCAGTATCAGCAGGACAAGGCGTTCATCGAGAAGGAAGAGGAGTACATTCGCCGCTTTCTTGCCGGCCAGCGCAGCAGCCAGGCCAAGGGCCGCCGCACGCGGCTGGCGCGGCGATTGGAGGCGGGGGAGTTCGTCACGGATGCGCCGCAGGATACGCGCGAGCTGTCGCTCACGTTCGACGCGCCCGATCCGACCGAGCACGAGTCGGTGACGATCGACGGGCTGAGCAAGAGCTATGGCGACAAGCGGCTGTTCTCAGACGTTTCGCTGTACCTGTCGCCGGGACAGCGGCTGGGCATCACCGGTCCGAACGGCACGGGCAAGTCGACGCTGCTGAAGATTCTGCTGGGCAAAGCGGCCGCGGATGCGGGACAGGTGCAGCTCAGCAAGAAGGCCGTGGTCGGCTACTTCGCGCAAGACGCGCTGGAACTGACGCCGACGCACGCGGTGATGGTGGAGCTTCAGGAGAGTTACCCCTACCTGTCGGAGCAGCAGTGCCGCGACCTGCTGGGGCGGTTTTTCTTTTCCGGCGAGGATGTCTTCAAGCCGGTCGGATCGCTTTCGGGCGGCGAGCAGTCGCGGCTGCGGCTGCTGAAGCTGATGCTGATGGCGCCGACCGTGCTCGTGCTGGACGAGCCGACCAACCATCTCGACATTCCGTCGCGCGAAGCGCTGGAAGCCGCGCTCCAGGACTTCCCGGGAACCGTGATCACCGTCAGCCACGACCGCTATTTCCTCGACAAGGCGGCGAGAAGCCTGCTCGTGATCCGGCCCGACGGGCACGCGTTCTACAAGGGCAACTACACGTTCTACATCGAGCAGCTCGAACGCGAGCGGACGGCGCAGGACGCGGCCGAGTCCGCGGCCCGGCCGCCGCGGCGCGAGGAGCGCAAGCCCGCGGCCCGACCGGCGGCCAAACCAGCCAAGATCAAGTCGCGCTTCGCAAGAAGCAGCGTCGAGGAACTGGAACACATGATCGGCGAGCGCGAGGCGAAGATCGCGGCGCTGGAGCAGCGCTTCGGCGACACGGACATCTATCGCGACGCCGCGAGGCTGGCGAAGCTCCAGGAAGAATTCGACGCGCTGAAGTCCGAGCTGACGGAGATCGAGGCGGAGTGGTACGCGCGCATGGACCAGGCGCGCTGAAGCCGCGTCGGATTTGTCGAACGGCCAGTAGCGTCGGCCCTCTGCGGCCGACGGCGGTTTTCGCGGGGTTTCGCACGTCGTCGGCCGCGGAGGGCCGACGCTACGAGTCGTCGGCCGCGGAGGGCCGACGCTACTGGGCCCGGCGGCGGACGAGAACGGCCGTGAGGTCGTCGGCCTGGGAGCGGTTCTCGTTGAACGCCCTGATTTTCTCGTGCAGGCCGGTGATGAGGCCGTTCAGCGGGGCCGCGATGTTGCCGCGAATGTGCTCCTCCACACGCTGCTCGCCGAACTGCTCATCCAGCAGATTGTTGGTTTCGTAGAACCCGTCGGTGAGCAGCACCAGCATCGCCCCGGGTTCGAACTCGAAGCGCTCCGGCTCGAACGACATGCCCTCGATCACCGCCAGCGGCACGGCCGTCGCGGAGCGGTTCTCGACGCCCTGGGGACTGAAGAGCAGCAGGGGGGCCTGCCCGCCGGAAACGTATTCCAGCCGGTGGTTCTTCGGATCAAGGATGCCCACGAAGGCCGTGACGAAGCGTTCATCCGCCAGGTCGTGTGCCAGAAGGTCGTTGACGCCGGCGACGATCTGGTCCAGCCCGGACAGTTGCGTCAGAAGCGCCCGCAGCATCGAGCGGCACTCGGCGATCACCAGCGCCGCGCCGATGCCGTGACCCGTGGCATCGGCCAGGATGATCGCGAGCCGGCCGTCCGAAAGCGGAATGAAGTCGAAGCAGTCGCCGCCGGTTTCATCGGCGGATTGGTTCCAGCCGGCGATTTCGTAGCCTTCGACGATCGGGTTCTTCTTGGGGAGCAGGTTTCGCTGGATTTGCCGTGCGATGTCCAGGTCGCGCGCCATTCGCTGTTTTTCGGCGTACTCCTCGATCAGCCGCCCGCGGTCGATGGCGACGCCCGCCTGGGCGCTGAGCACAACGGCAAGGGCTTCGTCATCGGCTGAGAACGGCCGGCCGTGCTTGTTGAGCGCCTGGAGCACGCCGATCAGGTCGCCGCTGTAGTTCTCGAGCGGAAAAGTCAGCAGGTTCCGCGTGCGAAAGCCGGTCTTGCGGTCCACTTCGCGGTTGAAGCGCTCGTCCGCATAGGCATCGGGCACATTCACACAGGCGCGCTGCTTGGCGGCGCAGCCGGCGATGCCGCGATCGGCCGGAAAGCGAATGCCCTCCACGCCACGGCCGACGCGCGTGAACAGCTCATCGGTCGATTTGTCGTACAGGAAGATCGTGGCCCGCTCGCACCCGAGGACTTCGCAGGCGGCCTCGACGATCATGGTGAGCAGCGCGTCGACATCCAGCGTCGTGGCCATGTGCCGCGTCACGTCGAGGATACGGCGCAGATTCTGAATCTCTCGCTGCGGATCGGCCATGAGCGGTAAGAGTACGATCGACGCCGATCCGAGGCAAATTTCTGCGGACCGTGGGAGACTGGCCTCCGGCCGGTCCCCCGAACACTTCACTCACCGGGTCGCTCGTGCTCCCACACGGCCCAGAGGAAACGGTCCAGGTTTGAAACGTATTCGTCCGTGTCGAAGAACTGTCCCAGCACGTGCCCCAGTTGCGGAAATGTGACAAGCTGCTTGGGGCCCGGCGCTGCCGCGTAAAGCGCATCCACCGTCCGCTCCGGCGTCACAAAATCGCGCCCGTGCGCGAAGACCAGCAGCGGCGTGTGCAAATCGCGGATCGTCTTCTCCGTGATCAGCGCCGGATCGATCCCCGCCAGAATCGCATCCGTATCGCCCAGCGCAAACGCAAATCGCCGCGCTTGCGCCTCCATCGCCACCGGAGAATCCAGCACGACCGCATTCACGCGCCCCGGCTGCTGCACGGCGACGGCGATCGTCGGCACCGACCCGAGCGAGATTCCCATCAGCGTCACGCGCGCGCGGCCGGAGCGCTGCAGCGCCATCCGCAGCACCGCTTCGAGATCGGGCTTCAGCGCGTCGATCGACGGCTCGCCGCTGCTTTCCCCAAATCCCTGGTAGTCATACATCGCGACTGACCAGCCATTGTCGTGCAGCAGCCGCGCGGCGAAGAGATAGCAGGACGCCGGGCCGGCGTTTCCGCTGGAGATGACGATCGTGCCGCGATCGAGGCGCGCCGGCATGTACCACGTGCGAACGGTGTGACCGGTCGAAGCCGGGATACGCTGCTCTTCGAACGGGAGCCCCACGTCCGCCGGCGTCTGGGCCAGCGGCAGGTACTCCACGTCATACTCGCGCCGCAGCTCTTCGCACGTGACCTCCGGCTCCAGCACGATGTAGGAAATTTCGCCCAGGACGACGTTGACCGGTGGCGGCGCCGGCGGGCATCCGGGCAGCAGCGACGCCATCGCCGACAGGCAGAGAACCGGGAGCGTGGAGCGTCGTTTCATTCGGGATCACCCTTCGGGGAATCACACCGGCTTACTGCCGGCCCGGACAGTCGAGTATAGGCGCGCGACGGGCGGCGAGCTTGGGACGTAGACCCGGCGGTTGGCGCTGCGCCGCACAAGCCGGAGAGGTCAACCCGCCGCTTGGCGCGGCGGGTTCGGACAGATAGTCCCGCCGCGGCGTTTCTCCGAACCCGCCGCGCCGAGCGGCGGGTTGACGTCCGGCGCCGTGCCTGTCGCGCCCGATCCGAGTCGGATGAGCCTACAATAGGATTGGCCTCCGGCGAAATCGGGAGCGCCGGATTGCAGCGAGGCGCGCGACCGCATGAGCTGGGAAAATAGAGATTATTCGCAGGAAGGCTGGCGCGAAGCGTCGTCGACGCCGTGGCGCGAGTACCTCCCCACGCGCGCCGCCGCGTGGCTGATCGCCGTTCACCTGGCCGCGTTCGCGCTCACGCTGATGCTGGCGTATGACAGCGGTCGGGCGTCCGTGGCGATGTTGGCGCTGCGCGGCGACAACCCGCAGCCGCTCGCGATGCTCACTCACCCGCTGGCGCCATCGGGATTATTCGCCCTGCTGTTTGCTGTTCTTTTTATCTGGTCGTTCGGATCGTTCATCGAATCGCAGGTCGGCCCGCTCCGTTTGATCGTGCTGTATGTATCCGGCAACCTGCTCGCGGGAGCGGCGTACTTCGGTTTTTCCCGCTGGCAGCCGCCGCTGGCGCAGTCTCCCCTCGATACTCCGGTCGGCGCCCTGGCGGCGTGGGCGATGCTGGCGTTCCTGAGAATGCGCTTTGAATATCGGCCCGTCTTCGGAAAGCTCTACCCGGTTCCAAACATCGTCGCCGTGTGCGCCGGAATTCTCGCGGCGCTGGAGCTCTTCCGCGGCGGTCCGGGTGCAGCGGCGTGGATCATCGCCGCCGCGGCTGGAGCGATCGGCGGCGCGATGCCTGAGCGATTGCCTCGGCTGCGCGGTGCGCGCCCGCGCCTGCGCCCGGTGGTTCGCCCCAGCATCGTCCGGGTGGTTGCACGAGACGACGAGCCGCTTGACGAAACGGACGCCGACGCGAACATCGACGACGTTCTCGCCAAGATCAGCCGCGAGGGGATCGGATCGCTGACCGAGGCGGAGCGGGAGCGGCTGGAAGCCGCGCGGCGGGCCAAGCTCCAAGAGTCGTAGTCGTAGTTGTAGTTGTAGTAGTTGTAGGCTGGGCTGAGCTTGCGAAGCCCAGCCCGGGTAGTGGCTGGGCTACCAAACTTCGAGTACTCAGCCCAGCCTACCAAACTCAGCCCAGCCTACTGTCTCGGATGAACCGGCGAGACGCCGATGCTCCCCATTCGATAAGATCGCTCTCATGAGGCAGGAACTCGATTCGCCGGGCGGCGCAGCGCGCCCGCTGCCCGTGCTGGCCTGGCTGAGCGTTTTCGCGCTCACGTTGCTTTATCTGAGTCTCTCCATCGAGCGCATCTGGTCGGCCGACATCTGGTGGCAGCTTCGCACCGGCCAGATCGTCCAGCAGTACAACGGCACGCCCACGAAAGACATGCTTTCGTACACGGCCGTCGGGCGCGACTGGATCGAGCTGCGCTGGCTCTTCTGCTGGACGCTGTATCGCATGTGGATCAATGGCGGTCCCGCCGCGGTGACGATCGCGATGTCGGTCGTGATCGGCGCCGCCTGGGCCGTGATCGCCTGGCCCGTTCGACGGACGGTCGGCGCGCCGATGGGCATGCTGCTGCTGGCGGCCGGCGTTTTCGCGGCCTACAGCCGCTACGTCGCGCGGCCCGAGATCGTCACATTTCTGATGCTGGCGATCTGGCTCGTCACGCTCGAGAGTAATCGCGGTCAGCGGCGTAACTGGATCCTGTGGCTGCTGCCGGTGCTCCAGATTGGCTGGACCAATTCGCACACAGTGTTCATTCTCGGGCCGCTGCTCGTCTGGCTTTTCACCGGCTGCGACGCGGTGCAGCGCGTCGTCGGGTCGATCGGGCGGCGGCCAACCAAGCGCAGCGGGGCGGCCGCGTTCGTCGATCTGCGGCTCGTGATTTGCGCTCTGCTCGTAACCGCGGCTTGCTGGCTGAATCCCTACGGGCGCGCGGGCGTGCTCTTTCCGTTCCTGCTTCTGAGCGAGCTGCAGAAGGATCATCTGCTGGGCCGCGCGATCTCCGAGTTCATCTCGCCGTTCCAGGTCGAGTACGCATCCTGGGCGCCCGACTGGTGGAGCGCTTGGCTCGCCGCCGCCGCCGGGTTGCTGCTCTTCATCGCCAACTGGCGGCGATTCGACTTTGCGCGGTTCGCGACGTTCGTCGCTTTCACGTATCTGGCGTCGCTTGCGGCGAGAAACGTGTCGATGTTCGCCCTGGTGACGGCGTGGGCGTCGCTTCGCAATCTGCACGAGCGCCTTGAAACCGGCGCGGCGCGTCGAGCGGTGCGGCCGGCGTCCGCGCTGCCCAATCTCGGGCACGCTGGTTTCAGTCTTGCCGCGCTCGTGCTCACGTTCTTCTCGGTGAACGACTATCTGCGCGTCGAGGTCTTCAAGTCGCCGCGGCGATTCGGCCTCGGCCTGGTCGAGTCGCAAGCTCCGCGCGCCGCGGCGGACTTTCTGCTGGCCTCCGGTGCGCGGCCCAACGTGATGCACTCGATGACCGACGGCGACTACCTCACCTGGGCGGCGTACGGCAAGTACCCGGTCTATGTCGACGGGCGCCTTGAGGTCTACGATCCGCGCTTCATGCGCGAGTACCTGCTCGGCATGGAGCAGTCCTACCAGCAGATCGCCGACGCGCGCAGCGTGAACGTGCTCTTCATGCAGCGCGCGACGGCCGAACCGATCATCGCCCACGCACTGGCGTCCAAGCAGTGGGTCCCCGTTTTTGTCGATCCGCGCAACGTGATCCTCGTTCGCGACATTCCCGAGCACGAGGAGCTGATCCGGAAGCACCGCATCGACCCCAGGCAGCCGTGGACGCCGCGCGGCCCCGAGCCGGATGAGCGCCCGACCGGCTGGCGCGCCGCAATCGGCGCCGCCGAGACGCCCTGGCATACGTACGAAATGGCCCTCTCGCTGCTTTCCATCGGCTCGGCTGACAACGCCGTCCCTTACCTGGAAAAGGCGCTGGAGCGTTTTCCTGGGCACGCTCCCTCGCGGGCCATGCTTGCCGCGCTGCACCGGCTGCGCGGCCGCGAACGCGAGGCCGAGGCCCTGCTGGCGCGCGGCCCGCTGCCGGGCGACGTTGCGGCGGTGGCTGATTTCAAGCTCGCGGAGCTGCTTCTGGCCGAAGAGCGGCGAGACGAGGCCGTGCGAGCATTGGAGCGGGCCGCGGCGAGCGACCCATCGGACGCGTCCTATCCGGCGGGGATCGGACAGATCAAGCTCGAATCGAGGGAGTTCGCGGCGGCGGCGGCGGCGTTTCGCGCAGCGCTGGCCCTGGACGCGGCGTCGCCGAATTCCTGGATCGGATTGGGCGAGGCCTGCGAGGAGATTGACGACGCGGGCGGGGCGCTGGAGGCCTTTCGCCGGGCGGTGGTGCTCGATCCGGCCCTTTTCCAGGTGCACAACAAGCTGGGAATCATGTACGCCAAGCGCGGCATGGGCAGCGCGGCCGTCGAGTGCTTCGAGACGGCGCTGCGGATCAACCCGCGTTACGCCGAGGCGCGGGCGAATCTTGAATTCCTGAAATCGGCGATGAGCCCGCAGTCGCGGCCGGGGGGGCAATAGTCGTCGTCGCAGTCGTAGGCTGGGCTGAGTCGTAGGCTGGGCTGAGCTTGCGAAGCCCAGCCCGGGCGCTCGCTGGGCTTCGAGTACTCAGCCCAGCCTACTCAGAAGAGTAGGGTCCGCTGTGCGGACCACGGCGCGTGGCGGAATGGTCCGCACAGCGGACCCTACTCCGGCTCCGGCTCAGCCCAGCCTACAAACTCAGCCCAGCCTACAAACTGCTAGGGCTTCGCCGCTGCGAACCCATGCACAGCGCGCGTCGTATCTGGGGGGCGGGAGTTCTCTCGCCGGGAGCCGGTCATGGCGCGCGCCCAGCATCGCAGTCGGTCCATTCCGTATCTCCCCGCCGCGATGCGCGTGCCGCCGGCGCTCGCCGTCGACGCTGTCGCCCCGCGGCCGACGCGGCGGCTGGCCCTTCTGCTCAACCCATTTTACCCCAAGGATCCGCACGCCAGTTTCGGCAAGCACGTTCTGACGCCGACGCTGGCGCTCACCAGTATCGCCGCGGCGACGCCGCCAGAGTGGCGGGTGCGCTACTGGGACGAGAACCTGCTTCAGGGTCCGCCGCCGCTGCGCCCGTTTCCGCAAGTCGTCGGGATCAGCGTTCATCTGACGTTCGCGCGGCGGGCCTGCGAGCTGGCGGACTGGTATCGGCGGCGCGGCGCGATAGTGATCATGGGCGGCCTGCACGTCTTGAGCTGTCCGGATGAGCTGGCGCCGCACGCCGATGCGCTCGTGGTGAACGAAGAGACGCAGGTATGGGGCCAGATTCTTGGCGATGTCGAGGCCGGCCGGCTCAAGCCGCGCTACGAAGGCGCCTACCGCCGGGCCTATCGCGACGCTCCGGCGCCGCGGCGCGACATCCTGCCGCGCGACGGGTTTCTCACAAATGCCAGCCTGATCGCCACACGCGGCTGCCACAACCGCTGCGGATTCTGCTACCTGGCGACCGACGGTTTGCATGCTCCCTACCAAACGCGCGACCCGCAGCAGATCGTCGACGAGTTTCTCGCGACCGGCGAACCCTACGGCGTGTTCGTCGACAACAACCTCGGGTCGAAGCCCGACTATCTCCGAAAGCTCTGTGCAGCGCTGCGGCCCATCGGGCGCATCTGGTCCGCGGCCGTCACGATCGACGTAACGGATGATCCGACGCTGGTCCGCGACATGGCGGCGGCCGGATGTACTGGCGTCTTCGTCGGATTCGAGTCGCTGGCGGCGCAGAATCTCGATGACGCCGGGAAGCGAACGCCTCGGCCCGAAGACTACGCCCGCCGCGTGGCGATCCTACATCGCTACGGGATTCAGGTGAACGCGAGCTTCGTGTTCGGCTTTGACCACGATCGCGCCGACGTGTTCGACCGCACGCTCCGCTGGGTCGAGGCGAATCGGATCGAATGCGCCACGTATCACATTCTCACGCCGTATCCGGGCACGCCGCTCTTCGCTCAGTTGGAGAGCGAGGGCCGGCTGCTGCACCGCGACTGGGATCTGTACGACACGGCGCACGCGGTGTTCCGACCGCGGCACATGTCGCCGGCGAGGCTGGAGGCGGGTTACGACTGGTGCTACCGGCAGACGTTCACGCTCGGCTCGATCTGGCGTCGCCGGCCGGCGCTGCGGTCGCAGGTGCTGCCCTATCTGGCGATGAGCCTGCTCTACAAGCGCTGCAACTGGCTGTGGCCGCTGTTGATCCGGCATCGGCTGACACACGCGGTCTGGCGGCCGCTGGTCGAGGCATCTCGGCGGCGGCATGCGGCAGCACGTGCCCGTTCCCATTCGGCGGCGGAATCGCGCGCGGCGAAGATCGCGTCGCTGCCGCCGGTGTATGCCGGCGTGTGAAGCCCAGAAGAGTAGGGTCCGCTGTGCGGACCACGGCGCGTGGCGGGATGGTCCGCACAGCGGACCCTACTACTCGAAGCACAGCGACGCCGAGGCTGGGCTTCGGGTACTCAGCCCAGCCTGCAAACTCAGCCCAGCCTACGAAGGCTTAGCCCAGCCTACGAAGGCCACGAGGGCTGCGCGACAATCCACAGCGACTGCGTCAATTCTCACACCCCCGCGCGCATCGGCCATCCAAACCACACGCCGGTACGCGGTAATTCCGCGACGCGAAGAGCACGGTCAACCGGCACGCCGCTTGCATGGCTCCCATGCCGGAGGCCGCTGCGCCACCGTTATAGGCTGTTCGCGCTGCCGGAAACGCCGGCATGCACGCTGCGGCTCGGAGCGCCGCCGTCGCGATCCAGCCAACGCCACGGGGGACCGAAAGGAACGCCATAATGACCCGACTGCTCATCCTCGCGGCGATGCTGCTCACCGGCGCCGCCGTCAACGCCGACACGATCTACTCACAGCCGCCGAGCCCCGCCGGCGGACTGCATCAGTCAGCCTGGTGGGACCCGGACGGCAGCGATTACGACATCTACATCTGGGACAACTTCACGCTGAGCAGCAGCCAGACGATCACCGAGATTCGCTGGCGCGGCGGCTTCATCTACGGCGGATCGTTCGGCGGACCGGTGCTGGATTTCAGCGTCGAAATCTGGCCGTCGATCGCCGCCGGATCGCAGCCGGCCGTCGCCGGGCAGCCGCTGGTGCGCTACTTCACCGGTGGCAACGCCGGCGAAACGTACGCGGGCGTGTTCGGCGGGGCGGCGATGTACGACTATCAGTTCACGCTGCCCTCACCATTTCCAGCGACCGGCGGAGTCAAGTACTGGGTGCAGATCGAAGCCTACCAGCACGGCATCCCGGAGTGGGGACTGGCGACCGGCACGGGCGGCAACGGGGCCCATTTTCGGTTTCTGGAGGGTGCGTCGCAGTATCAGTCCGCCCCCGCGGACATGGCGTTTTTGCTCATCGGTTCGGGCGGAACGATGTTCAACGTGGCGACGAGTTGCTCGCCGCCTGCGGCCGGCAAAACGACGGGCGACGGCGCCTACCCCGCCGGTTCGGTCGCGACGGTTGTCGCGACGCCTTCGACCGGCTTCGGATTCGTGAACTGGACCGAAGCGGGTCAGCCGGTCAGCCAGAACCGCAGCTACGCATTCACGGTTCACGCCGACCACACGCTGGTCGCGAACTTCACGCCAGCCTACACCGTGACGACCGCTGCCTGGCCGAGTTTCGGTGGGAGCACCGACGGCGGCGGCACGTTCAACAGCGGCTCGACCGTGACGGTCACGGCGACACCCGACCCGCTCTTCGCGTTCGTGGACTGGACCGAGTTCGGGACGCCGGTCAGCACGTCGGCGACGTACGAATTTGCGGCCAGCGCCAATCGCGTGCTGGTGGCGAACTTTGTCCCGCGCCGAACCGGGGCGATTTTTGACTTCGACAACGCCACGCCCGGCTCGTCGCTGCCGATCAGCCTGACGCTCGGAACGTTGACCGCGAATTTCTCGGCCACCGGCTCGGGCTATTCGATTCAAAGGGCCGACACGCTGGGGTTCACGCCGGCCGGCTTCGGCGGCTATTGCCTTTACCCCAGCAGCGTTTTCGCCGCGGACCTGATCGTCGACTTGGGTCCGTCGCTGGTGTCCGATTTCTCGATCCTGTATTCGCCGCAGGAGCTCGGCTGCGATGACTCGGCCCGCATGCGTGCGACGGCATTTCAGGGCGGCGTGCAGGTGGCGACGAACACCGCCACGGCGCCGCTGCCGGGTAACTGGCCGACCGGAACGCTGCGGGTCTCGGCGGCGCAGGGGTTCGATCGCGTGATCGTTCACTATGACGCTCGTCCGCCGACCTGCCAGGACTGGGGGCCGATCTTCCTGGCTGACAACATGGTCGTGCTGATTCTGCCGCATGCCGGCGACCTGAACTGCGACGGCAGCACGAACGTGCTGGACATCAACCCGTTCGTGCTCGCGCTTTCCGACCCGGCCGCTTTCGTGGCGTCGTTCCCGACGTGCCCGCTGGAGAACGGCGACGTTAACGGCGACGGGCACACGGATATTCTCGATATCAACCCGTTGGTGACGCTGATTGCGGGCGGGTAGCGGCGGGCTGAGCCTTCGAAAGTGCGGGCTGGGCTAAGCCTGCGAAGCCCAGCCCGGGGCTGTCGCTGGGCTTCGAGTACTCAGCCCAGCCTACGCCTGAGCCTGCGTGTGGCCAGGGATTTTGGCGATCAGAGCCCCAAGCGCAAGCGCGCGGGCGTTTCTCGCGGAGGGCGCCTCTCTTCGCCAACCCCCGCGCGCTTGCGCTTGGGGCTCTGGTTGTCTACCTGCCAAGATCATCCCTCGCCATACCGAACGTCGCGGCTCGGACCGACAACCGATCCGCCGTACAAAAGTGACGGTATATTACCCGGCCTATGAGCGACCAAATTCAGGATCGAATCGCAAAGCTGGAGAGGATTCGCGCTCTTGGCGTCGAGCCCTACGGCACACGTTTCACCGGCATCACACGCAATGCCGAGCTGCGCGACATCGGCGACAAACTCAACATCCCGGCGGGACAGACGGCCGAAGGAGATGGAGCGTGTTTCCGGGCCGCCGGGCGTGTCGCGTTGTTCCGCGACACGGGCAAGCTGATTTTCATGACCGTCCGCGACTGGAGCGGTGATATCCAGTGGGCGATCTCGAAAAAGGCCGTTGAAGACGGAACAGGGAACAGGGAACAGGCAGCAGATGGCGCGGGGCGCGGGGCGCAGGGCGCGGGGAGCGTCGGCGTCTCGCCGGCGCGTGTGGCACCCTCTTCGGGTGGGACGGGCGTCTCGCCCGTCCCCGGCTCAACACTCGGCGAATCACCGTTTCCCGACGGCCCCATCGCCTGGCAGCTCGCCAAGCTCCTCGACCTCGGCGACATCGTCGGCGCGTTCGGCCGCCTCGGCCGCACCAAGACCGGCGAGCTGACGCTCTGGGTGTCGCACATTCGCCTGCTCAGCAAGGCCGTGCGTCCGCCGCCGGAAAAGTGGCACGGCCTGACCGATGTCGAGGCGCGCTACCGCAAGCGCTACGTCGATCTGCTGTCGAACCCGGAGTCGCAGCGGCAGTTCGTCGTGCGGGCCAAGATCATCGACTACGCCCGCGAGGTGCTGCGGCGGCGCGGCTTTATCGAGGTCGAGACGCCGGTGCTTCAGCCGATCTATGGCGGAGCGGCGGCGCGGCCCTTCGTGACGCACCACAACACGCTGGACATGAAGCTGTACCTGCGGATCAGCCCGGAGCTGTATCTGAAGCGCTGCCTCGTCGGCGGGCTGGAGCGCGTCTACGAATTCGCCCGCTGCTTCCGCAACGAGGGCATCAGCCCGCGGCACAACCCCGAGTTCACCATGCTGGAGCTGTACCAGGCGTATGGCGACTATCACGACATGATGGACATCACGGAGGCGATCATCGCCGGTGCGGCGCGCGACGTCATCGGCAGTTACGTGGTCGGGAAGAGGGAACAGGGAACAGGGAACAGAGAACAGACGGGGAGCGTCGGCGTCTCGCCGGCGCGCGAGGACGCCATTGACTTCACGCCGCCCTGGCCGCGGCGACGCTACGGCGACTTGTTCGCAGAGCATGTCGGCTTCGCGATGACCGACGCCGCCGCGTGCCGTGCGAAAGCCCGCGAGCTGTTCGCCCGTAAGCAGATCAGCGTGGACGAAAGCAAGGCCGACGACGCGGTCGTGATCGGCGCGCTCTTCGAGCACTTCGTCGAAGACAAGCTCGTGAATCCGACGTTCGTGCTCGATTACCCCGCGCCGCTCTGTCCGCTGACGAAGCGCGCCCCGAAGGACCGCCCGGACGCGCCCGACCTGGCGCTGCGTTTCGAGTGCTTCGTGAACGGCATGGAGATGGGCAACGCCTACAGCGAGCTGAACGATCCAAAGGTTCAGCACGACACCTTCAGCGCCCAGCTCCGCGGCGAGGGCGACGAGACGATGGCCGTGATGGATGAGGATTACGTCGAAGCCCTCGAATACGGCCTGCCGCCGGCGGGCGGGCTGGGGATCGGCATCGACCGGCTGTGCATGTTGCTGACGGGGAGCGAGAGCATCCGGGAGGTGCTGCTGTTTCCGTTGCAGCGGGCGCAGACGTGAGCGATAGGATCGGTGCCGCATGGGACTGCGATTCGAGTGGGATGCGTGAAAAGCCGCGGCCAATTGGCGGAAGCATCGCGCATCATTCGAAGAGGCGAGCACCGTATTCGGCGACCCGCTGTCGATGACGATTCCGGATCCCGAGCACTCTGCGGATGGCGACGAGCGTTACGTTACGCTGGGCGCCTCGATTGAGCGTAGAATACTGGTCGTGGTACACACGGAGGATGCTGCCTGCATCCGGATCATCAGCGCGAGAAAAGCCAATGCCTACGAAATCGCGACGTACGAAGGTCTACAGTAAACGCACGGCCGGCAAGAGGCCTGTCATGCACAAATCCTACGACTTCCACGCCGGCGAGCGCGGGCGGTATTCAAAGCGCTACGCCGCCGGGTCGAACATCGTCGTGCTCGATGCGGATGTCGCCGCCGTGTTTCCCGACGCTGAGTCGGTCAATCGGGCGCTCCGGGCGTGCGGGGAGATTGTTCGGCTGTCGTCGCGGCGCGTGGGGCGCCGCGCGTAGGCTGGCGCGGCGAGCCAGTCTGCACTTCATCAGCGGTGATACATGTTCAGAATCGAGCCCGACAACGACTTTACGGTCCGGAAGTTGGTTGACCTGCATCGAGAGGGGTTCATTACTGTGAACCCGGAATACCAGCGCGGCGAGGTTTGGAAGACGGCCCAGAAGAAGCGCTTGATCGACTCGATCTTGCGCGGCTATCCGTTGCCGTTCTTTTTCCTTCATGACATTGAATGCAGCCAAGCCGGCATGAAGCGCGAGGGGTTCGAAGTGATTGACGGCCAGCAACGAATCAACGCGGGCGTTTGAGCCCCGCTGGCGCTGACGACGATGCCGAACTCCGGATTGGCTGCCTGCAAGGAGCACAGATACGTCCCGCCGGTCAGTTCATCGATGACGGGCGGATGCTGGGGTTGATGGCAACCCATGATGTAATCGACGATGCCCTGGATCAGGTCGTAGAGCGGGTGGGGGGAGTGTTCCCGCCCGCGCGGCCACCAGCTTTCCTCGGGTATCGACGGGAGCGCTTGGACCGTGTCCGAAGTCGTCCAGGTCCGCACGCCCGACAGCGTCTCGGAATAGCCCGTGACGGTCAGGTTGCCGCGGACCAGGCCCGACCACGGCGTCACCGCCGGGCCACTGGTCGATCCGCTGAACGACACGTTCAGCCCCAGCGCGACGCCGGAGCAGGCAAACACACAGGCGAAACAGCGCGTGATGAATCGAATCGACTGCATGCTCGTCTCCTCTGGCGGGGCCCAAGGGACTCCGCCGCGCGGATGACGCAGGACCGCCGCGCGCGGCTGTTTTCGCGGGGCGAAAGGCGGGTCGCGAACGGCGGCGATGCGCGCGTCCGCGCGCTGGGATGTCGCGGGCGCGCCCGCTTGCGATCAGCCCTGACTGCTCCGGCTATTTTGACTTGCGGCCGGATGGGCCGTGCCCCAGAATTTGCCGGACCCGCCTGTGTGTGCGCGGGGCACAATTCCGTCCGCGTCGAGACAGTGCTCATGAACTCGGATTCAACCGAGCACCCGCCGGCTGCGCCTCCAGCCGCTTCGGTTCCCGCCGAGGCGTCTGCGCCACGCGCGCCATCGTCCGCCGAAGAAACCGTCGAAACGCCGCGGGCGGTTTCGTCCGGAAGTTCGGCCGACGCGACGACGCAGCCCGGCCGGGGAGGCGCCGCCGATCCGCCGTTACAGATCGGGACGCTGCTGGGCGACTACCGGCTGGAGGCGCACATCGGGTCGGGGGCGTTCGGAAACGTCTGGCGTGCGTTCAGCGTTCCGGAAAACCGCTCGGTGGCGTTGAAGTTGCTGCCGCGGGCGCTGTCGGATGACGCCGACGAGATGCAGCGCGTGCAGCGGTGCTTCCAGACCATTCACGAACTGCATCACGAGCACATTTGTCCGGTCTACCGGCTCGCGCGTGACGAGCGCATGGGCTATTACCTGGTCATGCGCTTTATCGAGGGGGCGCCGCTGAATCAGTGGCGCGCCACGCTGACGGATGCGCCGCCGCCGAACGAGCACATCGTCGAGATCCTTCGCATGATTGCGCGGGCGCTCGACTACGCGCACGCACATCGCGTTCTGCATCGCGACGTGAAGCCTGCCAACATCCTCCGGACGCACGACGGCCGCGACGTGCAGGTCGTGGACTTCGGATTGGCCGAGCAGATTCACTCGAGCATGTCGCGCGTCAGCAACGCCGCCCTGGCCACGGCCGGCACACCGGCCTACATGTCGCCGGAGGCCTGCCGCGGGGCGCCGCAGGACGCGCGCAGCGATCAGTACTCGCTGGCGTGCGTCAGCCACTACCTGCTCACCGGCCGGCCGCCATTCGACGGGGCGCCCTGGGTTGTGCTCAACTGCCATCGCGAGACGCCGCCGCCGCCAATCCCTGAAATGCCGGATGCGGTCAACCAGGCGCTGGCGCGCGGTTTGGCCAAGATCCCGCAGGATAGATTTCCACGCTGCGCCGAGTTTGTCGCGGCGCTGAATCTGGCGCTGATGTCGCGTCGCCGTTCCCCGCCCCCGCAGAAAGCCTCCGCGGTCGTCACCGCACCGGCCGTCGCCGCGCCGGCAGCCGCGGCGCCGCGCTTGCCGCACGCTCGCGACGGCATCTGGCTGGCTCCATCGCAAGTTGCCGGCCTGCCGGCGAGGGCGCTGGAGTTCGGCGCGCAGAGTGAAACGCTCTTCGCGCTTCGAACGAACGGGATTCTTGAGCTGCTTGAGCCGGAGAGCTCCGCGTTTCGCACGCTTCTGGGTCCGGGGGCCGCTCGGGACGAGCATCTTGCACCCACGCCGCACGGCGGATTTGTCATCGTCGGCGGGCGCAACGACGCGCTGGTGGTCGACGCGACGGTTGGCCGAACCGTGGTGCGGATCGCGTTCGACGACGAGTGGCTGACGTGCCTCTGCACGTTGCCAGGAGGCAGGGAAGTCTGCTGTGCGACGAGCGAAGGACGGCTGGCGTTTGTCAATCTGGCCAGCGGTGAAGTGCGGCGCACGCTGCGCACGGCCTGGGAGGCGCCCGGTCGGCTGTGCGTCTCGCCGAACGGTCGCTGGCTGGCTGAATTCGGCGCGGCTGGGCTCCGATTGCACGTCTTGACCGCGACGCTGTTCTCGCGAACACAGTCGGCGCCGGGCATCGGCGCCGTCCGTTTCGCGGAGTTTTCGAGAGATTCTCGGTTCCTGCTCCTCTCGCTCAGCGACGGCAGGGGAGTGGTCTATGACCCGGCACGCGGCAAATCAGTATCCACGCTGCAAAGCCAGCGGCGCGTGCGGATGATGCGGCACCTTGACGGCAACAGGCTGGCGTGCATTGGCGACGGCGACGCGATCAACGTCGTAGACGCTGAAACGGCAAGGATCAGCCACGTGTTTCCGCTGCCGGCCTGCCCCGCGCACGTCGCCGTGTCGCCACGCGGACTGGTGGCCATAGCGTTGGAAGACGGTCGTATCCTCGTGTCTCCCGATGTCAACGAGGCGGTGCCGAAATCGTGACGCCGAGAGCCGTCCTCAACGCCGGCTGCCTTAGTTGCCGGTCGCACTACCGCGCCGGAAGCGCGAAATACAGCAGTCGCGACAGCACATTCAGCCGGTATGCCGCCGTTGAGCGCAGATCATCGATCGGCGAGACGTCTGTCCCGACTACCGCGCGGAGGGCGGCAGGGGAGGCGAAGCGCCGCCCGGCGTTCAGCTCATTCTCGACGTTCCGGCAGCGGCAAACGTACGGCGCCACGCTATTGGCCGCCACGCGCCAGCCGGCATCGTCGTGCACAATCGCCACCCCGACCTTGGTGATCGTCTGCGCGCTCCGCGAGCCGACCTTGTGGAAATACTCGAACATCCGTCGCCGTCGCGGCAGGCGAATGGCGACGATCAGCTCGTCCGCTCGTTTCACCGACTGCTTGTAGCCTGTCCAGTAGTCGCATAGCGCCACTTCGCGGCGGCCGCTCGACGACGCGAGCACCACCGTCGCGTCATACGCCAGCAACACCGGCACGCCGTCGGCCGCGGGTGAGCCGTTGCCGATGTTGCCGGCCCAGGTGCCGCGCGTCTGAATCTGAATCGCCCCGACCTCTCGCGCGGCCCGCACGAGCAGCGGGAACGCGGCGGCGACCTCCGATGAACGGATGACGTCCCAGTAAGTTGTTAGCGCTCCCAGCTCCAGCGCGTCGGCGGCTAGCGACATTCGCGCCAGGTCGCCGCCGAGCCGCGACAGGTCGAGAAGCGTCAGGTCGTCCTTGGCACGATGATGCCACGAAACCAGCAGGTCCGTCCCGCCGGCGATGGGCGTCGCCGGCGACGCGCTGAGCAGCGCCAGCGCTTCGGGCAGCGATCTCGGCGACAGAAGCTTCACGTGGCGCGCTCCGGCGAGGATGACAGCGCCGCGCGAAGTCCGGCGATTACGCCGTCATACCCCGTGCAGCGGCACAGGTTTCCGCTCATCAATTCGCGCAGATCGCCGCAGCCGGTCACCTCTGGATGGTCGAGCAGCCAGCGCATCGACATGACGATCCCCGGCGTGCACGCGCCGCATTGGGCGGCCCCGCAGCGATTCAGCGTCTCCAATAGCTCCGCAGGCACCGATTCGACTGTTTCGACCCTTCGGCCGGCGGCCTGGAACGCCGGCACAAGGCAGGAATTCACCGGCAGGCCGTCGAGAAGCACGGTGCACGCGCCGCACTCACCCTCCCCGCAGCCTTCCTTTGTCCCGGTGCTGCCCAGGTTGTAGCGCAGCACGTCCAGGAGCCGGGCGTCGGCCGCGACGCGCGCTGTTCGCGGCGCGCCGTTGAGTTCAATCGTCAACTCCAGAGTGTCCATGCTTACTCGCGCGGCAAAGTGTCCATCAGTCGCTCCGGCATCAGCGGGATTTCGCTGAGCGAGACCCCCAGCGCGTCGCAGACAGCGTTGATCACCGCCGGCGCCGGGCCGTCTACCGGCATTTCACCGATGCCCTTCGCGCCGCCGGGACCGTGGGGCGACCGATTTTCCTCGAAGAACACGCGGATCGGCGGCAGATCGCTGGCCGCGGGGATGGCGTAGTTGGTCATCTGGGCGTTCTTCATGGCGCCGTCTTCCAGCACGACATCCTCGTAGAGGGCCCAGCCGATGGACTGCGCCACGCCGCCCTGCACCTGCCCGGTTGCCAGCGTTGGATTCAACACACGACCGACTTCCTGCCCGGCGACGAAATCCGTCACGCGCGTCTGGTACGTGCGAAGATCCACCTCGACCTGGGCCACATAAGCGCCCCAGGAATACGCCGCGTATGCATCCCCGCGATAGTCGTGATCGTCCCAGTTCACCTCGGCGGGTTTCTCATATTTCGCGTAGCCGCGAAGTCGCTGACCGGGATTCGCCGCGTGCCACGTCCGAATGGCATCGCAGGTAGGTTGGGCCGTGCCGGTCGTCTGAGAATTTTCAGGGTGGGCCGTGCCCACCTTGGGCGGCTGGTGGGCACGGCCCACCCTACAAAGCAGGTCGTCGCAGGCACGTTCAACCAGGCGGCCGACGACCATCGCCGTTCGGCTGGCGACGGTCGGTCCGCTGTTCGGAACGCGCGTCGTGTCGGGCTGCGCGACGCGAACGGCGTCCGCCGGCAGGCCCAGGCGCTCCGCTGCAATCTGCGTCAGGATCGTCGTCGTGCCCTGACCCATGTCGGTCTGCGCGGTGAGCAACTCGACCGTTCCATCCGCCAGCCCATCAATCCACACTTCCGAAGCAAGGTAAACCTCGCCGCTCCCAGTAAAACCCGAGCCATGCAAGAACGTCGCCATGCCCACGCCGCGGCGAAGATACGGATGAGTCCGATTGAACTCGGCGTGCGCTGATTTCAGCTTCACATACGAGGCTTCGTTCAACGCCCGATCCAGCAGCCCGCGCAAGTCAGTCGTGTCACGCATCAATTGCCCGGTCGCCGTCGTCTGTCCCGGCCGCAGCAGGTTCCTTCGTCGAACATCCGCCGGATCGAGCGCCAGCCGACGGGCGATCTCGTCCATGTGCCGCTCCATCGCGAACTGTGTCTGCGGCGCGCCGAATCCGCGAAAGGCTCCGTACGGCGGGCAATTCGTCAGCCGCGCCTCGCCGTGAATGTGAACATGCTCGCAGGCATACGGCCCCGCGGCATGGATGCAGCCGCGGCTGAGCACGACCGGCGACAGCGTCACATACGCGCCGCCGTCGAGCAGCACGTCGATCTGCATCGCGAGCAGCCGCCCGTCGCGATCGACCGCGGTGCGATGCCGCACGACGCTGGGATGCCGCTTGGTTGTCGCGGCCATGTCCTCCTGACGATCGTAGATCATCTTGACCGGTCGGCCGGACTTCTCAGCGAGCAGGGCGGCGTGAATGGCGAGCAGGGACGGGTAATCCTCCTTGCCGCCAAATCCGCCGCCGACCGGCGTCTGCACGACGCGGAACGCCTCGCGCGGCCGATCGAAGAGGTGCGTCAGGGCGTCGAGCACGTAGTACGGGCACTGCATCGAACCGAGAACCACCAGCTTGCCATTCTCGGGATTCACCGCCATTCCCTGCGTTTCGAGGTAGACGTGTTCCTGGGCGCCGGTCGCGTACGTGCCTTCGACGACGAGCAGCGCCGTCCGAAAGACGCGCTCGAAATCACCCGGCGCCGCGTGGGCATCGTTCGCGATCGCGGCGGCGCCTTTGCGGATGTCGATCCGCTTGAACACGTTGTCGGCGCCGTACTGAATCAGCCCAGGCCGCAGCGGCGCGGACGGATCGAGAACAGCCGGCAGCGGATCCACGTCGATGCGAATCGCCCGCAGCCCCTCGCGCAGCCGATGCGCCGACCGATGCGCCAGAAGCAGAATCGCCTCATGTTTGTGTCGCACCTCGCGTTCCGCCAGCGCCGGCTGGTCCAACTCAATCAGCCGAACCTGATTTCGCCCCGCCGGGATGTCGCGGTGATCGACGATGGCGAATTCGGACCAGTCGACCGCCGGATCAAAGTGGACGTTGCGGATGACGCCGCGGGCGATCGGACTGCGGACGGTTCCGCCATGCCACGCGCCCGGGAGTGCGATGTCGTCGATGTATGCCGCGCGGCCGGAGAGCTTCGAAAGGCCGTCAACCCGCGGTGTGTCCTGTCCTATCGACATAATGGCTGCGGTTCGACCGGCGGCCGAGCCGGATAGGGCTCAGAACGCGAAGCCATTATAGCGGCACAGTGGCGTCCAAGCGGCCCGGGACGGATCTGCGAGCATGGCACTCAAACCCCATGAGCACTCGCGGCCGGGGCTGCGCCGCCGGAGCAACTTGACTTCTGAACGCCGACTTCTTACTTCTGACTTCCCATGAACCTCGCGCTCTTCGAAGACAGCGGCTGGCAGCGGCTCCTCCCGCTCACCTGGCTGCGGGCGGCGTTCGAGCTGCGCTGCGGCTGCAATCACCTGCTCGACCGCGTTCGCGAGCACGCCGGCGCCACGCTCGCGCGCGTGTTCGTCCGTGAGGCGCTGCACGACGTCGTCTCCGAGCGCATCAAGCTCGATCCGGCCGTCCCCGGCCAGCCGTGGCTGCTGGTCAACGCCCGCGCCATGCTGACCGACGACCTCCCCCCGCCGCCGGTCGGCGCCTACTGGGAGCTGCGCGGCACGTGCATTGCCGCCCGCGTCACGGAGCAGGAGCTCGCCGGACTGACGCGCGAGGATTTTCTGAATGATGAGCGGCTCGCCGCCCTCCTCCGCCGGCTGCGTCCCGAGCCGCTGCCCAGCGCCGTCCGACTCATTGAATACCCCTGGGACCTCATGCACGCCAATGACGCCGAGCTGCGGCGGCAATGCAAGCACGGCGGCGTCATCGCCGGCACTGTCTATGACGGCGCCCATCTGCTGAACCGCGGGCACATCTACATCGGCCCGGGCGCCAGGATCAAGCCGGGCGTCGTGCTCGACGCCGAGGACGGCCCGATTCACATCGAAGCCGGCGCCACGCTTCAGCCCAACGCTGTCGTCGAGGGCCCGGCGTACATCGGTGTGAAGACGATCATCCGCCCCGGCGCCGCTATCCGCGCCGGCGCCACCATCGGCCCCGTCTGCCGCGTCGGCGGCGAAATCGAAGGCAGCATCATCCACGGTCAGAGCAACAAGCAGCACGACGGCTTTCTGGGCCACAGCTACGTTGCTTCCTGGGTCAACCTCGGCGCCGACACGGTCACCAGCGACCTCAAGAACACGTACGGCACTATTCGCGTCGCCATCAACGGCGTCGGCGTGGAAAGCGGCCAGCGCTTCATCGGATCGATCATCGGCGACCACGCCAAGACCGGCATCGGCACGGTTCTGCCCACCGGCTGCGTCATCGGCGTCGCGGCCAGCGTCTTCACACAGAGCGTCGTGCCGAAATTCGTTCCGTCGTTCTCCTGGCTGACCGATGACGGCGTGGTGCAGACGCGGCTCGACAAGATCATCCAGATCGCCCGCGTCGTCATGTCGCGGCGTGAAGTGGACATGACCGCCGCCGATCAGCGGCTGCTCGAGGAAACGGCGCGAATGGCGCGCGAGGTGGAAGCGGCGGGGTGGCAGTAGGAACTTGACCGTCACCCAGCGATAGGTGCTGGTCAAGTCTGATCCCGGCGCGGGGAGTATCGGCGTCCCGCCGGTGCGAGCGCAGAATTGCTCCGGCGGGACGCCGATGCTCCCCGCAAACTTGACCAGTGCTCAGCGAAGAGACCAGTTTGACGAATCACGCCATCCGCGCCAAAATTACCCTCTTGGCACAACCAAGGAGGTCGGCCTATGCGGCGGCGGTACGGAGACCCTTGCGGCGCTGCTTGCAGCGCTGCTTCCGCGTGGCAGAAAGCGGTGGTCGCGGTGCTGCTGGCCGCGGCGATGGCGGCCGGCGGCTGTGAGAGCGGGACGACGGGCGAGGGGCCGTCCGCTTCGCCCGTGCAGGATCCGATGCTGGAAGGGATTCCGCTTCCGCACGGGTTCACGAAGGTGCTTGAAAAGAGCGACGGCACGGTCAGCGGACAGTTTCGGCTGGTGCGGTTCTACTACACCGGCAGCACCGACCCGGCCGCCGTGCATCGGTTTTACGAGGAATACATGCCGTCGGCCGGTTTCACGCAGGTCGAGCGGTCGCTGGAGCAGGGCGCGTACATGAGCCGGTTTCAGAGCTCCAGCGAGGAATGCTCGATCCGCGTGAAGCGCGAGAAGTCGAAGACGTCGCTGGTGGTGAACGTGCGCCCGCTGCCGGCGGCGACAGCAGACCGCAGCGGATCGCCGCCCGTGCGGCAGCCACGGTAGAGGTGATGTGGGCGCCGGAGCGTGTGAATTATATTGCGTGGAACGGGCATCTTGCCCGTGCCTGAGACCGCGGGGGCGGGTGAGACGCCCGTCCCACCCGGGTTTCAACGGGACGGCTCAGACGGTCGCTCCACCCGGATGATGGACAGGCGAGACGTCTGTCCCCGCTCGTTGAAAGAGGCTCATGGACGCAGAAACTAGACATTCGCTGAAACAAAACGAGTTGGCGCAGGCGCTCTCGAAGCTGCGCGATTTCAACCTGGACGCGGGCACGCGGCGGCTGCTGCTGATCATCCTGGCCGTCCTGCTGGTGCTCGTGGCTTGGCGCGTGTGGCGCTGGTCGGCCAACAGCGCCAGCGAGGTCGGCTGGAAGGACCTGCAGTCTTTCGTCAGCAGCGCGGCGACCACGCCGGACGTCGCCATCGACAACCTGCGCGGGCTGACCAGCAGCTCGAACCCGGGGCTGAAGCACACGGCGCGGTTCTTCGCCGCGGCCATCCTGTGCGACAAAGCCGACAAGGACGCCGCGAATTTCGTGTCGCTGCTGAACCAGGCGGCGGGCGAGTTGAAGACGATCATCGATTCGCCGGATGCGAACGGGTTTCATATTTCGGCGGCGGCGTTTCGGCTGGCGTCGGTGTACGAGTCGCTGCGGAACTTCGGCGAAGCGAGGCGGGCCTATCAGTTGCTGATCGATGACCCGCGCTGCGCGGGGCAGGGATTTCGCGAGTTGGCGCGGTCTCGTCTGGATTCGCTGGCTGGGCTGGAGACGCCGGTCGTGCTGACGCCGGGCGACGCGCCGCCCCCGCCGGAGCTGACCGGCCCGCCGCAGCCGTCGATCCCGGTGATCGACGTTTCCAAGCCTCGCCCGACGCGGCCGCCGCCCGGCGACGTGCCGCCACCCGCGCCGGGCAGTGATTCGCCGCCGGCCGAAGCGCCCGGCGCCGGCCAGACCCCCGCGGCGCCGCCGGCCGCACCGCCGGTTGAACCTCCCGCGACTCAACCCGGCGGCCCCGGACGGCCGTGATCCCCGACGAGGACATCCTCGAGCGTCCTGTTCCCATCGATGAGGATCAGGCGGAGCGGGTCCATCTGCGCATTCGCCGTAAACTGCCGGGGCGGCGGCTGGACAAATACCTTCAAGGGCGGTTCCCGCACCTCTCGCGAACGACGATTCAGCGGTTGATCAAGCAGGGGGCGATCACGGTCAACGGCCAGCCGACGAAGTCGAGCTACGAAATGTGCGGCGGCGACCTGGTGGAACTGGTCATTCCGCCGCCGGAACCGAGCGAGGTTGTTCCGGAGAACATCCCGGTTGACATCCTCTACGAGGACGAGGACATCATCGCCATCAACAAGCGGGCGGGCATCATCTGCCATCCGGCCCGCGGCGATCAGACCGGGACGATCGCCAATGCGCTCATGTACTACTCGACGCAGCTCAGCCACGGGTCGGACCCGTTCCGGCCGGGCATCGTGCATCGGCTGGACAAGAACACCACGGGCGTCATGCTGGTTGCGAAGAACGACGAGGCGCACTGGCGGCTGTCGCTGCAATTCGAGCGGCGGACGGTGCAGAAGGTGTATCTTGCGGCGGCGCATGGCGAGTTGCAGCTCGACGCCGACACGATCGACGCGCCCATCGGCGTGCATCCGGTGGTGCGCGAGAAATTCGCCGTGTTCATCATTCGGAACAAGATCGATGTCGCCAAGGAGGCGGTGACGCGCTACGAGGTGGCCGAGCGTTACCGGGGCTTTACGCTGGTAAAGCTCTATCCAAAGACGGGCCGAACGCACCAGCTTCGCGTGCACCTGTCGCACATCGGCCATCCGATCATCGGCGACGCGATGTATGGCGGGCGGATGGTGAGCCAGCACGACCTGACGGGCGGCGGATCGAAGGAGCCGCTGCTGCCTCATCAGGCGCTGCACGCCTGGCGGATCAGCTTCAAGCACCCGATCCGCGAGACGCCGATGGAGCTGGAGGCGCCGTTTCATGAGCCGTTCAAGCGGCTGGTGACGCTGCTGCGGGAATATCGTGGGAGGTGAAGAGTAGCGAGTATCGAGTATCGAGTAGCGAGTGCCGGATGGCGAGTTGCGAACTGCGAATAGCGAATGGACCGTGGAGGCGCGGCAGATGTCAGAACGCGAAGCGCGAGCGAGCGCGAGGGCATGAGGGTCGGAGCTCTGTCGGCGTTCGCGCTCGCTTGCGCTTCGCGTTCTGAAATTCTATGCGGCGGGAACATACCGTGGGGCGGGTGGTCTAATCTCTCAACGCCGCTTGTCCTATACTTCGCGCCGTCAGGCAACCGGTAGCGGCCGGCCCCCGTGCCGGCCGGCGTTGGACCGGTAGCGGCCGGCCTCCGTGCCGGCCGGCGATCGATCGGTTGCAGGCGGCCGCTACAGCCCTTGAGGAGACTTGCTCATGAACAACGCAAATCGACGCCTTTCGCAGCGCACCCAACGACTCGCAGCGCTGGCGGTGCTGGCAGGCGGACTGCTGCCATCCCTGGCCGCCGCCCAGGCCAAGACCGACCTCGACGTCACGCGCGTCGCTCTCTTTTCCAGCGGCGTCGGCTATTTTCAGGCGGACGCCAAGATCGACGGCGATTCCAGCGCCGAGCTGAAGTTCCGCACCGACCAGATCAACGACATCCTCAAGTCGCTCGTCGTTCAAGACCTCGACGGCGGGACGATCGGCGTCGTCAGCTACGCTTCGCGCGACCCCATCGACAAGACGCTTCGCAGCTTCGGCGTCGATATCACCGGCAAGCCGACGCTGCCGCAGCTTCTGGACCAGCTTCGCGGCGAGCCGATCGAAGTCGGCGGGCCGCGGGCGCTCAAGGGGGTCATTGTCGGCGTCGAGAAGCGACAGGTATCCGGCGGAACCGACAAGGTGATTGAAATCGACGTGCTCAATCTGCTCACGGACGCGGGAATCGAGCAGGTCGAGGTTCGGACCGTCCAGGGGCTGAAGTTCGCATCCGAGAAAATCGCAGGCGAGCTGAAGAAAGCGCTGGCGACGCTGACGCTGGCGCACGACGCGGACAAAAAGAGCGTCGTCCTGAATTTCAACGGCAAGGGCCAGCGGCGCATCATGGCGGCCTATCTGCTGGAGACGCCCATCTGGAAAACAAGCTACCGCCTCGTGCTCTCGGCCGACAAAAAGCCCTTCCTGCAAGGGTGGGCGACGGTCGAGAACGCGACGGAAGAGGACTGGAACAACGTACACCTGTCGCTCGTCTCCGGGCGGCCGATTTCGTTCCGCATGGACCTCTACACGCCGCTCTACGTCCCGCGGCCGTTGGAGCAGCTTGAGCTCTATGCCTCGCTGCGCCCGCCGGAGTACGACGCGGGGGACGAGCAGTTCCTGGGTCGGTCGGAGGTTGCGGCCAAGGCGCCCGCCGCGGCGCCGATGGCGCGGACGGCGGTTCGCGAACTGATGGCCAAGTCGTTGGATCGCAAGGCCGGCGCCGGGGGCGTCGCCGGCAGGGCGGATCTCGCCGAGCAGGCGGACGCCGCTGGCGAAATGTCGCTGGGTGTGCCGCTCGACATGTCCGGCGTCGATTCGGTCGCCAACGCCGAAAAGGCCGGCGAGCTGTTCGAGTATTCGATCAAGTCGCCCGTCAGCATCCCGCGCCAGCATTCGGCCATGCTGCCGATCGTGAATGACTCGGTGGAAGGCGAGAAACTCAGCATCTACAACCCCGCGACGCACCCGAAGCATCCGCTCAACGGTCTCGAACTCGTTAACAAGACCGGGCTGCATCTCATGCAGGGACCGATCACGCTGTTTGACGGCAACACCTACGCCGGCGACGCGAAGCTGCCTGACCTGCGGCCGAACGAAAAGCGGCTCATCGCCTACGCGCTCGACCTGGGTGCGGAGGTGACGCACGAGCAGAAGCCGACGGTGGACCAGATCGTCAGCCTGCGGATCGCCAAGGGCGTGCTGGTCCACAAGCACAAGTACGTCGAACGCCGCGAGTACAAGCTCAAGAACAAGGCCGACAATGACAAGACCCTCCTGATCGAGCAGGCGTATAACACGAACTGGAAGCTGGTCGAGCCGAAGGAACCGTACGACAAGACGGACGCGCTGCTGCGCTTCAAGGTGCCGGTGGCGGCGCAGAAGACGGCCAACCTGCCGGTCGTGCTGGAGAGCGTGAGCGATTCGTCGCTGATGCTCAGCAACATCTCGGTGGATGACATCCGCTGGTGGCTGCGCGTGCCGGTGATTACCCCGAAGGTCAAGGAGGCCCTGGAAAAGGTCGTGCAATTGCGGACGGAGCTGGACGATGCCGCCCGGCAGCGCGCGGCGACCGAGACGCAGGTGAATGAGGCCGTCGGCGAACAGGGACGGGTGCGCGAGAACCTGAAGACGCTGCCGCAGAACACGGACCAGTACCAGCGGCAGCTAAAGCGATTCGACCAATTCGAGGATCAGATCACAAAGCTGCGTGAGCAGTTGGCGGAGCTGCGGACGACGGAGGAAACCAAGCGCAAGGCGCTGGAGACGTACCTGCTGAACCTCGACCTGGAGTAGTGCCGCAACGGCATGCAGCCCCGTGGGGCTTAGGGTGGGGCTTAGGAATAAATTGGGTGGGACGGGCGTCTCGCCCGTCCCCGCGGTCCCAGGGACGGGCGAGACGCCCATCCCACCCAATCTCCCCGATCGGCTACAATCCGAGGTTTCCAAAGCTGCGCGCCGCCGGGGTGGGGCGGGCGGCGCGGCCAATGGCGGAAATGCCTCGGAGGCTGATTGGAAGCCAAGCTCATCCGGATCTTCGGCGCGCGGCAGCACAACCTGCAAAACGTCAGCCTCGACTTGCCGCGCGAGCGGCTGGTCGTGCTGACGGGTTTGTCGGGCTCCGGCAAGAGCAGCCTGGCGTTCGACACCCTGTATGCCGAGGGGCAGCGGAAATACGTCGAATCGCTCAGCGTCCACGCGCGGCACTTCCTGGAGCAGCTCAGCAAGCCGGACGTGGACCGCATCGAGGGGCTGCCGCCGACGCTGGCGATTGAGCAGCGCGCGGTGGCCGCGAACCCGCGCTCGACCGTCGCGACCACGACCGAGATCTACGATTTTCTGCGCGTGCTCTTCGCCCGCGTGGGGGTGCCGCACTGTCCGCGCTGCGGGCGCGAAATCCAGCGCCGCACTGTCGATCAGATCGTCGGGGCGGTGCAGGCTTATCCCGAGCAGACGAAACTCATGGTGCTCGCGCCGCTGCTGCGCGCGGCCACGGGCGACCGCACCCCGATCGTCAAGCGAATCACGCGCGAGGGGTTCGTGCGGGCGCGGGTCAACGGCCGGCTGTGCGACGTCAAAGATCTGGCCGACGTTCCGGCCAAAAAGCGGGCCGATATCGACGTGGTCGTCGATCGGCTGATTGTTCGCCCGGACGGGCGCTCGCGGCTGGCCGACGCCATTGAGCTGGCGCTGGCGATCGGCGAGGGGACGGTCATCGTCGCCCGCGCCGACTCAAACGGCCGGGCCGCGGCTCAGGTCGATACCGGCGGCGGCGCGAGCACGGACGTGAATTGGACCGACGAGACGTTCAGCGAGCGCTTCACCTGCGCCGCATGCGCCATCAGCCTGCCTGATATTTCGCCGCGAATCCTGAGCTTCAATTCGCCCTACGGCGCGTGCGAGCGCTGTGGCGGACTGGGGACGACGCTGCGGTTCGACGAACAACTCATCGTCCCGGATGAAGCGCTCTCGCTGGCGGCCGGGGCCGTCGCGCCCTGGTCCGGCGGAATGAAGAAGGACGCCGGCGTCTATCAGAAGATGCTGCAATCGCTGTGCGGGGCGTTCGACGTGAAGCCGGACACGCCGTTCCGCGACCTGCCGGCCGACTTGCGGCGCGTGATTCTGGAAGGGACGCGGCCGGCGGATTTGAAGCGCTACGGCGTCGAGTTCGAAGGCGTTATTCCGAACCTCGAGCGCCGGCTGCGCGCGGCGGGCAGCGACGCGGCCCGCACGAACGTGGCGGCGTTTCAGTCGGAGCTGGTCTGCTCCGGCTGTCGCGGGGCGCGGCTGCGGCCCGAGTCGCTGGCGCTGCGGATTGGAAAGCTGAATATCCACGACACGACGCGACTGTCCATCGAGAAGGCCGCCGGCGTGTTCGACGCGATGGGCTTCGAGGGCGAGGCGGCGGCCATCGCCGAGCCGATCCTGCGCGAGGTGCGGCAGCGGCTGCAGTTCATGAATGACGTCGGGCTAGGCTACCTGACGCTGGATCGGCCGAGCGCCACGCTCTCCGGCGGTGAGGCGCAGCGCATCCGCCTGGCGACGCAGCTTGGCAGCGGACTGGTGGGCGTGTGCTACGTGCTGGATGAACCGACCATCGGCCTGCACCAGCGCGACAACGAGCGGCTGCTCGCGGCGATCCGGCGGCTCGTGGACATCGGCAACACGGCCATCGTCGTCGAGCATGATGAGGACGTGATCCGCGCGGCCGATTTCCTGGTGGACATCGGGCCGGGCGCGGGGCTGCACGGCGGGCGCGTCATCGCGGCCGGGCCGGCGCAGCAGGTCATCGATGATCCGAATTCAATCACCGGGCGCTTCATTCGCGGCGAGTACACGATTCCGCTGCCGGAGCCGGGCGACGACGGCCTGCCGCAGCGGCGCAAGTGGCGGCACACGGATTTCATCGAGGTGATCGGGGCGCGCGAGAACAACCTCAAGAAGGTCGATGTGCGGATTCCTCTGGGCGTGCTGTGCGCCGTGACCGGCGTGAGCGGCAGCGGCAAGAGCACGCTCGTGTCGCAGGTGCTGCTGCCGGCGCTGCGGCGGCGGCTGGGCGGCGGCGTGGTGGCGATCGCAGCGCCGCCGGTGGCGCATCGCGACACGCGCGGCAACGGGCAGAAAAACGGCGACGAAAACCCTGTCGCGACGGAACGATCCGACGAGAACGGCCGGCTGGAAGCCGGGAACGCAGGAAACGGCCGGCTGGAGGCCGATACCCCATTCAACCGGGCGGGGCGCGGGCTGGCGGCCACGGGCGTGCCGACGCCGCGCGTGGCGGGGTTCGATCGGGTCGTCGGCGCGCATCGCATCGATAAGATCATCGAAATCGACCAGACGCCCATCGGCCGCACGCCGCGCAGCAATCCCGCCACGTTCACGGGCGTGTTTGACGAGATTCGCGAGCTGTTCGCCAAGACGCGCGAGGCCCGCATTCGCGGCTACGACGCGAGCCGCTTCTCGTTCAACACGAAAGGCGGCCGCTGCGAGGCCTGCCAGGGGCAGGGCACCAAGCGCATCGAGATGCATTTCCTGCCCGACATCTTCGTCGAGTGCCAGGAGTGCAAGGGCACGCGCTATAACCGCGAGACGCTGGAGATTCGCTATCGCGGCAAGAGCATCGCCGACGTGCTCGACATGCGCGTCGAGGAAGCCCTCAAGTTCTTCGACAGTTTCGCCAGGATCAAGCAGGGCATTCAGGCGCTCTCCGACGTCGGGCTGGGTTACATCCGGCTCGGCCAGCCTTCGAACACGCTCTCCGGCGGCGAGGCGCAGCGCGTCAAGCTGGCCGGCGAGCTGGCCCGCGGCATGGTGTATCCGATGGCTGCCGGCACGGTGCTGCCCAACTCCGCGACGCAACGGACAAAGCTCGCAACGCACACGCTCTACGTCCTCGACGAGCCGACCACCGGTCTGCACTTTGCGGACATTCAGACGCTCCTGGCGGTGCTCAACCGGCTCGTGAACATGGGCAACACGGTCCTGGTCATTGAGCACAATCTCGATGTCATCAAGACCGCCGACTGGATCATCGATCTTGGGCCCGAAGGCGGCGACGCCGGCGGCCGCGTGGTGGCGGCCGGGACGCCGGAGCAGGTGGCAGCCAGTTCCGGGAGCCATACGGGGCGCTATCTGCGGGCGAAGTTGTCGCCGTAGGGCGGGAATTCGAGTCAATTCAGCCGCCACGCGGCAGCGCGGGTGGCACACGTCCTGGTCGTCAATGGTCCGCGCAGCGGATCCTGCGGGCGTGATGGCGCGAGCACGCCGCAGTTTCTTGCGGCGATTGTTTGGCATATGCATGAAGTGTAGGTTATACTACAAATTGAGGTTTCGTCCGGCGGGAGGGTCGTGGATGAGCTTTCATCCGGCGTCTTTCGCCGGCGCGGCGGTTCCGGGTGTCGCGCGTTGATTTGAAACGGCGCGAGGGGCCGCGTTTGGAATAGCGGGTCTGGTTGACCGTTGGCCGGTCGATCGGATGTGGTCACCGGGCGGGGTGCGGGGGCCATGTGATTGTGGGGGCTTCATGTCGTGGGCGCGGCGCGCTCATGCAGGTGAGCTGCGCGCTTCAGGAGGCCGAACATGCGTTTCCATTCGCGGCCCGGTTCATTGCCGATTGCTCTCTCTCGAGTTGACACGTTGATTCCACTGCCGCCGATCGTTGGTCTCTGTGCCGCGATCGGTATTCAGCTTGCAGTGCTGGCAGCACCGTCGCGCGCCCAGGAGCGCGCCCCGGCCGGGACGGCATTCACCTACCAGGGCAAGCTGGAGAAGCTCGGCGCGCCGGTTTCCGACACGGCCGACTTCCAGTTCAGCCTGTGGGACGCGGCTGTCGCCGGGGGGCAGGTCGGAACGACCATCAGCATCACAAACTGGGTCGTAGCCGATGGGCTGTTCACGGTTCAACTCGACTTCGGGGCCGGCGCCCTAGCCGGCGAGGCGCGCTGGTTGCAAGTGGCGGTCCGCAGTCCGGCGGGGATCGGCGTATACACGACGCTCTCGCCGCGGCAGCCGATCACTCCGGCGCCGCTGGCGCTCTACGCGCTGGACGGCGGCGGGGGACCGTGGCAGACGGGCGCGGGGGGGGTCATTTACTACAACGGCGGCGACGTGGGCGTCGGCATTGCCGCGCCCGGCGGACATCTGCATTCCTACACGCCCGCAGCCACCGCCCTAATGGGACAGAGCGGCAGCGGGCTGGGGGTCTACGGCGTGTCGGCTTCCAACGCCGGCGTGATGGGATACAACATCGGCAGCGGCGCGTTCGGCAAGCTCGGCGATCCGGCCTACGCGGTCTACGGCGAGAAGCCCGGCGGCTTCGCCGGCTATTTCGCGGGGAACCTGCACGTGACGGGGGACCTGTCGATCGACGGCGTCGCCGACGTGAATGCGTGGAACTGCACCGGCAACGCCGGCACCAACCCGGCTGTCGACTTTCTCGGCACGCTCGACAGCCAGCCGCTCATTCTGAAAGTCAACAATACGACTGCGCTGCGCCTGGAGCCAAGCCCGGGCACACCCAACATCGTCGGCGGCGCGGCGGCAAACGTGGTGGCGGCCGGCGTTTTCGGCGCCACCATCGCCGGCGGCGGTGACACGATTTCGTGGCACGAGGTCAACGGCTACTACGGCACGGTAGGCGGCGGCCTTTCGAACAGGGTCGGCGAGGGCGGCACGGTCTACGACACCATCGCGGGCGGAAACAACAACCGAGCGTTCGGCGGCGCCGCCACGGTCTCCGGCGGTTCGGGCAATTCCGCCCGCGACGACGGGGCGACCGTCTCGGGAGGCAAGTTCAATCACGTCACGGGCGCGACCGCGGTGATTGGCGGCGGGCTGAGCAACTCCGCGGACGGCGGCGGCAGCACCATCGGCGGCGGCAGCAGTAACTTCACGGATGGTCTGTACAGCACGGTTTCCGGAGGCTTCGACAACGCGGCGACCGCCAGTTGGAGCACCGTCGCCGGAGGCAACGCTAACCGGGCCACGGGCGATCGGGCCTCGGTCGGCGGCGGCGATAACAACGTCGCTTCCGGCTCATGCAACGTCATCGGCGGCGGACTGACCAACAGTGCCTCCGCGCTGCGGACCACCGTGGGCGGCGGCTGGAACAACTCCGCCGTTGCCGACCAGGCCAGCGTGGGAGGCGGGTACAACAACGTGGCCTCAGGCGCATATTCCACGATTGCAGGCGGAGGCTGGGGCACGGCGACCGCGACATACGCCAGCGTCGGCGGCGGAACCGGCAACAACGCGACCGGCGACAGTTCGGTCATTCCAGGCGGGAACGGGAACACCGCTTCCGGCGACTTCTCGATCGCGTGTGGCGGAATACTGAACCAGGCCGGCGGCGATCACAGCTTCGCGGCGGGGCGCCGGGCCAAGGTCCGCGACGCCGCGCAGGTCGGCGGGCCCGACACCAACGGCGACGAGGGCACGTTTGTGTGGGCTGATTGGACGAACGCCGATTTCATTTCGACCGGTCCGAACCAGTTTCTGATTCGCGCGGCGGGCAACGTCGGCATCAACACGAACAACCCGACGTCGCCGCTGACGGTGGCCGGTGTGATTCAGTCCACGTCCGGCGGTTTCCGGTTTCCCGACGGCGTGACGCTCAGCAGCGGGGCGAGCGTCGGCGACATCCAGTCCGTTAGCGCCGGCGCCGGTCTGACCGGCGGCGGCGCGAGCGGCCCCGTCACGCTGTCCGCCAGTTTCGCGGGCAACGGCTCGGCGGCGACGGTTTCGCGCAGCGATCACTACCACAACGGGCTCAACGCCTCCGACGGCAGCCCGGCGAACGCGCTCTACGTCGATGTGGACGGCAACGTCGGCATCGGCGGGGCAAGCCGCGGTACACCGCTCGACGTCACAGGCGGCGTGAGCGTGGAGCGCGCCTTGGACGGCCTCGGCGGAATCGACTGGTACGAAGACAACACGCGGCAGTGGATTTTCCCGTTCTTTCGCGGCTGGCAGAGCGACAACCTGATCGTGCGCGACGAGGCCGGGGTGCGCGACACGATGACATTCGAAGCCATGACCGGCAACGTCGGCGTCGGCGTGGCGCCGACCGCCCGGCTGCACATCGGCGGGGCGGCGGGCGTGGACGGGTTGAAGTTTCCCGACGGGACGCTGCAGACGACCGCGTCGCGCGGCATTCTCGCAGCCAGCGTGGCGGTCGATCCGCCCAACCTGGCCTCCGGCGCGGGGACGACGATGACCGTCATCCTGACGGGCGCCGCGGTCGGCGACGCGGTCGTCGCCAGCCCGGGGATGAACCTGCCGACGGGCTACGGGATCACGTTTGCGCGTGTCAGCGCCGTCAACAACGTGGCGATCGGTCTGATCAACGGCAACGCGGCGGCGCAGGACGTGGCGTCGAGCACGTGGGCGATTCGGATCATCAAGTAGGCCGCGGCACCCACGCATGACTGGAGGATCTGTCATGGCAAGGCACAATTTCCTGTCGGCGATCGCGCTGGTCGGCGTCCTGCTGCTCGAAACGGCGCTGTGCAGCCTGGTTCCCGTTGCGGCGGCGGACGACTTCACGCTCGACTGGTGGACGGCCGACGGCGGTGGCGACATGTGGTCCGCGGGCGGCGCGTTCCAGTTGTCCGGGACGATTGGTCAGACGGACGCCATGCCGGCTGCCATGTCCGGCGGCGCTTTCACACTGACCGGCGGGTTCTGGGCGGGGGCCGGGACGGCGTCTGGACTGGGGGACATGAACTGCGACGGCTCGACCGACATTCTCGACATCAACCCGTTCGTGCTGGCGCTGTCGGATCCGCTGACCTACGCGGCGGTGTATCCGAACTGCGATATTAACAATGGCGACATCAACGGCGATGGCGAGGTAAACGTGCTGGATATCAATCCGTTCGTCGCTTTGCTGGCCGGAGGCTGACGCCTCGGGGACTACGGTGGGGGGACGCACGTTGGCACGGTTGGACGGTGCGCAGCGGCGCGGCCAAACGTGCGTCTCCATGTTCCCCGGCGCTCATTGCAGATACGGATCTGCCGAAACAACGACTCGGTCTCGGCACAGTTGATCATCAGCCGTTGCGCTGATTACGCCAGTTCGTAGCGCCAGACCGCAATCGTGGGGATTGGAGGATAGTGCAGCCGGAAGCGAAAGCCGTGGAATTCCTCCGCTCTCCACGCGAGGCGCTCGAAGACCGCGGCGACCATTTGCGCATAGCGCGGGAACTCGGACGTCACTACGTCCGGCGGCCCGCGGCCGAGGTCAATCACCGGGTCGTACACGGACAGACGGCCGCGATCGTGGTCGGCTGGGAACAGCGGTCCGCCGGGCATCTGGCTGTAGAGCAGGAGCTGGGGAGACAGGGCGTAGCTCAGGTCCCGATGCACGAACAGGTCATGAATCAGCGTTTCGACGGGAGTATTGAGCCGGGCGAAATGTTCGCCGCGCGTGTCGTTGGGGGCGCGGAAACGGGGGACGAAGTTGCGGCCGTACAGCCCGACGATGCAGGTCGTCGTGGCGGTGTTGCCGACATGCCCCTCGGCCAGCTCATAGCGCGTCGTGCCGTCGCGCTCGCGCTGCAGTCGAATTTCCGGCAGCGGCTGCGAGCAGAAATCGGCCATAAGCGGGACCGCATCATCCCGATCGTATCGCGGGTCGATGGCGCGAATCTCGCCCACCGGCAGGGCGGTGCCGTCGTCGGCGGTCTTGCGGGCGGCGGCCATGGCCCAGACGGCGTCGCGCCGCAATCGCGAAAACTCGATCAGGCCGCTCAGCCAGGCAAGGTCGGCTTTTGCGGGATCGCTGCCGGGTGCGATGAAGTTGGAACAGACCTGGACTTTCGCCTGGACGGCCCAGGTGGCGCTGTTACCGCGAAAGGAAAGCTTGCGTTGTGCTTCGGCCCGCTCGCGCTGGCCGTTGCTGGTGACGTTACCGAGCATGACTTCGAGTTTTTCGCGGTCACCGGCGTGAAGCTCGATGATTCGCTCGAAGTCGTGCATCGCGGCCTGCGCGGCGGCGATGAGACGCGGCTCAGCGCCGGCCTTGGTCAGCGCCCCGACGAGGATACTCCGGCCGGGCTTTCCGGGAATGAGCGGGACAGCGGTGACCGGATTCTCATCCTGCAGCAGGCGGCAGATTTTCCAACTCAGGCTCTTATCCAGCCCCAGCGAGCGCGCCAGAATCTGGGGGCGCGTGGCGTTTGTACCGGTTGAGATGAGGCAATCCGCAATCGTGCCGCGGATTCGTCTCACGACGGACGCAACGTCGTCCTCGAAGCGTGTTTTATTGGACGCGATCGTTCTCGTGGCGGCCTTACTCATCTGCCTTTCATGATAGCCAGGCGCAGGTGCTGTCGCAATACTCTGTGATTTTCCTTGGCGATTTCTCTAAAGAACATTGCAAAGAAAACTGCGGGACGGTAGGATAATGCTCGGTTGCGGTTAGTCTTGTTGACGCGCTGGCCTCCGTATTCGCGAGGTCACAGGAGAGGAGAGATGAGAGCACATTGCATTCGGACGCGCCGTGTTATCGCGATTACGTGTGCGGCGCTGGCCACTGTCACGTCGAAAGCCGCCGATGTCACCTGGGACAACGGCTCGGCCAACTTCACTTGGGACAACGTCAGTCTGAACTGGAGCGGCGCGGCGTGGAACAACGCCGCCGGTGACGGCGCGGTTTTTGGCGCCAGCGGCGTCGGGGCGATCAACGTGGCGATGCCGGTATTCGCCGACAGCCTCAGCTTCACGGTGGACGGCTACTCGCTGGCCGGCCCCGGTTCGATCAACATCATGGCGGGCTCGAGCACGCAGACGACCGGAGTGGTCAACGTTGCGGCCGGCGCGACGGCCGGCATCTCCGCGGGCATCAACAGCGCGCTGGGATTCCAGAAGATCGGAACGGGTACGCTGAAGCTCAGCGGCGTGAACAACTTCGCCGGGCCGGGCGTTCCACTCGTTTCGAACGGGCTGTTGCGCACCGATGTGCTGATCGGCGGATCATTCGGAACGCTCGCGGGCGGGACGCTGGTGGCGGAGAACGCAACGGCGCTGCCGTCGAACACGCGGGTCAGCATCGGCAACGGGTACCTGGACATCGGCAGCAACAACGTCACGCTTTCAGAGCTCATCTTCACGAACCAGAACCCGCCGGCGCCGTGGAATCCGATTCTGAACGCCAACAACGGCGTGATCGGCAGTGGGACGCTTCGGGTGCTCGGCGATATCAACGTGATCGGCGTGACGGGCAACAACGCCGGCAACACGATCGCCAGCAACTTCGACCTGGGTGGCGGCACGCAGGTCATTCGCATGGGGCTTACGTCGTCGATCGGACTCAGCAGCGCACTGATGTTCACGGGCAGCATCTCGAACGGATCATTGCTTAAGACGATTGGTGTGACGACCGCGGGCGTGCCCGGCTCGATCGACGGGCTTGGGCTCTTCGGAAACAACACCTACGCCGGCGCGACGATTCTCAACAGCGGCACGAGCGTCGCCACGGGCACGAACGCCTCCACGTCGATCAAGATCGCCGGAATTCCGGCGGGACCGGCGGGCGGCTCTTTCAGCCTGCAAGGGGCGAACGGCTCGTTCCAGTCGGCCACGCTGATCGAGGCCTACGCGGGCGGCTCGTTCATTCTCGACAACAACGCGGCCATCGGCGCCAGCGGGAACAATCAACCGAATATCCCGGCGGCGCAAAACAACGACCGTATCCGCGACGACGCGACGATGAAACTTCGCGACGGCACGTTCATCTACCGCGGCCGCACCACGGAGGCCGCCTCAGAGACGTTCGGCGCGCTCGACATCGTCGGCGGACACAACACCTTCAACATCACGCCCAACGGCACGGGCGGCACGGCGACGGTCACGATCGCCGGCGACCTGACGCTGGGAAATCGCGCCACCCTGCAAGTGACCGGCACGACGCTGAGCGCAGCAGGCAAGGTGTTCGTGAACGGCGCGCTGCCGGCGGCTGACAGCACCGACATTCTCCCGCGCATCGTCGGCTCGTCGGATTTCCTGAGCTACAACGGCACGACCGGCTTGACGCCGTTCACGGGCTACTCGCTGGATTTCAACACCCCGGGGACGAACGTGGCGATCACGGCGGCGTCGACGGTGGCGAGTTCTGTGACAATCAATGCGCTCAAGCGCACCGGTGCGTTCACCACGACCATTGACGCCGGCCAGACGCTGGGCATCAGCTCCGGGATGATGCTGAACACGTCGGGCACCGGGACATTCAGCGGCGGGACGATCGCGTTCGGATCGACGCCGGGCGTATTTTTCAGCGGCACCAACGTTATCAACAGCGCGATCACCGGCTCGGACGGTCTGATCAACGCGAATTCCACGACGACGCTGGCGGGCGATCTGTCCGGCCTGTCGGGCACGATCGCGACATACAACGGCACGACCAGCCTGGCGACCAATTCGTTCGCCGGGCCGCTCTCGGTTCGGGCCGGCACGTTGAACATCAACACCAGCCAGATCGGCGCCGGGCTGGGCGCAATCACGCTGGGCGTCTCCCAGAACGACGCGAACCTCGTCGGTCTGGTGCCGACGCTGAACTTCTCGGGCGCCGGCGCAAACGCGGTGATCGATCGCGACATCATCGTTGACAACGGCGCGCTGACCTCCGCCGGTGCGGCGCTCGGCTTCTCGACCGTGACGCGGCTGTCGCCCTTGAGCAACGCGACCGGGTCGCAATCGATCACGGGCGACATCACGCTCTACAGCCCGGTCAATCTCCAGGGCGGCGGCGGCAGCGGATCCGGCTCGACCAACTTCACGGGCGACGTTTCCGGCCCGTCGCGGTTCATTATTCCGAACGGCCGGGCCGCATTCAGCGGGTCGGTCTCCAACGACGGCGGCTTCCTGATCGGCAACAGCGGGTTCACCGCGCAGGTCACATTCACGGGGACCGGGAGCGGCAGCGGACCGATCACTCTGCTCGGCGGAAACAGTTCGTTCGTTCGCTACGAGAACGGCGCGTTGCCCGGCGGCACGATTACGACGCGGATCGGCAGCGGCGTTCCTTCGCTCATTCCGCTGGAGAATTCGACCCTGAACAACACGATCTCGATTCAGGGCGACACCATTGCCAACGTCGGCGCGGGGATAACGGCCGAGTGGGCCGGACCGCTGACCGGCGGCAGCCTGCTGACGAAAACCGGCGACGGCGTGCTGTTCATGTCGAGCGGCTCGAGCACCCATGGCGGAACCATCGACGTGACGACCGGCACGCTGCGGGTTGACGGTCTGCTGCCCAGCACCATTATCGCAGTCGCCGGCGGCGCCGTGCTTGAGGGAACCGGCACGGCCAGCGGAAACATCGTCGTGAGCAGCGGCGGGACAATCTCGCCCGGAAGCAGCATCGGCGTGTTTAATACCGGCGGCCTGACGCTCGCGGGAACGCTGCGGGCGGAGGTTGATCTGAACAACGGCGGCGCACCGCAAGCGGACCTGCTGGAAGTGACCGGCACGGTCACGGTGGCGAGCGCGGTCCTGAATCTGCTGCTCTCTGATCTGCCGGCGTACATCGTGAACGAGAGCTACCTGCTCGTGGCCAACGACGGCGCGGACGCCGTGATCGGCGCATTCGGCTCGATCATCGGGCTGCCGGGCGGGTACTTCGCGACGATTGACTACGCCTTCGCCGGGACCGATTCGCTGGGAAGAACGGGCGACGGCAACGACATCGCGGTGCTGCTGACGCCCGAGCCGAGCAGCCTGCTGCTGTTGGGCGCGGCGGGCGCAATGTGCGTGATGCGCCGGCGGCGCTAGTTGACGTAACGGGCCGGCACCCGTTGGCGGCGTGCTTGCGTGATGTGCTGCGCGAGCACGCCGCGTTTTTCATTCGACCGAAGCCGCGAGTAGCGAGTAGGCTGGGCTTCGTACTCGAAGCCCCGCCCCCGGGCGAGCAGCACTGCCGGAGCCGAAGCAGAACACGGCCGATCTGCCTGCGTACATCCTGAACGAAATGTACGTGCTCGTGGCGATCGGCGCCGGAGGTCTGTGCACATCCGCCGCGCGGCTGGACGGTGCGTCGCGGCGCGGGTATAGGGGCGGCGTGAAGGTCGGCCTGTTTATCACCTGCCTGACGGACACCTTCGCGCCGCGCGTGGGCGAGGCGGTCGTGCGCGTCCTGCGGCATTTCGGCTGCCGCGTGGAGTTTCCGGCTGGGCAGACCTGCTGCGGGCAGCCGGCGTACAACAGCGGATTTCACGCCGAGGCGGCCGCGGTCGGGCGGCGGATGCTCGACGTATTTGAGCCGTATGAGCAGGTTGTGACGCCCTCGGCGTCGTGCGCGGCGATGGTGAAGCTGCATCTACCGCACCTGCTGCACGACGATCCGCGCGCGGCGGCGCTGGCGCGCAAGACGCATGAGTTCATGCTGTTCCTGCGTGACGTGTTGCGCGTGGATCTGCGCGAGCATCTGCGCATCGACGAGCCGTTCAGCTACCACTATCCCTGCCACGCGCGCGGGCTTTTTTCAGCGGCGGAGCTGGAGGCGGCGCTTTCGGCGGGAGGCGCGGGGTTGCGTCCGCCGGAGCGAGCGGACTTGTGCTGCGGTTTCGGCGGGATGTTCGGAGTGGAGTTTGCTCAAGTGAGCGAAGCCATGGCGCGGGACAAGCTGGAGCAATTGATGGGCAGCGGGGCGAATCTGGTGATCTGCAACGAGGGCGGGTGCGGAATGCAGATCAGCGGGGCGGCCCATCGCCGCGGGCTGGCGTTGCGGTTCAAGCATCTGGCGGAGTGCCTGGCGGAGTCGCTGGGACTGATGGAGCCGGCGTGATGGAGCAGGCGCGCAGCGGTAGCGTCGGACCTCCGCGTCCGACGGCGGACGTGGCGGCGATCGGCGCGCCGTCGGACGCGGAGGTCCGACGCTACAGAACACTTGAGCAACGCATCGCCGCCGCGATGGCCGACGCCCCGGTGATTCAGTCGATCCGGCTGGCGACGATCCGCAAGGTGGATCAGCGCGAAGCGGGCATGCGGGCGCTGCGCGATCCGGAGGGGCTGCGCGAGCTGGCGGCGCGGATCAAGCAGCACACGCTCGATCAGCTTCCGCGCTATCTTGAACAATTTTCGCGTCATGCGGTCGCGGCGGGAGCGCAGTTGCACGTCGCGGACGACGCTGCGGCGGCGCGGCGCATCATCGTCGAGATCGCCCGCGCCAAGGGGTCGAAGCTGGCGGTGAAGGTTAAGAGCATGACGACCGAGGAGGTGCATCTGAACGATGCGCTGCTCGCGGCCGGCGTACGGACGGTCGAAACCGATCTGGGCGAGTTCATCGTGCAGCTTGATCGCGACCGGCCGAGCCACATCGTTACGCCGATCATCCATAAGAACCGCAAGCAGATTGCGGCCGCAATGCAGCGCGAGCTGGGGGTCGAGTACACAGAAGACCCGACGCGACTTTCGCTGCTGGCGCGCGACTACCTGCGCGAGGTGTTCCGCCGCTGCGATCTGGGCGTCAGCGGGGTCAATTTTGCGATCGCTGAGAACGGCACGATCGTGATCTGCACCAATGAGGGCAACGGCCGCATGTCCACGACGCGGCCGCGCGTGCACATCGCGCTGATGGGCATCGAGAAGCTGATTCCGCGGCTTGCGGACCTGGCGGTGTTTCTGAAGCTGCTGGCCCGCGGCAGCACCGGGCAGCCGCTGACGGTGTACACGACGCTGATCAACGGCGCGCGGCGCGCGGGCGAGATCGACGGGCCGGAGGAGCTGCACATCGTGCTGCTCGATAACGGCCGCTCGGCGCTTCTGGGCGGGGAGTCGTCGGAGGTGCTGCGCTGCATTCGCTGCGGGGCGTGTCTGAACGCTTGCCCGGTCTATCGCAACATCGGCGGACATGCGTACGCCAGCGTGTATCCCGGCCCGATCGGCAGCCTGGTGTCGCCGCTGCTTACGCCGAGCGCCGGACATCACGACCTGCCGCGGGCGTCGAGCCTGTGCGGGGCGTGCTTCGCGGCCTGCCCGGTGAAGATCGACATTCCGCGACAGCTTGTGCGGCTGCGGGCGACGCACAAAGACCGGTTGCCGCTCGACAAGCGGCTCGGAATGAAGCTGTGGCAGCGCGTCATGATGTCGCCGCGACTGTACGCGTGGGCGCAGGCCGGGCTGCGGCTGGCGCTGCCAGGCGGGCAGGGGGGCTGGGTGGATGGCGGCCCGGGGCCGCTGAAGGCGTGGACGTTGTTTCGCGACCTGCCGCCGCCGGCGGTGAAGACGTTCCGGCAGAGATGGGCAGAGGAGTTGGCCGATGACTGACGCGACTCGAACCGCGAGCGCGGCGTTGCCGCCGGTCGTCGTTGAGCTGATCGCGCGGACGGCGCGGCGGGTCGCGTCCGACGGCTCGCCGCCGCCGGACATTGCGGAGGCGGTGACTCGACAACTGACGTCGGCCGACGACCGGGTGTCGAGATTCATCACGGCGGCGAAGGCGGCCGGAAGCGAGCCGGAGACCGTCACGGCGGCCGAGCTGGCGGGGCGCGTGAGCGACTTGTTGGCGAAAGCCGGCGCGGCGGACGCACTGCTCGAATTGCCTGACTTCCTGCCGCAGAGCACCGCAATCCGGCAGGCGTTGCAGGGTGCGTCAGTCCGGATGGTTGACGATCGCTCGGATGAGTCGCTGTTTGCCGTTCGGGCGGCCGTGACTGGTGTCGCTGCGGCGATTGCCGAGACCGGGAGCATCGTGATTGAAAGCGGCGGCGGCGTGAGCCGATCGGCGTCGCTGGTTCCGCCGCTGCACGTTGCGATTGTCCTGGAATCGCAGTTGCTGCCGGACCTCCTGGATTACTTTGCCGCGGGGAGCCGTTCGCCGCCGACCTGTGCGACGCTGATCACCGGGCCGAGCAAGACGGCGGACATTGAGGGAATCCTGGTTACGGGTGTGCACGGGCCCGGAAGGGTGGTGATCCTGGTCGTGCGGGTGTAACGAGCGATTCGGCAGGCTCGGTGCGCATCTTCGCCCGCGGTCTTGCCTGTCCGCGGGCTTGTCTGTCCGTGGGCTTGTCTGTCCGCGGGCTTGTCTGTCCGCGGGCTTGTCTGTCCGAACCCGCCGCGCCAAGCGGCGGGTTGAGGTGCGCACGGCGCATGGCGCCAATCTGCGAAGCGCCGCCGTGAACGCGCCCGGACGTCACCCCGCCGCTTGGCGCGGCGGGTTCGGACAAGCCAGCGGACTTGACCGCATTTCTGGGCACACCCCGTCGTGCGAGAGGCGAAGCCAGCAGCCCCTGCGCCCTGGAACCTTCCGCTACAATCCTCGGCTCGGTCAACCGCCGAGGGAGTCTTCATGCGCATCCGCGAACTGCTGGCATGCGGCCGGCCGACCATTTCATTCGAGTTCTTCCCTCCCAAGGACGACAACGGGCTGGTCGCGCTGCGCGACACGATCGCCGCTTTGCGCGAGCTGCGCCCGACCTACATATCCGTCACGTACGGCGCCGGCGGGAGCACGCGCGAGCGGACGATCGAGCTGGTGACGCGCATTCGCCAGGACTACCAGATTGAGGCCATGGCGCACCTCACCTGCGTCGGCGCGGGCCAAGACGAAATCCGGGCCGTGCTGGAACGCCTGGCCGCCGCGCGGGTGGACAATGTGCTGGCGCTGCGCGGCGACCCGCCGCGCGGCGACGCCGCGTTCACACCGCATCCGGACGGCTTTCGCTTTGCCAGCGAGTTGGCGGGTTTCGCCAAGCAGCGCTTCGGGTTTTGCCTGGGCGGCGCGTGCTACCCGGAGAAACACGTCGAGGCGGCCAGCCTGGAGGACGACCTGGAGCACCTGCGAAAGAAGGTGGACGCCGGGTGCGAGTTTCTGATTTCGCAGCTTTTCTTCGACAACCGCTTCTACTTTGACTTCGTGTCGCGCTGCCGGGCGGCGGGCATCGGGGTGCCGATCATTCCCGGCATCATGCCCATCACGAACGTCAAGCAGGTCGAGCGCTTTACGCAGATGTGCGGCGCGAGCATTCCGGAAGAACTTCTGGCCGAGCTGCGCCGGCTTCAGGACGACCCGAACTCGGTGTTGTCGCTGGGCGTGGCGCACGCGACCGCTCAGTGCCTCGAGCTGCTGCAGCGCGGAGCGCCGGGGATTCACTTCTACACGCTCAACAAGTCGACCGCGACACGGACGATTCTGACGGCGATTCGAGCGGTCTACCCGCCCGCGCGGACGCCGGCCGGGACGTTTGTCTGACGACGCCGGCGCGGAGCACTCGCTCGGCGGCCGCTTGCGCGGCCGTCGAGCGGTGAATCATGGATGTTGTGGGCGCCGCGCCGGCGACCGGTCCGCGCTTTAGCGGCGCGGGGGCGAGCCACGGATGACTCCGCTGCGGAAGTCCATCTTGTCATCGTCGGTGGCGACGGCGTCCTGCACGGCGCTGGGGGCGTTCAGGGCGTAGATTTCAGCCAGCCGGGCCGGGTTGATCTCGTCGCAGCCCACGGTACCCAGGCCGCTCACGATCAGTCCGATCAGCATCATTCCACTCATCGCCGCCTTCAGGGTCAGGTTGTTCAGTTTCCAGGTCATGGCTCGCTCCTGCGTTCTCGTCTCACTTCGCATCGCCGGGCTTCGCGTCCCGGTCCTGCCATGAGGGTGAGAACGGCGGCGGAGCGTCACGCGGGGGTCACGTTGTTTTTCCTTGTGGCTAGCCCGGATATTTCATCAGTTCGTTGCTGCGTTGAAATAGACATGGCCTCGAAGCCTTGTAAACTGGGGACTTGCTAGAGGTTCGCCAGTGTTCAGGCAAGGAGGCCACGTGTGACAGAGTGTAACGGCCAGGGGTTGCTGTTTTCCAGTCTGGGGCGGCAGAAGATTGTGGGCGATTTTGCGGGTGGGCGGCTCACGACGGATGCGGGCGGGTTGCTGCTGCGGGAAGTGGATCGGCGTGTGGGCCTGGTCGAGGCGCTGGCCGGGTGTCTGACTGATCCGCGTGATCCGGCGAAGATTGTGCATGCGCAGCGGACGATGTTGGCGCAGCGGATTTTCGGCATCGCGCTGGGCTACGAAGATCTGAACGATCACGCCACGCTGCGCAGCGATCCGCTGTTTGCGGTTCTGGCCGAGCAGACGCCTGACGCCGCGGCGCCGCTGGCCAGCGCGCCGACGCTGTGCCGGCTGGAGAATCGCGTCGATCGCAAAGCGCTGGGGCGTCTGGCGGCGGCGCTGGTCGGGCAGTTCATCGCGTCGTATGACGCGCCCCCGGCGGAACTGGTGCTGGACTTCGACGCCACGCACGACCCGCTGCATGGCAAACAGGACGGCCGCTTCTTTCACGGCTTTTACGACTGCTACTGCTTTTTGCCGCTGTACGTGTTCTGCGGCGATCGGCTGCTGGTCAGCTATCTGCGGCCCAGCAACATCGATGCGGCTCTGCACAGCGCCGCGATTCTCAAGCTGCTGGTGACGCGGCTGCGGCAGGTCTGGCCGGCGGTGCGGATCATCGTGCGCGGCGATTCGGGCTTCTGCCGCTGGCGGCTGATGCGCTGGTGCGACCGGCACGACGTGCAGTACGTGCTGGGCCTGGCGCGCAACAAAACGCTCGAAAAACAGGTCGCACCGTGGATGGCGGCGGCCCAGGCACAATTCGAGGCCGCGAATCAGAAGGTGCGCAACTTCCACGAATTCGAGTACGCCGCGCAGACCTGGGATCGCGCGCGGCGCGTGATCGTGAAGGCCGAACATCTGCCGCAAGGCCCGAACGTCCGCTTCGTGGTCACCAACCTCATCGATCGCCGTCCGCAGCAGATCTACGACGACCTCTACACGCAGCGCGGCGAGATGGAGAATCGCATCAAGGAGCAGCAGCTCATGCTGTTCGCCGACCGAACCAGCTGCCACGCGTTCATCGCCAATCAATTCCGGCTGCTGCTGTCGAGCGCCGCCTACGTGCTGGTCGAGCACCTGCGCCGCACCGCGCTGCTCGACACCGAACTGGCGCAGGCCCAGACCGACACCATCCGGCTCAGGCTCTTCAAGGTCGCCGCGCGGATCGTCACCAGCGTTCGGCGAGTCGTGCTGCACCTGTCGAGCGCCTATCCCCTGCACGAACTATTCGCCCGCATCCTCGCCCGCCTACGCACCGGCCCGCCCCGGCGACCCGCCCCGGCGTAGCCCCCAACAGCCCGAATCGCGACCGGGGGTAAGGGGGCGCTGCGCGCCAAAACCGCTCAAACCACACAAACAACCCACGCCAACCCGAACGCACAGCAACCGGCAGCCCAAGCGACAACTGATGAAATATGCGGGCTAGGCGGTATTCGGGCGTCCCGGCGCCGAAGTCGGCGCGGTTCACGTGGTGCGCAGCTTCAGCGCGTATCCGAATCGGTCGATAGAAGAAGCACGCTCGTGTAGCCAATGAAAAACGGTGCATCATGGGTGGGACGGGCGTCGCGCCCGTCCCGTGCGACGGGCGAGACGCCCGTCCCACCCCAAATTCCCGCACGGATGGACCACCGATGCTCGCACCGGCCGCATTTCAATCGACGCACGCCGCACACGCCGCGGTGAGTCCGCCCCGCTCGCAACGCCGATGCGAAAGCCGCCGGGCGATGCGCGTTCCCTGTTTGCTGCGGATCGCCGATGCGGACGGGCGCCGCGAGTTCGTCGGGACGACTGTGAATGTCTCATCTTCGGGGCTGGCGATTCAGGCCGCGGCCGCGCCGGGCGTCGGCGCACGGGTCGAGGTGCAGATCGCGCGTTTCAATGAGCCGCCGCTGGTATTTGCGGGTCGGGTGGCGCACCTGCGCCGCATTCTGGGTGACGAATTCGAGATCGGGTTGGCGGGGTTCGCGCTCTGACGAAATCCAAATGACCGCGCGCGATGCTGCGTCGCCCGTCGGAACGCGAAGCGCAAGCGAGCGCGGCTGCCGCGCGAGTTCAGGTCTGCCGGCAGCCGCGCTCGCTTGCGCTTCGCGGGCTGACGGCCAGCGCTCTCCTGCACTCGCGGCACTGATCGTCACGCTATAACGACGACGGTTTTAGCCCGAGAAACCGCATCACTTCCTGCAAATCCTCCCACGCCTTGGCCTTTTCACCCGGAACACGCAGCAGATAGGCCGGGTGAAACGTCGGCATGATCTTCGCCGCCGGCAGGCCCAGCCCGGCCAGCTCCGGCGGCGGAAAATCCTGCAAGCGCCCGCGGAGCTTGGAAATGGGAATGGTCGTCGCCAGCAGCGACTGCGACGCCGGACGGCCCAGCGCCACAATCACCTTCGGCCGCAGAATCGCGAGCTGACGCAGCAGGTAGGGCGAGCAAGCGGCCATCTCCTCCTCGACCGGCGTGCGATTGCCCGGCGGGCGGCACTTGACGATGTTGCAGATGTACACCTGCTCGCGCGTCAGCGTCATGGCCGCGATCATGCGCGTCAGAAGCTGCCCGGCCTTGCCCACGAACGGGAACCCCTGCTCGTCCTCGTCCTGGCCGGGGCCCTCGCCGACGAAGACGATGTCCGGCCGGGCGCGCCCGACGCCGAAGACCGTCTGCGTGCGGCGCTCGTGCAGCACGCACTTGCGGCAGCCGCGGACATGGCTTCGATCCAGCTCCGCCAGAGCCTCGGCTGCATCCTTTTCGCTCAGTTCGCGTGTGCCGACCGGCGGCAACGATGGATCATCGCGGATCACCGTCAGTCGCGCGGCGCCGGGCGCCGTGCCGACGGATTCAAACGCGGGGAGCATTCCGCCCGGCTGCGGTGCACGTCGGCCGGGTGTCGCCGCAACGGCGCCATCGCCGCTGGAAACCGCCGAACGCGCAGGCGTTGCGCGGGGAGCCGGGCCGGGGACGGGTGCTCGCTGGGCCGAGGCGGGCTGCGCCGCCGGGTTGCCGGCGGGAAGGATAGCGTTCACATGGGTCACGCCCAGCCGACGCTCATTTTGAAGCCAGGCGCGAATTGCGGGGCCGGTTGAAGCGAAGTCGTCGTTATTCACGATGACACAATAGGAGTGCGCCGCGCGCCGGGCAAGCCGCCCACTTCGCCGGGCTTGGGGTCACATTGGGGGAGCGGCCTCTGGCCGGTCTTCGCGCCCCGCGGCAAGTACGACAGACCGGCCGGAGGCCGGTCCCCCAGACCGACCGCTGCCTACGCCGACACGCTGAACCAGAGTCCGGTCATGGAAGACCGATTGCCGACCCGCTCGATCATTGCGATGCTCTCGGTGCTGTGTGGTGCCGCCGCGGCCGCTGCGGCCGCCGCAGCCGGCGCGTCCGAGACTCCCGCTCCGGCTCCCGCCCCGGCGACCCCGCAGACTGACGCCGTTTCTCCCGCACGAATCCTCGCCCCATCGCAGGGCCGGCCGCTGTTCGTCGCCCCCGGAGCAACGCTGCCGATTCGGCTCAGTATTCAGCAGCCGGGAGAAGTGGCCGTCGAGCTGCGACGCGACGAGCCGTCGCGCGCCTACCCGCTGGCGCTGCCCGACTCCGCCGCAGCCGATCTGGCCGCCGGCGTGATTAACGCGACGCTTCCGCCCGACGTTCCCGAGCGAACGTATGACCTGGTCGTTCGGATCGACCGAGCCGAAGCGGTCGCGCGCCACTGCGTCGCAGTCGGCGCACCGGGCCATGAGGTGCGCCTGGTTCATCTTTCAGATCTGAATGCCGGCGACCTGTGCGGGCCGGAGCTGGAACCACGGCTGGTCGAAGAAGTCAATCTTGTGAATCCGACGCTGATCGTCGCGACAGGAGACTACCTTGACGCGACCTGGCCGCAGCGCGAGACAGGCTGGCAGCAGGTGATGGACTTCCTGGCGCGTTTCGACGCGCCGACGCTGCTGGCCTGCGGCGACCACGACGAGCCGGAGCTTTACGCCCGCTTCGCCGCGGCGGAGCCAATCGGCCGGATCGATGTCGGACCGCATCGCGGGATCGTGCTGCATGATCTGCCGGCGGCGCCGGTCAGCGACGACCGCCGGCAACTGCACTGGATCGAGAGCGCCGCGATTCCGCCGCCCCGCGGCCTGACCTTTGTCGTCGGGCACGACTCATCGCCGAATCTGCTGCGGCGCTGGCAGCAGGATGGAACACTCGCCGATCTCGTGAAGTCAGCCCGGCTCGGTCTCTATTTCGCCGGCGGCCACCGCGATTGGGACGGGCGCGAGTTTCGTAACCTGGTCACCGAGGCCGCGCCGCTGCTCTACATCCGCACGCAGCGGGCCGGCCCGGCGCCGCGCGACGGGGCCGAAGGCGTTCCGCACTTCCGCGTCGTCGACCTGGAGCGGGACAGCGTGCAGATTCCCGGCGACAGTGGCGGTCCGGCGCTGCCGCCGTCGATGGCCGTCGGCCGGATGCTGGTTGCGGTCGACGGCCGCAACGACGGCAGCGAGCCGAGCCTCTCGTTTACCGTCGCGAATCGGCACCCGTTCGCGCTGGAGAAGCTGGCCGTCACGCTGCGGCTCAAGAAGACTGGCCCGCAGCCTCCCGCATCAAGCCTGGTTCGAATTGAGCGGCTGGCCGATCTCGGCTCGATGTGGGAATGCCGGGCCGTCTTCGACCTGCCGGACAAGTCGTCGCTGCATGCCAGCGTGTCAACGTCGCCGCCGCCGCCGCCGGCGATTGAGGTGCGTTTCGATGTGCCGCCGGTGATTGAGCTGACGCCGGAACGCACCGCCGACGGCGCCGCGTTCTGGTCCACGACCGCCGTGGCGCTGGTCCACCTGGAAAACCGCGGGGACGAACCGGCCCAGATCGCGCCGCTGGTGCGACTGGACGGCGATCCGCTGGCGTACCTGGTGCCTGACGCCCGCACGGGCTTCGCGACGGCGTTCAAGTTGACGCTGGCGCCCGGCCAAATCGCCTCGCTGCAACTGGACCTCTCCACCCTGCGCACGACGCCCGGCCGCCGCACGCTTCAGGTCTACCTGCGAAGCGACGCCGGCTGGCGACCGTACTCGACGCCGATCCGGTTCGAACAACGTGCGCAGTAGGGGCGGTGGCCGCCGAAATCCCATCGCTCCCCGCCGCTGCCGCGTGCGCCCAATCTTCCGGGTGGGCGGCTTTCTTTCCGAACCCGCCGCCGCCAAGCGGCGGGGTGACGTGCGTTCGGCGCTCGTCGTCAATTTACGGCGCGCCGCCCCGAACGCGCCCGGACCTCACCCCGCCGCTTGGCGCGGCGGGTTCGGACAAGCCAGCGGGCTTGCCGGGATTTCTGGGTCCATCCGCGTTGCCCCGTGCGCCGATTCAGTTTGACAATTTTCGACCGAGGAGTTGGGTGGGACGAGGAATTGGGTGGGACGGGCGTCTCGCCCGTCGCGCGGGACGGGCGAGACGCCCGTCCCACCCGATTAAGATACAAACAGCGTGACTGCCGCAGTGAATTCAGGATTCGCCTGTCATCTCGATGAGGAGCTTCGCCATGATCTTTCGCAGAGCGCTGGTTCAACTCCTGGCCGCCGCCGTCCTCATTCCGGCGCTGTCCGCACAGGCAGCGGCGGAGGACGTTAACTGGTCTGACGACCTCACCGCGCTGGTCGAGGGGCTCGCCACCAAGCACCTCAATCCTTTCTTCAAGATCAAACGGGAGGAGTTCGAAGCCGCCGCCGGCAAGCTGCGCGACCGGCTGCCCGACCTGCCCGCGTGGCAGATCCCGGTCGAGATTCAGCGGCTGGTCGCCATGATCGGCGATGCGCATACGGGTGTCGGCTCGCCCGCCCGGCCGCTCACACGGCAGTATCCACTCGTGCTGGCATGGCTGAGCGACGGCGTCTTTGTCGCGGCGACGACTGAGCCGCACGCCGGCCTGCTGAAGGCGCGCCTGCTGCGCGTGGGCGACAAGAGCGTCGACGATGCGGCCAAGGCGGTCGTGCCGTTCGCCGCCGTCGAGAACCGCGCGTCATTCGAACGCGTCGCCGCACGGCACCTGGCGGTTCCGGAGTACCTTAAGGCCGGCGGCGTGATCGATGACATGGACGCCGCCGCGTTCGCGTTTCGCACGGCCGACGGAAAGGAACTGAGTATCACGCTGACGCCGTCTGCGTCGGTATCGGCTGCGGAGTGGAAGATCGCACCGGCGGATGACGTGACGAAGCAGTCGCCGTCGCGGCGTCGGCAGCGGGATACGTATGGCTTCCACCTGATTCCCGATTCAAAAGCGATCTACGTCTGGTACGACCAATGCACGAGCGCCGCGTTCAAATCGATCCCGGACTGGTCGAAGGAAACGCTGACCGCCATTGACGAAAACAACGTCGAACGCGTGGTCTTCGATTTGCGCCGCAACGGCGGAGGAAATTCGGCGCTGCTGGCGCCGATGCTGGTCGGGCTGCAGAGCCGTGAAACCATCGCCCGGCCCGGCGGCCTCGTGATCCTGATCGGGCGCAACACGTTTTCTTCCGCCGAGCTGAACGCTGAAGCGCTTCGCCGCATCGACGGGGCGATCCTCATGGGCTACCCCACGGGTCAGAAGCCGAACGCCTATGGCGAGGTGAAGACGTTCACGCTGCCCAGCTCGAAGCTGGTCGTCCAGTACTCGACCAAGTTCTTCAAGCGGACGGACGAAGACGTGGAGTCTTTGATGCCCGACGTGCGCGTCGAGATGGCGTCGGCGGATTTCTTTGCCGGAGGCGACGTGGTGCTCGACGCAGCGCTCTCCTGGCGCCCGCCGGCGACGCAGCCGGACCGCGAGTGAGCGAGGCCCCGTAGCGTCGGACCTCCGCGTCCGACGGCGTTTCCCGCGGTCGTTGGACCTCCCTGTCCGACCGAGTTTCCCGCCGCGCCGCGCGCCGTCGGACGCGGAGGTCCGACGCTACTGCTCCGAGAGAATCTGCACGAACCGGTTGATGTCCAGCACGTTGATCTGCCCGTCCCGGTTCGCGTCCGCCGCGTTGATCTCGCAGTCCGGGTACTGGATCACGTACTGAGCCGGATTGCTCAGCGCCAGAATGAACGGGTTGATATCGAGAACCGTGACTGCTTCGTCGCAGTCCAGATCGCCCTCCAGAACCACGACGAACTGCCGCATCATCTCGTGGTCCTCGTGCTCGAGCACGTGGCAGTGATAGGGGTATTTCCCGGTGTACGTGTTGAAGTACATGATCACGCGCGTGATCTGGTTGGGCAGGGCCTGGAACGTGTCCTTCCAGCCCACTTCGTAGGGCGCCGGCGGCACGCGCGGCCCGGAGGGCACGACCTGGCCGTCCACGATCACGAAATCCTGCCGATCCAGAAGCTGCTGCGGCTCCAGATGCATGTGCATCGGGTGGACCACACCGGAGCGGTTGACCCAGGACCATACTTCCGTGGTGCCGTGCCGCGGATACTCGGTGATGTCGTCCCAGAGCAGGTCGTTGATGGTCCACATGTCGTGGCCGCAATTGGGGTCAAATCCACTTCGCAGGTTCAGCGTTCGCCGCTTCGAAGCCGCCACGTCCGAGATCGGCGAGAACGGCACGAGCGAGGCGGGCAGCGGATCGGTGTCGCCGGCCTGCGCGCCGACGATGAATTTCATCACGTTTGGAATGACGCCCACGCCGGGCGTGCCCGGGTAGGGGGCCGGGGCCGAGTTCTGCAGGATAACCTGCGTCCCCGGCGCGAGCGGGGCGAAGTCGATGACGATGTCGGCCCGTTCGCCGGGCGCCAGGGTGATGCTGGTCAGGGCCAGCGGAGCGGCCACCAGACCGTTGTCCGTCCCGATCTGCCAGAACGTCGCTCCGTTCGAGAGCGAGAGGGTCAGGACGCGCGAGTTGGAGCCGTCCAGCAGGCGGAAGCGGTACTTGCCGCGCTTCACATTCAGGTAGGGCCAGACCTTTCCGTTCACCAGCATCAGCTCGCCGAAGAAATGGTCGTTCCACTGCGCCAGGTAGCGCAGCGAGCCGTCGGTGTTGAAGGTGCGGTCCTGGATCGCCAGCGGGATTTCATATTCGCCGCGGGGGATATTCAGCGCGTCTTCTTCCGCGTCGCGCAGCAGGTAGAACCCGGCCAGTCCCATGAAGACGTTCAGCCGCGTAAGCCCCAGGGCATGATCGTGATACCAGAGCGTCGCCGCCTGCTGGATGTTGGGATAGGTGTAGAGCGTCGACGATTCGCCGGGCGCGAAGCTGGCCTCCGGATACCCGTCGCTGTCCGGGCGAACCCGCGCCCCGTGCAGGTGCGTGACCGTCATCGGCATAGAACCGGTCATGTCCGGTCCGTGCATGCACGGATCGACCGGCAGATAGTGCGTGGTGCGCAGATTGCCCTGGGCGTCACGCAGATCATTGACCCACGTCACCGTCACCGGCAGATCGCGCCGCGCCTCGATGGTCGGCCCCGGATACGTGCCGCCGTAACCCCACAGGCGCGTCGCCGGAAGATCGCGGTGCAATTGCTGCGAAAACTCGGTGATGGCGATGTTGTAGTGGGCGGCGCCGCCCGCCTGCCCGCTGGCGGGCTGTGCCACGGCCGGCAGCGGCAGCGGATCGACGAACGGCTCAAGCAGCATGGGGCATAGCCCGACCGTGCACGCCACGAAATTGCCGCGATAGGTCCCGCCCTGCGTGGTGCAGCCCGGCTGCGTCAGCACGCTGCAACTGCTATTGGGGAAGCAACACGCGCCGGTGGGCGGCGGGCAGGGGTTGGGCGTGCAGCTCGCTCCGTCGCCCTGGTACGTGCCGCCGAAGGGCGCGCAGTTGCCGCTGGTGCGAATGCTGCACGAGCCGTTGGGGAAGCAGCAGGCGCCCATGGGCTGCACGCACGGGTTGGGCGTGCAAAGCGATCCGTCGCCCTGGTAGGTGCCGCCCTGCGTGGCACAATTCGCCTCGCTCACCGAGACGCACGTGTTTCCCGCGATGCAGCACGCTCCGGGCGGGGGGGTGAAGGTCACGGTCAGGATGGGGCGAAAGCCGGCGCCGGCCTCGCGCGTGTCAAACCGTTTGGACGAGCCGTTCGACCCTTCGTTTCCGCGGATGATCCAACCGAAATTCGTGCCCGGGTTGTTCAACCAGCCCTGGACATCCGCCACGAGGCCGGCGGAAGACCACGTGTAGTAGCCGTTCGTGCCCCCGACATTCGTGGTGGCGCTGGCGGTCGCAATAAAATCGCCGCCGGGGCTTGTCCAGGCGGTGGCGGGATAGAAGCGGTGATTCCACGTGGCGTCGTTCGTCGCGGCGGGCGCCAGCGCGCCTTCTTCGCCCTCGGCGTTGGACGTCGCCTCGCCCCACGAAGCCGTGAGGCGGTGCAGCGTGACGTTCGCCCCGCCGGCGCGGGTTTTGGACATGTAAAGCTGGAGCGAGACGGCGGTGATGGTCGAACCGGGTCTGATTCCGGAAATGTCAAACTGCGTCAATCCGCGGTGCACGCCGCCGATGTTGGTGCGGCCGGCGAATGTGTGGATCCCGGCGCCGTTGCTCCAATCCGGCGCGGAGTCGAGCATCGTGTTGTCTTTCACCGGCTGCAGGACGAGCACGTCGGCAGCCGCGGGGATGGCAAAACACGCCGCCGACAGCACGGCCGCCGCCGCGAGGCCGGCAGGATTCCTGAATGACATGGTATCTCCTACGGCCGGTTCATGGCCGCGCGCCGCAGGCATCCAGCCCGTCAATCGCGGGGTCCGAATCGGCTGAAACCCGGCAGCGCAAACCGGGCGGCCGCGGCGACGAACGCGGACCCATCGGGGTCGGTCCGTCCGCGCGGCTAGGTCCGCCTCAGAGCATCGCAGTATTATATCGCGGCCGCCCCTCGATTGAGAAACAGGTTCGATCCGAGCCGCGCGCGTAAGCAAGCGGTTCTCAAGCGTCCGCTCCCTCACAGTCGCGGCTCGGAAAGTCCACCCCCCGGGTCGGTGGGATACCAATATCGGGCCGGTGCGGGTAAAAATCAGGTTTTCCGGCGAACGCCCGCCGGCAGGGAGCAACGGATGAGTTCGGAGCCGGTACCAATCTCGCAGCTCAAGGGGCGTCCGCTGGGGCGCATCCTGATCAAGATGGGGAAGGTGACCCGCGCGCAGGTGTCTGAAGCGCTCGAGCTTCAGAAAAAGCAGCGCGGGCCGCTGGGGCAACTCCTGATCGAGATGGGCTACGTCAAGGAGGAGGACGTCAACCGCGCGCTGGCGGCGCAGGTCGGCATGGAGTCGATCTCGCTTGGAAATATCGACATTGACAAGGCCGTGATCGACCTGATCCCCGCCCAGATGGCGCACGCCTACCGCATCATCCCGACCGAATATGACCGCGAGACCAACACGCTCGGCGTGGCGCTGGCCAGCCCGGATAACTTCCAGGCGACCGATGACCTGAAAACGCTGATGGGCTTCAACGTCGTCGCCCGCATCACCACGCCGGACGAAATGACCGAGGCCCTCAACCGCTATTACCCGGAGGAAGAGGGCGATTCGATCGGCAAGCTCGTCGCCGACATGCGCGACGACGAGGACCTGACGCGTTTTGAAGGCCGCGGCGAGAGCATCGACCTGGACGAGCTGCGGCAGATGGCCGAGAGCAACCCGGTCAAGAAACTCGTGAACCTCGTGCTGCTTCAGGCGATTCGCGAGAAGGCGTCGGACGTTCACTTCGAGCCGTTCGAAGATGAATTCAAGATGCGTTATCGCATCGACGGCGTGCTTTTCGAAATGGTGCCGCCGCCCAAGTACGTGGCGATGGCGATCTCTTCGCGCATCAAGGTCATGGCCAATCTGGACATTGCCGAGCGCCGCCTGCCTCAGGACGGGCGCATCGAGCTGCTGGTAGAGAGCCGCCCGGTTGATCTGCGCGTCAGCGTCCTGCCGACGATGTTCGGCGAAAGCGTGGTGCTGCGCGTGCTGGACCGCACGCAGGTCAACCTCGACCTGGAACAGATCGGGCTGCGCGAGGACGAGCTGTCGGTCGTGCGCCAACTCATCAACAAGCCGCACGGCATCATCATCGTCACCGGCCCGACCGGCTCGGGAAAGACGACCACGCTCTACTCAGCCCTGCGCGAGCTGAACACCGCGGACGTCAAGATCCTGACCAGCGAAGACCCGGTCGAGTACGACATCGACGGCTTGGTGCAGTGCCAGATTCGGGCGGACATCGGCCTGACCTTCGCCCGCTGCCTGCGCTCGTTTCTGCGGCAGGACCCGGACATCATCCTGGTGGGCGAGATTCGCGACCTGGAGACGGCCCAGATTTCGATCCAGTCGTCGCTGACGGGGCACCTGGTTTTCAGCACGCTGCACACCAACGACGCGCCCAGCTCGATCGCCCGCCTGCTTGACCTGGGGCTGGAGCCGTTCCTGGTGACGGCGACGCTCGAAGCGGTCGTGGCCCAGCGGCTGGTGCGGAAGGTGTGCACCAATTGCAAGGAAGAGTACACGCCGACCGAGCAGCAACTGATGGAGCTGGCGCTGACGCCCGAGGACGTGAAGGGGCGGACGTTCTTCTACGGCCAGGGCTGCGAATACTGCAACAACACCGGCTACCGCGGGCGGCTGGCGATTTTTGAGATGATGATCGCCGACGATGAAATCCGCGAGCTGATCATGAAGCACGCCTCGACGGCCGTGCTGCGCCAGGAAGCCCGCAAACGCGGCATGCGCACGCTGCGCGAGTCGGGGCTGATGGCGATCTACGACGGCGTGACGACCATCGAAGAAGTCGTCCGCGAGACGCTGGCCGAGGAATTAGGGTAGGGTGGGTTGAGCGCAGCGAAACCCACCGCCCGAGCGAGGCGCATCATGCCGGACTATCGCCGTTGGCGCGAAGTCGGCGCAACCTATTTCTTCACGCTCGTCACGGCCGATCGTCGGCCCATCCTCAACACGGACGCCACGGTCGACCTGCTTCGTGCGTCGATGGCGCGTGTCCGCGCCGCGCATCCGTTCGAGATCATCGCCGCTGTGATGCTGCCGGATCACCTTCATATGATCTGGACGCTCCCGCCGGAAGACGGCGACTTTTCTGATCGTTGGCGCCTGATCAAGTCCGAGTTTACTCGACGGTTCCTCCGCGCCGGCGGCGCTGAAGCGCTCCGTAGCGATTCGCGCCTTCGGAATGGCGAGCGCGGCGTCTGGCAACGGCGTTACTGGGAGCACCGCATCCGCGACGACGCGGACTATCAGCGCCACGTGGAATACATCCACTTCAACCCGGTCAAACACGGACTCGCGCTCTGTCCGCACGCCTGGCGCTGGTCGAGCTTCTCGCACTGGGTCGCCGCGCGTTTGTATGACGAGGATTGGGCATGCGCGTGCCCACGGAACGGCGCGCCGCGCCCGCCGTTTCGCGTCGCGGATGTCCAGGCAGGAGAGTAGGGTGGGTTGAGCGCAGCGAAACCCACCACGTCGGCGGTTCGAGCGGTTTCCAAAGGTGCCGGTGGGTTTCGCTGCGCTCAACCCACCCTACAAGGAGCTACATGGAGCGCTCACGTCTCAATAGCCGCGCCTTGCGCTCCACGCCCCAGCGATATCCGCGCAGCGCGCCGTCCGCCCCGATCGCCCGATGGCATGGCACCGCCACGGCGACCGGATTCGCCGCGCACGCCTGTGCGACCGCGCGAACGGACCGCGGCGCGCCGACCGCTTTCGCTAGCGCCGCGTACGTCGTCGTCTTCCCTGTCGGCACGTGCTGCAGCGCCCGCCACACGCGACGCTGGAACGCCGTCCCTTGAATATCGAGCGGCAGCGTCAGGTGTGCAGCCGCGTCCGTCGTCGGCGACGCGACCAGCCGCGCCGCCCGCCGCGCGAGCGCGGCGATGCGCCGTCCGCCCTCGTGAAGCGTCGCGCTCGGATATTGCTCCCGGATCAAAGCGCGGAGCGCGGACGCGCTGTCGCCGAATTCGATCGAGCAGACGCCCTTGCCGGTCGCCGCGACCAGCAGCGGCCCGAGATCGGTCGAGACGATCGCATATCCGATCGTCGCGCCCGCGCCGCCCGCGCGAAACGCGCCCGGCGACATGCCGAGCGATTCAGCCGCGATCCGCTGCGCGCCGCTGCCACACGCGATATCGGCGGCGCAGATCGCGCCGGTGACGGATTGTCCCTGCCGCACCGACCGTCGCAGCGACGCGCGAAGTCGCTCTGCCCGCCGCGCAGCGCCGTACTGTTTCGGGGATACGCCGACCAGCTTCTTGAAGACGCGCTGGAAATGAAACGGACTCAGCCCGGCCGACGCGGCCAGCTCCCTCAGCGCCGGCGGCGCCGCGGCGGCGTCCAGCTCTCGGCACGCCCGCAGGATGGCGTCGCGGTGCGGCGCCGAGGCATCCGCAAGCTGCGGCGTGCAGCGCTTGCAGGGGCGATAGCCGGCTCGCTCGGCTTCCAGCGGCGTCGGGAAGAATCGCACGTTTTCCCGTCGCGGCAGGCGCGAGCGACACGTCGGCCGGCAATACACGCCCGTCGTGCGGACAGCGAAGACGAACGGATCCGCAGCCGGCAGGCTGCGCGTACGGACGGCGTTCCAGCGGTGAGCTTCGAGGCTGCTCTTGGCGGCGTTATTCATGATCAGCTCCTGTCTCATTGAAGCCAATCTTCGCAGGCGATCAGACGCCGGACAATCCGATTCTTGCGGAGCAATTCAGAATTGGGTGCGCCGGGCCGCGGGCGTCTGTATTTCCGAGCCGCGACTGGTCGGCTTTCCGAGCCGCGACCGTGAGGGAGCGGTTAGTGTGGCCGCGACGGCGAGAGAGCGGTTGGTTCCTGGTTGCTCCCGAACGGGTGCGTTCCGAATGGGTGCGGCGGATGAGGAACCGCTCCCTCACGGTCGCGGCTCGGAAATACAGACGGTCGCGGCTCGGAAATACAGACGGTCGCGGCTCGGAAATACAGACGGTCGCGGCTCGGAGGTGTGCCGATTCAACTCGCTATTCGCTACTCGCTATTCGCTATTCTGCACTCCCCGCTACGGCACCTCGACGTGATCCAGCACGTGCCGCACGACGTCGTCGCTGGTCTTCTCTTCCGCCTCCGCCTCGTAGCTGATGATGACGCGGTGGCGCAGGATGTCGGGGGCGATGTCCTTCACGTCCTGCGGCGTGACGTACCCGCGGCCGGCCAGAAACGCCATCGCCCGGGCGCCGAGGGTGAGGAAGATGGTCGCGCGCGGCGACGCGCCGTACTCGATCCAGTCGCCGATCTTGAGGTTGAACTGCTCCGGGCGGCGGGTGGCGTGGACGAGTGAGACGATGTAATCCTTGATCTTGTCGTCCATGAAAATCTCATCGACGACGGCGCGGGCTTCGACGATCTGCTGCGGGTCGAGCACGCCCGAGACGGTCGGCATACCGCGCGTGGTGGCCATGCGGTCGAGAATCTGGCGCTCTTCCTGCTGCGACGGGTAATCGACCAGCAGCTTGAGCATGAAGCGGTCGACCTGCGCCTCGGGCAGCGGGTAGGTGCCTTCCTGCTCGATTGGGTTCTGCGTGGCGAGCACCAGGAACGGCTGCGGGACCGCGTGCGTCTCGCCGCCGATGGTGACGTTTCGCTCCTGCATGACCTCCAGCAGGGCGCTTTGCACCTTGGCGGGGGCGCGGTTGATCTCGTCGGCGAGGATGATGTTGGCGAAGATCGGGCCTTTTCGCAGCTCGAAGGAGCCGTCGCGGGCCTGGTAGACCATTGTCCCGAGGATGTCAGCCGGGAGCAGGTCAGGTGTGAATTGCAGGCGCTTGAACGAAAGGGCCATGCAGCGGGCGAGCGTGGTGACGGCGGTCGTCTTGGCCAGGCCGGGGACGCCTTCGAGAAGCATGTGCCCGTCGGCCAGCAGTCCCACCAGCATTTTACGCAGCAGGTTTTCCTGCCCGATGATGACGCGCCGCAGCTCGCTCAGAACGCGGTCGAAATGCTCATAGTGCCGCCGAACCAGGGCGCCGACCTGCTGAACTTCAACGTGCGTGACGGACATCTGCGAGTTTGCTCCAGTCAATTGAACCACGGAGTCACGGAGTCACGGAGAAAGGCGGGGCTAGGGGGATAGAGGAAATAAGGGCGCGCGGGTTTTCTGGGACCGTTTTCGGAAATCTCCCACCGCTATTTCGCTCTATCCCGTCTTCTCCGTGTCTCCGTATCTCCGTGGTTTTTCTTGTCTTTCGCCGCCGCGGGTTGCGACGCTGGTTCGACGACCTGCTCCGGCCACTCCAGCCGGCGCGGCCACTGGTCGTCAAACGTTGTCTCGCTGGCCTCGCCCTTCGGGCGAATGTGGGCGAAGAGCGTCTCCTTCGATTTCTCATACGCCCGCCGGCCGTTGACGACCGCGTAGTGCACCTGCGTGGTGTAGTGCAGCGCTGGGCCGGCCGTGACGATCAGGTCCGCGTCCTTGCCCACTTCCAGAGAGCCGACGCGGTCGTCCACGCCGAGCACTTTTGCCGCGTCGATCGTGATCGTTCGCAGCGCCTCCTCGTTGCTCAGCCCGCCGCGGACCGCGAAAGCCGCCTCCATGTTCAGGTGCAGCAGGTCGCGCCCGCCGAGGCCGAAGGTCGTAATGCTCTGCACCGGCGACGTGACCGCGACCGTCACGCCGTGATCGCGCAGGATGCGGACGCTCTCGACGGTTGAGCCGGTGGGGCGGTTAAAGCGCTCATCCGGATCGGTGATCGTCCGCGGCGTGATCACGACGCCGACGTTTGCGCGGGCCAGGCGCCCGGCGACGGTCCAGGCCTCCATTGCTCCGCGAACGACGAGGCGGAAGCCGAAGTCGTCCGCGAGCTCGACCGCCGTGAGAATGTCGTTGGCGCGGTCGGCCTGGACGACGGCGGTCGTCTCGCCGGCCAGCAGCTTGCGGTAGTCCTCGTACTTGCCTTTCAGGAAATCCTTGTCGGGCGCTTCGGCGTCCGGATCGTTGGACTTGTCGATTTCGTAGCGCTTCAGATCGCGCAGGTAGCCGCGCACCTTTTCCAGGTCCGCGCGCACCTCGGCCCGCTCGAGCGGGCGGCGCGAGCCGTAACGCAGGCTGAAGAACGCATCGCGGCGAACGAGCATGTCCTGTGTGCTGCCGAGCGTGAGCTTGGCCACGTCGTTGCCGGAAATGGCGCTGGTGATTCCGCCGGCGAGAGCGATCGTCATGTTCAGGCCGTACACGTCGGTGGAGTGCTCGATCGGCCTGCCGCCATGAATCCCGCCCGCGCCGGCGGCGACGAAACCGGGGTAGACGTTCATGCCGGCGGCGTCGATCACGTCGCATTCGTCGGGCAGGTGCACGCCGGCGCCGATCGCGACGATGCGGCCGTTCTTGCTCAGGACCGTCGCGCCCGGCAGCGTCGGGCCGGTGACGGTGTAGACCACGCCGTTGATGACGGCGAGGTAGCGGTCCTTTTCTTCGTCCGCCGCCTGGGTCGAGCTGCTGGCGGTGGAGGTTCCGGCGTGTTTGCTGGCGGTGCGCGAGGCGGCGGCGGACGCGGGCTGGGAATCGGGCGCGTCGGCCGGCTGGGACTCGGGTTGCGTCGCAGGCTGCGAGGCCGGCTGGGACTCCGCGGCGATCGGGTCCTGGGCCAGCGCGAGGCGGACGCCGAGTGTGAGAATCAAAGCAGCTTCCAGAAGTGAGACCGGTCGGAGACCGGTCCCCCAGCGCGGAGCCGTCGCCCCGTCGAGCCCGCGATTCGTCTTCCGAAATCCGAGATTCATCGGGTTTCTTCCTTCACGCGCCGCACGATTTCGCCGGCGATCATCACTTCGCGGACGCGAGCCGTCGTCCGCAGCGGGTCCTGATCCAGGAAGATCAGGTCGGCGTCCTTGTCCTTCTCGATCGTGCCCAGGCGCTTGTCGAGGCCCAGCAGCCGGGCCGGATTGAGCGTGAGCGCCTTGAGGGCGTCCTCGCGCTTCCAGCCATCGCGCACCAGTTCCGCCGCGCGGCGCAGGACGCGCGACGCTTCGGCGTCGGCGTCGGTCATCGGCGCCAGCGACACCTCGCAGCCGGCGAGGTTGAGCTCGCGCACGACGTTCACGCGCTCGGCCGAGAACGGAACCACGTTCACCGTCGGGCACAGGACGATGCGGGCTTTTTTCTCTCCGAGTTTGTCAGCGACGTTGAAAAGATCGGAGCGGCCGAGATTGCGGCAGACGAAGGCGTGGGCGACGTCGAACCGCTCCAGCACGTCGGCGAAGTGCAGGTAGTCCGAGGCGCCGCGCAGCTCGATCAGCGCCTGCACGCCTTCCTTTTTCTGGATCAGGTCGACCAGCGGCTGATAGGCCGGCTCGATCGGTGGGGGGGTGAACGCCGGCTGTGAAGCGGGGGCGCTGGCTGGCTGCGAGGCAGGGGCGCTGCCCGGTGCGGCGGCCGGCTGCGAGGCCGGCGGCTTGGCCTGCTTCTGCTTGTCTTCGAATTCCTTGCGGGCCTTGTCGACTTTTTCGATTTCCTTCTGGGCCTTGTCGAGCGCGTCCAGAAAGGCCTTCTTGTCGGGTGCGACCTTTACGTAGGCGGGCGAGCTGAGCACCCTCTCCTTGTCCGGTCCGCCGGTGCGCGTCACCAGCGCCCGGCCGGGCATCTGCGGCCCGAGCGGGGTCAGAGCGATTGACGTGTAGCCGGCGTCCAGCAGCACTTCGTAGTCCGGCTCGTGCGGGAAATACTCATCGGCGACGGCCTTGTCGGCGTGCACGCCGTCGCGCGGCACGGGCGGCAGGCGGAAGCGCGAATGGGGGTTGATGAGGCCGGGCATGACGACGCGGTTGCCGGCGTCGATCACTTTGGCGTTGCCGGGGTATTCGAGGCTCTTGCCGACGTTTCGAATCTTGCCGTTGACGATGACGATCAGGCCGTCGTCGATGTCCTTGCCGCTGACGGTGATGATCTTGCCGGCCTTGATGACCGTGAAGCGCTCTTCGGCCTCGTCGCCGCCATTGGCGACATCAGCGGCGCGAGCCGCGAGAGGCGCGCCCGCGAGCATCAGCGCGAGAATTCCGAATATCCGTCGTCTCATTCTGAGTCCTTCACGGCGTCGGTTTCGGCCGTAGCGTCGGACCTCCGCGTCCGACGACGTATTCGTCGATTCGTCACGCCATCGAACGGCGCGGTTCGACGTGCGGACATGCCGACGCAAAGGCCGTCGGCATGGCACCCGTAGGTATTGGTCCGCTCGCGTCTTTCACTCGCTACTCGTTACTCGCTACTCTCTACTCGCTATTCAAAACGGTCTCGGCCGCTCGCCCTTCGTCCCGTCATACGCCACTTTGCCGTTGACGATCAGCAACAGGCAGGCCGATCGCGGGTCGAGCGGATCTCCGGTCCAGACGCCGAAGTCGGCGTCCTTTCCGGCCTCGATGCTGCCGACGCGGTCGGACAATCCCAACGCCTGGGACGGCACCTTGGTCACGCTCTTGATCGCGGGATAGGTGGTCCAGCCGTACCAGCAACCCATCGTCGCCTGGTAGGACAACTCCTGCTGCGGAATGACCGGGGCGTCGGTATTCAGGCCGAGCTTGGTCACGCCGTTCTTCCACCAGCCATTGGCGTTGCCGCACATGCGGCGGGCGGCTGTGTCGAAGTGGAACGCGCGCGGCCCCTGTATGGTCCAGGCGTCGCTGGCGAGCACCAGGGGGGCCGTTTTCCAGCCGTCGAACTCGCTATGGTCCATCACGGTCCAGAGCTTGAGCTTCATCGAGAGCATGGTGACGGTCGTCATCACGACCTGGTAAATCTGCGTGTGGACCGACACCGGGAAATCGCGTCGGAACAGCCCGCGGAAGTCATCCCAGACGGGGTCGTAGGCGGGTTTTTTCTTCGTCTGGCCCTTCTCGAACGCCTCCCAGGCGCGGTGATAGTCGAGCGCCTTGAGCAGCGTCTGGCGCGTGTTCCAGTTCATGAAGCTGCGGTTGTTTCCGCCGAAGTACCACTCCGGGTTGCCGGCCTGCGCGATCTTCAGTGAACCGGGAGAGCGAACCACCACGTCGTCCGGCGTGTCGCCGGCGGTCTTGCAGATGGTGCCGAAGCCGCTCATGTTCGTGCCTGAGCCGGGGATGAGCAGCACGGTCGTGACGCCGCCGGTGCGGGCCTGCTTGATGAGTTCGTTGTTCGGCTCGACCGTGGCGCGCGTGTTCAAGCCCGGGTTGGTCTGGTAGACCATGTCGTTCAGGTCGCTCAGGCTGCCGGCGATGTGGTCGTGACAATCGACCAGCCCCGGCACGATCCAGTTTTCGGAGAACGCGCGAACGGTGTAGCCGTCCGGGATCTTCACCTGCGACGCCGGCCCGACCGCTTCGATCTTGCCGCCGGAAACCAGCACGACGGCGTCGTTGATGACGTCATCCTGGTCATTCAGGCTCAGCACTTTCGCCACGCGGAACGCAAGCTTGGGCGCGGCGGCGGCGCCGGCGGCGGCCGGCGTGTCGTCCGCCAGCGCGGCGAATGTCGAATGGCGAATGGCGAATATCGAAAGGACCGCCGCAAGCAATCGCCGCCGGTGGCGCGAGCACGCCCCATTTGACATTCGATATTCGACATTCGACATTCGGTCCTCGGCCTTCAACTCGCTATTCGCCACTCGACACTCGCTACTCATCTCTCACCTCGCGCCCCGCGACGATCACGCGCTCCAGCCGGCTGCCGGCGTCAAACGGGTGTCCCGAGAAGATCAGCAGGTCGGCGTCTTTGCCGGCCTCGATCGAGCCCAGCCGATCGTCGATGCGGTACATCCTGGCCGCGTCGATCGTCAGGGCGCGCAGCGCCCCGTCGCCGCCCAGGCCGTCCTGAGCGGCGAAAAGCCCCATCAGCGGCAGGTTGCGGGCGCCATCCTCCGCGTCGCTCTGCAGCCCCACGCGAACACCGCGCCCGGCCAGGTCCGCCGCCGGGCTGTAGGGCACGCGGTCGCGAAGCCGGGCGATCTGCGGCGGAACGATGATCGAGACCGCATCCTTGCGGGCCTTGACCTGGTCGATGATGTCCGCGGCGTCCTCGGCTCCGAGCAGCACCACATTCGTCTTGTACTCATCCACGAACAGCTTGAGCGCCGCTTCAATCTGGGCCGCCGTCTCGGCCTCAATTACGGCGGGGATCTTGCCCGCCAGCAGCGAGCGCCAGGGCTCCAGCGAGTCGTTGATTTTCGGCGGCTCGGGGCGGCCGTCCTTGGTCTTCTTTTTCTTACGCGTCACCTTGAACTCGACCGCCTCCTTGCTGGTGCGCGTCGCGTCGAAGTCGAGCGAGAACTGGTTGCCGATGTTGACCTTGCCCGCCATGTGATCGGCACGGTCGAGCTTTGCTTCGATGGTCGGATTGCCGAACGGAAACTCCTCGGGCACTTCGATTTCGAGCCGCACCGCGTCGCCCTCGAGCGTGCCTCTGAGCACGGCCTCCTCATCGGCGCCCGGTGCGGTCATGCGGCCTTCGATCTGATTGCCCGTCAGGCGCAGCGTCATGCTGCCGGTGACTTCCTCGGGCAGCGGGCCGCCGCTGAGCTTGAAATCCCATACGCCGGTGATCGGATCGACCTTGCCCGTCTCGATCTGATCCTCGGTCTTGACGCTGTCGGCGCGCTTCACGCCGGCGGCTCTGTCCTTCTCCCACTTGTCGAGATCGGCGTAGTACTTTTTCCATTGTTCGTCGTATTTTTTGGCGGCTTCGAGCGTGTCGCGGAGCGGCTTGATCGCGGTCAGCGGATCTTTGCCCTTGATGGAGAGCTTCAGACCGGCGACGTCGCGGGTCACCATGTCGTCGCGGTTGGCGCCGAAGGTCTTGATCGCGGCGATGCGTCCGCCGTCCGCCGCGACCTTGTAGGCCGCCAGCATCACGGTCGTCACGCCGGTGCGCGCCACGCGCAGAAAGTCCAGCCCCGCGACGCCGATCGCCAGGTGAATGGGTAGATCGGCCGACGCGGCCGACTTGTCGCCCTCCAGACCGAGATGGCCGTGGGCGTCGATGAAGCCGGGCGTGACGAACGCGTCGGCGCCGGCGTCGATAACCTGTGAGAAAGGAGGCTGGGCGACGCGCTGCCCGACGGCCTTGATCTTGCCGTCTTCGACGAGGATCGATCCGTCGCGCACCACCGAGCCGTCGCCCACCCAGATGCGCCCGGCGCGGATCACGACCGCTTTGGTCTCCGGCGCGGAAAACGCCGCCACGCCGTCCACGTAGACGCGCAGGACGCTCGCCGCCAGTTGCGTCGGGTCATCGCTGAGAACGACCAGATCGGCGTCCTTGCCCGGCGCCAGGCTGCCGACGCGGCCGTCGATGCCCAGGATCTCAGCCGGAACGCGCGTGATCGCCGCCAGCGCCTGGTCCGCAGGCATGCCGCCGCGGCGCGCGAGGGCGGCTGCCATCCGCAGGTCTTCCGCCAGGTCGCCTTCGCGGCCAGAGAGAGCCACTTTCAGAGCCGCGCCGCTCTTTCCCTGGGCCCGCGCGAGCTGGCCGGCGACGCGCAGCGACGGCTCGAACGCCTCCGGATCGCCGCCAAGGTTGGCCTCCGGCTGGCGAAATTCGCTTTCCAGGCGCAGGACCACCGGCAAGCCGGATCGAAGCAGGTCGTCGGTGAGTTTTCCGCCGTCGGCGACGCCGACGAGGTAGGCCGACCGTTTGTGTCTGGCGACGAACTGGATCGCGCCGTCGATGTCCGCGGCCAGCCGCACCTGCACGCGCAGCGGCAATTTCGCCTGCCAGGCCTCTTCGAAGCCTAGGCCGTGCACGTCGCACGCCGGCCGGTCCTCCACGCGCCGCGGCTTGACGGCCGGTCGCGGCTTGCCGATCGCGGCGATGCGCTCGTCGAGCTCCAGGAACTGGCCCAGGCGCGAGTCGGGCCGCTGCGGCTTTGCCGGCTGGATCGCCACGTCGGACGAGGCGTAGAACGGCGGCTCCTGGACCGCGGGCGGGTCGAAGACGCCCAGGTTGATCGCGAGGTCCGCCTCGGACGAAAGGACGCGCAGCGCCGCGTCGCCGGCGAGCTTGACGATCGCGCCGCGTCCGGACACGAGCATGTGGCCGCCGGGGTCAAGATGAGCCGTCGTCGTGCCGCGCGCCAGCGTGCGCTGGTAGCGGGCGTATGAGTCGTAGGCGTCGATGGCGCGGTAGTCGCCGCCCACCGCGTAGTCCCCCTGATGCCGGCCGGCGATGGAACTGCCCGCCGAGACGAAGCCGGGGCAGATGCTCGCGTCGCGTAAATTTACGACCGGCAGGTCGGGCGGAATTTCGATCGCGTTTTTGGCGCCGACGGCAACGATCTTGCCATCGCGGACAATGACGACGCCGGGCATGAACGGTGCGGCCCCATCCGCCGTCGCGGGGTAGATCGCGCGGGCCTTGAGCGCGAAGGACGCCGGTGCGTCGGCCAGCGACGACGCGCTGAAGGCGATCAGAAGCGCGCACGCCCGGAGCCGTAGCGTCGGACCTCCGCGCCCGGCGGCGAAACGGGCGACGAAACGCGCCGTCGGACGCGGAGGTCCGACGCTACAGTCCCGCGCGGCTGAGGCGCTAGTTCTATCGATCATCTTTCGCATCCTGACCCGTGGAGAGCAGCCGCTGCAGGCGCACGTCCTTCTCACGTTGATAGGCGAGAATGCCGTCAATAAACACTTTCTCGACCACGCTGTTGAAATCGAGAGGGTCGCCGCTGTAAACCACCAGCGTGGCGTCTTTTCCCGCTTCCAGCGAGCCGAGCCGGTCGCCCAGCCCCAGCATCTTCGCCGGATTCAGCGTAATCGCCTTCAGCGCCTCGTCTCGCGGCACGCCGAAACGCACGCAGCGGGCCGCCTGGTAGGTCAGCACGCGCTCGGAAAGCGAGTCTTCCGGCCCCGGCGCCAGGGCGATCAGCAGCCCGGCGTCAAACAGCTTTCGCGCCATGAAGGTCTCGCGGATTTCGCCCGTAAATGGATCGACCTCGCGATAGATCAGTTCCGCCGGCAGCACCACTGGCCGGGCCGCCTTCTTCAACTCCTTGACCGCCTTGAAACACTCGGCCCCCAGCGAAAGCACCGTGCGCTCGAGGAATCCGTTGTCCTTCGCGAGCTGCAGCGCCGGGGCCACGTCCATCGCCGCACCGCAGTACATCACCGCGCCCAGCGGCTTGAAGAGCGTGGGTCCATCGGCGCCGTCCACCCGCACCTGCCCGCCGCGCAGCCGCAAGAGGTTGCGATGCTGGTCGTCGATGTCCCCGGGCGTGATCAGGTCCTTGCCGCGTTTGCGCGCCTCGGCCGGCAGCACGTCGATCTTTTTCTCTTCCTCGGCCAGCTTCTCCTCGTACTTGCGCTCGGCCAGCTTGTTGAGGAAGTCGTCCAGCTCGGCGAAGGCCTCGCGGAGCATCGAGAGCTGGAGCATGCGGTCATGGCCGAACTTCGGCGTAACCGCGATCTTCGCGAAGGCCGCGTCGGCCAGCATCATCTCGTCGGGCACGAGTCCGATCGGCCGCACAACGCGCCCCAGCCCGCCGATGACCGTGTTGTTGCCCGGCATGACGTGCACCGCGGTCGTTCCCAGCCGCAGACAGTCCTCGAAGAAAAGCTGCGACGGGTCGATGGCGTCATACGCATCGAGCTGCGGCGTCACGGGACGCGACTCGTTGGCGCCGTCCAGTCCGCGCCACGTGTCGGCGATGAAAGAGCCGGGAAACAGCACTTTGCCGGCCAGGTCGAAGACGCGCGCGTCGAAGGGCGTTTCCACCTTCTCACCGACCGCGGCGATCTTGCCGTTTTCGATCAGCAGCGTGCCCTTGCCGATCGGCGCGCCGACAACCGGGATGATGCGGACGTTGGTGAGAGCGATCTTGTCCGGCGGGGGAGCGGCAAGCGCGAATGTCGAATGTCGAATGGCGAATATCGAAAGGGCGGCCAGAAGCGATCGGCGTGCACAGCGCAAGCGCGCCCCGTTTGGCATTCGACATTCAACATTCGGCATTCGACCTTCGCGATTTGTCATTCGCCGTTCCGCATTCAACTCGCTACTCGCTACTCGCCACTCGCTACTCTTCATACACCACCTTGCCCTCGATCATCACCATCTTCACGCGGCTGGTCGCGTCGAGCGGATCGCCGGTCCAGACCACGAGGTCCGCATCGGCGCCGGCCGCGAGCGTGCCGACGCGCTCGGCAAGTCCCATCAGCTCAGCCGGGACGCGCGTCACCGCGGCCAGCGCGTCGTCTTCCGACAGGCCGTAGCGCGCCGCAACCATCGCCTGCCGGACCAATCCGGACTCGTCGCGGCCTTCGCTCGCCGTCAGGCAGAAGCGGATGCCAGCGTCGCGCAGGGCCGCGGGCGTCGTCAGCCGCGGCTCGGTCGCCTCGCCCGTGAACGCCCGCCAGCCGCTGGGCCGATCGAAGATCGGGCCGTAGATCAGCGGAAATCCGGCGGCCTTGATCTGGTCGAGGCATTTGTAGGCCTCGACCGCTTCCTGAAGCGTCATGCTCAGCTTGAACTCGCGCGCCAGCCGCAGCGCGTTGAGAATGTCGTGTTGCAGGCGCGCCTGCACGCGCAGGGGCGTCTTGCCGGCGAGAATCTCCTGCAACACCGGGACCGCGGGCGCCGGGGGCGCGTCCGCGCCGTGCAGCTCCATTCCCTCCGCGACGCGCATTGCGTCGTAAAACGCCTTGCGGAACACGAAGTCCACGCCCATGCGCGTCGTCGGCCGCCGCGTCATGAACGAGACGTCGCCGCCACGGCCCGGCGGAAGATTGTTGAAGCGGCCGCGGCGGACCGGATCGGCGCCCATCGCCGCCAGGACGCTGTCCTGTTTGCGGACAACACGCCCGGCGAGGGGCCCACCCGTCTTCACCACGGCCCCGCGCGCCCCGATGACGGCGGCCGTGTCCGGGCTGACGTAGATGGTGGTCACGCCGCTGCTCAGCAGCACGCGAAAATCACGCGACGAGAAATTGACCGCGTCGAGCACGCTGCAATGCGGCGTCACTTCGGATGATTGCTCGGCCCAGGTCAGGTTGGCGGATGGCCCGGAGGAGACGAGTTCGGCGAAGTCCTCCAGCGTACGCGGACCCGAGCAGCCCGGACCGCAAGCGTCGCCGGCCGCATGGTCATGCTCCGTCGCCTCCGAGGCCGCGGCGAGCTTTGCCCAGAACTGCGCCGAGGTCGGCTGCATTGACTTCCTGGCGGCATGGCCGGCATGCGCCGCGGCGCAGCGCGGGCAGCCGTCGACCGACGCGCCCAGGGCCGGATCGGCCGTGAGGTGCAGACGGTGCGCGGCGGCGCAACGCAGGCACATGCCGAAGTCGCGCAGCGATGCGACCTGCGGGATTTCCGGATCGATGACGCAGGCCGCGTCCACGAGGCCGGGCGTCACGACCATCTCCTCGTATTTCAGCGTCTTGACCCCGTCGGGCGCGTTCGCGCCGGCGGCAACGGACACGACCTTGCCGTCGCGAATCACGATCAGCGCGTTCTCAAGAGCCGGACCCTTGCCGGTCCAGACGCGGCCGGCGCGAATCGCGGCATCCTCGGCTGCGGCGGCCGCGACGAATGCCACGAGCGCCAGGCTCAGTGCGATGGTGCGTGCGGTTTTCATGACAATCTCCTGCGTGCGTGCCGTCGGACCACGGAGGTCCGGCGCTACTGCTCATCCGCATCGGCCGGCGCCAGGTACACCCGTCGCCCGCCGACGTAAACCGCCAATACCCGTGATCGAAGGTCGATCGGATCGCCCGAGAAAAGGACGATATCCGCTTCCAGGCCCGGCTTGACCGCGCCGAGCCGCTCGCTCATGCCCAGGACCGCCGCCGCGTTGCTTGTGATCGCCCGCCGGGCCGCCGCCGCCGACAGTCCGCCGCGCGCCGCCAGGGCGGCGCCGAGCCGCACGCTGTCGGCCGAAAAGAGAGGCGCCCCGCCGGCGATCGCCACGGGGACCCCGGCTTTCTCGTATGCCGCGGCGGCCGCCGTCTCGCGCCGCGAGCTGTTCCATGTCAGCGGGCCGACGATAACGCCGACCTTGCGACGCGCGACCTCGCCGGCGACGTCCAGCGCGTCGCGTGTGTGCATGATGGTCAGCTTCAGGCCGTAGTCCTCGACCATCTCCGACGCCGCCAGTGCGTCGGCGCCGCTGGGAGCGCTGACAATCGCCGGAATCTTGCCGGCGGCCAGTTGCGCCAGTGCATCGCCCGCCGCCGCCTTCCCGCTGCGGGCCGATTCGATCGCGCTGCGGAGCATGAGCAGGGCCCCGGTGCGCGACGTCGGCTCACGGTCGGACTTGAACACGTCCGGCGACAGCGAGAGCTTCATCGGCCCGTCCGGCGCAATCAGACCTCCGACGCCGGCGCCGCCGCTGCGGCAGATTGCGATCCGTCCGCCGACCAGGTTCTGATCGTCGGGCGACAAGGCGAAGGCGGTTACGCCGCTGCGCAGCGCCGCGTCAAGCTGGGGTGCGAAGCGGTCGAGAGCGTCGCGCGCCGCCGCGGCCGGCTGCAGCGCGGACTGGTTTTCGCTGAGATTTCCGAAAGCCCCCAGCGCGGCAGCGACGTCGATCAGCCCGGGGCAGATCGCGGCGTCGTCGTACTCATGAATGACGGCGTCGGCCGGCGCCGTCTCACCCACCTGCGCGATTTTACCGTCGCGAATGACGACCAGGCCGCCGTCCTGAAGCTCGCCGTCGGGTGTGACCAGTCGCGCGGCACGAACGACGATCGCTTTGTCAGCGGCGGCGGTCTCGCCCGACCCACCGAGAACAAGCGCCGCCAGCAGCATTGCGGGAAGTGCACAGCTCCGCCCGCCGCGCGCGATTCGGGCGCCGAGGCGCTTCGGCCGAGCAGCCGAACTTGCGAGGTGCGACACTAGTCCTCCTCCTCATCGTCCGCGGCCGCGAGCTTCAGCTTTCCGTCGCGATAGACTTCGCTGCCGGCGATGAAGACGCGCTCGACGCGCGCCGTCGGGCTGAGCGGATGGGCGCTCCAGACAACGAGGTCAGCCGAAAGCCCCGGCGCCACGCGCCCGAGCTTGCGGCTGAGCTTGAGAAACTCCGCCGCATCCGCGGTCAGAAGCTTCAGCGCCAGATTCGCGTCCAGGCCGTCCGCGACCGCCCGCGCCGCCCGCAAGGACAGCGTCGGTGCGGCCTCATCGGCCGACGGGCCGCTGCCCAGATAGCACTTCACCTTTGATTTTAGCAGTACGCTCAGCGCGTCCGGCGACGCGAACCGGCTTGAACCGCTGGAATAGAGCATCGACGGCGGCGGCGGGCCGAGCACGACCGGAACCTCGGCCTTGGCGATCTGGTCCGCCACGTGGTGCGCCCCCGTGGCCCCCTCCAGGATCAGGCGGACGTTGAATTCCTTCGCGATCGCGAGGACCGAGAGTATGTCCTCCGGGCGGTGCACTTCGACCCGCAGCGGCAGGTCGCCATCCAGGACCTTGATCAGCGTTTCCTTGGCGGGGTCGCGCGGTGGTTCAGCCGGCTTTTTGACCTCGTCTTTCTTATCCTTGCTCTCGCCGGCACTGTCCTTCTTCTCGCCCGGCGGACCGCCCGGTCCAGCGCCTGGTCCGGCGCCGCCGGGTGTCGGGGACTTTTTCTTCTTTTTTGTCGGCTTGCTGGTCGTTTCCGGTTTTGAATCAGCAGGCTTGGACGCAGGGCCTTTGCCCGGCCCGGCGGCCGGTTTGCTCGCTGATTTCTCCTTGTCCGCCTGCTCCTTGAGCTTCTTCTCGTATTCCTTCAGCTCTTCCTGATAGGTGTCTTTGGCTTCGCGGTAGTCCTTGGCGTCACTGAGCGCCTTGCGAAAGTCGCGACCGGCTCGGACCCGCGTCAGCGGCGGCTCATCCCGCACGCCCAGCGCCGCGCAGACCGCGGACTGGTTGTTCATCACCAGCTCGTCGCCGCCTGGGATCAGGCGCACGACGGCGCCCACGCCGCCAAATTCGCGGGCGGTGCGCGCCGGCAGGTAGATCGTCGTCACGCCGCCCGAAAGCGCCGTGGCGATCACGTCGGTGTCATAGCGATTGAAGCCGTCGGCCGCGCGGCCCGTGGCCTGCCCGGGCGGCGCGTCGAATGCCTGTCCGAGCGTGCTCCAGACGTCGATCAAACCGGGCGTAACGAAGCGGCCCTCGGCGTTGATCTTCTTCGCGAGCATCCCGGCTTCGACTTCGCCCACCTGGAAGACTTCGTCGCCCTTGATAGACACCGACCCCTTTTCGATCACCGTGCCGTCGCCGACGAGGATGGTCGCGTTCTGGATGATCGTCGGACGAAGCTGAGCAAAGCAGGTGGCTGGCCAGCACGCGACGATACAGGCCAGCGCAACCCGGCGCCGCGCGTCGCGTGCGGCGCGAGGCGTCGCTGGAGTCCGGAGGAATCGACTGTCATTCATATAAGGAATCCGCCGCGTACGCACGCCCCGCAGACGCATCCGGGCGCCTGCGGCGACAGCCCACGAGTCAATTTCATAGGATTCGGTAAGGCTCTCTAGGTTCGGTTCGGGCGCTCTCTTCGGAGTATCCGCCGCGAGCGGCTCGAAGGCAAGCGGCCCGCGCCGCCCACGACAGAAGACGACAACCAGCGGGCCAGCCGGTCAGAACCCGCGCCCGCTCCGTCTCACGATATAATGGCGCGCCTGCGGGTCACTCGCCTCCTCCGAGCCTCGCGCGCCGGCCGCACGATCGTCCCGCTGCGGCGCCGGCTTCAAACCGAGGAAGAACAGGCTTCAGCACGCCATGACCGCCGACTTCATGCCCATTCGCGGCTACGACCACGTCGAGTTTTACGTCGGAAACGCCAAGCAGGCGGCGCACTTCTATGACAAGACGTTCGGCTTCAAGCCCCTCGCCAAGATGGGCCTGGAAACGGGCGTCCGCGACCGGGCCAGCTACGTCATGCAGCAGGGCAATATCCGATTCGTTTTCAGCAGCGCGTTCACGCCGGACCATGAGATCACGCGGCACTGCGCGCTGCATGGCGATGGGGTGAAAGTGATTGCGCTGGAAGTGCCCGACGCCGAGGCGGCGACTCGTGAGGCCAAGGCGCGCGGGGCGACGGTGATTCAGCCGGCGTCGGCGTTCGAGGATGAAAGCGGCGTTCTCAAGACGGGGATCCTGCGTTACGCCGGCGACACCGTCTTCAAGTTTGTCGAGCGGCGGCACTACCGCGGGCCGTTCGCGCCCGGCTATCGGGCGATCACGGGTGTGCATGAGCGCGAGGGAGTGGGCCTGGCCGCCATCGACCACATGGTGACAAACGTCTACCTGGGCGACATGAACTACTGGGCCCGCTGGTATGAGCAGGTGCTGGGCTTCACGCAGATTAAGCACTTCACCGACAAGGACATCAGCACCGAGTACAGCGCGCTCATGTCGAAGGTGATGGAAAACGACGGCGGCAAGTGCAAGTTTCCCATCAACGAGCCGGCCGAGGGCAAGAAGAAATCGCAGATCGACGAGTACCTGGAGTTCTACTACGGCCCCGGCGTGCAGCACATCGCGATGAACACCAAGGACATCTGCGAGACGGTGCGGCGGTTGCGCGAGCGCGACATCGATTTTCTGCGCGTGCCCGACACGTACTATGAGGAGCTGCAGCAGCGTGTCGGCAAGATCGATGAGGATTACAAGGAGCTGCAGGAGCTGGGGATCCTGGTGGATAAGGATGAAGACGGCTACCTGCTCCAGATTTTCACCCAGCCGGTGCAGGATCGGCCGACGCTGTTCTTCGAGGTGATCGAACGGCACGGCTGCCGGGGATTCGGGCAGGGGAATTTCAAGGCGCTGTTCGTGTCGCTCGAGCGCGAACAGGCGCGGCGGGGGAATTTGTAACGACGCCAAGTCGCGGATTCGTAGCGTCGGCCCTTCGGGTGGGACGGGCGTCTCGCCCGTCCCTGCGGCCCCACGAACGGGCAAGATGCCCGTTCCACCCCCAAGAGTGCTCCGGGTCGAAGGGCCGACCCGACCGGCGTTTGGCGCGGCATGCGAAACGCCTCTTCATCCACCGGCCCATTCACGACGATCTTCGTCACCGCCGCATCCATGCTTTCCGCCCGCTCTCCATCAAAACTCGCCCGCCGGGCGTGCGGAAGCGTCAGTCCGCCGACTTCGCGGAAGTCGTCGAACACAACCTCCACTTCGCCAACCGACGACCGCAGCCCGCGGCCGCGGAACGCCGCGCTCAGAATCCGGCCGCTCTTCGCGTCGATCCCCCACTTGATTTTCGCCCCGTCGAAGTAGGTCACAAGATACTCGACCGCCGCGTCGCCGACCTTTCCCTCGCCCGCCGCAAACGCCTCGAATCCCGCCTTGCCGCGGCTCTTGAGCATGACCAGCGGGACGCGGGCAAATGTGCGCGCCAGCGCCGCGCGCTGCGACGCGACCATCGCCCGCGGCTCTTCGCCGGCGGAGGTGAACGCGCCGCCGGCGTCCGACAGAACGCTGCCGAACCAGGAATCGTCCCACGCCTCGCGCTCCAGGTAGCGTGCGGGAAACGCGACCAGCCGCCGGTCCGAGAACTTGTAGGTCTTCTCGCCGGACTTGCGGTCCGCGTCGATCTGCTCCTCGTAGCTCTTGACGGCGTCCACCTTCTCCGCCCCGCCCAGCCCGCGCAGCGCCAGCTCGATCAGTTCTTTGCCGCGCTTGGCTGCCGCCGGTGAGACCGGCTCCGGCTTCGGGTCGTCGCTCTCGATGCAGCGCAGCGGATTCTTCAGGAACCCGTCTCGACACTGGGGCGACGCAAAGAGGTAGATGCGGCCTTCGTGCACCGCGTAGCGCTCCGGCGAGCCGCGGCCCGACAGCGGCCCCATCCGTCCGCACGCCCCGCCGTCGGCGATCTCGAACTTCTCGGGCGATTTCTGAAACGCCGACTTGTTCGCTTCCGTCGCGAAGAGGTAGCGGTAGCCGGCGTGGTCGACGAACAACTCCGCCTTTCCCGGGGATTCCTTGCCCGCGACCAGATCGACTGCGTCCGCCTTCAGCGTCGGCGGCTCCCCCGCCATCACGGGGAGCACGATCAGGAATGCAGCAAGCACGGTGTGAACAGATCGGACCACGCTCGACCTCCGTTTGTTCGTCATTCGGCAGCCGCGACACAATCAGCGAGCACCTTAGCATACACCGTTCACCGGTCGGGTCTTTACGGGGTCCGGTGCATCACGAACCTGGTTTTCGGGGAGCATCGGCGTCTCGCCGGTGCGCACCGCCGAGACGCCGATGCTCCCCGCACAAAAAACCAAAGCGTGACGGCGCAATCGAGCCGGACGCTTGCATCGTGTGGCGCAAGACCAAGAGTGCCTAACAGAACCCGCCACGGAAGTGGCGGGCGAGCACGCCCCGCACTGCCGTGCAGGGTCCTGATAGGAGCTCTACGGAAGCATCGTCCCCGACAGGATCGCATGGGCGATGCCGAAGTAGATCACCAGCCCGATTACATCGCAGAGCGTCGCCACGAACGGCGTCGAAGCGCTGGCCGGGTCGAACCCCAGACGCCGCAACAGGAGCGGCAGCATCGACCCGGAGAGCGTCCCCCACAACACGACGCCGATGACGCTCCCGCACACCGTCAGCCCCAGCCGGAAGAAGTGCTCGCCGTAGACGCCGAACAAGTGCTTCCAGACGAAGACCCGCGCCAGCCCCATCAGCCCCAGGAACGCCCCCAGCAGCGCTCCGACGACCAGCTCGCGCTGCATAATCCGCCACCAGTCGCGCAGCCGCACCTCCCCCAGCGCCATGGCCCGGATCACCAGCGTCGATGCCTGCGAGCCGGAGTTGCCCCCGCTGCTGATGATCAGCGGAATGAACAGCGTCAGCACCGTCGCCACCTCGAGCTGCGTCTGAAAGTAGCCGATCACCGACGCGGTCAGCATCTGCCCGACAAACAGCACCGCCAGCCAGCCGACGCGCTTCTGGAACATCTCGCGGCGGCCGACTTCGAGGTAAGGCGCGTCGAGGGCCGCCGTGCCGCCGATCTTCTGAATGTCCTCGGTCGCCTCTTCCTTCACGACGTCGACGATGTCGTCAGCCGTGACGATGCCCTTCATGCGCCCTTCGCTGTCCACGACCGGAAGCGCGAGGTAGCCGTGGTCAGCGAAAATGTGCGAGACGGCTTCCTGGTCCATTTCCTCCGGAATCTTCACCAGCTCGCGCGCCATGATGTCGCCCACGGTCTTTTCGGGCGGAGCGGTGACGAGCTGGCGGAACGAAACGACGCCCAGGAGGTGCTGCGCGTGGTCCACGACGTAGGCGTAGTAGACCGTCTCCGCCGATGTCCGCGATTGCCGCCGCAGATAGCGGATCGCCTCGTCCACGCTCATTTCCGGGCGCAGCCGGGCGTAGCGCGGGTTCATCAACCCGCCGGCCTCGTCCTCGGCATACGCCAGGAGCGCGTTGACCTCGCCGCGCGTCGCGTCGTCCAGAAGCGTCAGCAGGGCCTCGCGCTGCTCGGCGGGCACAGCCTGAATCAGGTCGGCGGCGTCGTCGGGCGGGAGCAGTCGAATCCACAGCCGCCGCTCGCTGCCGGGCAGAGCGAGAATCAGGTCGGCCGCGGCCCCGGTGTCCAGGTGCAGGAACAGATCTTCGGCGTCCTGCTGGCCGAGCATGCGGAAGCCGCCGACGCGGTCTTCGTCGTCCAGCAGCGGCCAGGCGCTCAGCAGTTCGTCGGGCGCGAGTTGTTCTGAGTTCTGTTGCACGATTCACCGACAGAAACGGCGCACTATAGCCGCATGGCAGGGGCAGCTTGCAAGCGTCGCGGGCGAGGTTGGCGGGGTTTTCCCGCGGCGGAGGCAACCGGCGAGAGGTCTCGATCGGCGGCGCCTTTCAGAACCCGCCGCGCCAAGCGGCGGGTTGACGTCCGGCGGCGATCTACGTTCCTCGCGGTGGGAGTTCACCCCGCCGCTTGGCGCGGCGGGTTCGGACGGAAGCAACGTCGTCCCGCCGCTTGGCGCGGCGGGTTCGGACGGAAGCAACGTCGTCCCGCCGCTTGGCGCGGCGGGTTCGGACGGAAGCAACGTCGTCCCGCCGCTTGGCGCGGCGGGTTCGGAAAGACGTGCGCCGTAGCAGAACGGTGGATGCGCCGGCCGACTACCGGATCACGAGCCGGCGGTGCCCCAAAACGCCGAAAGCGCCTAGAATTGCGGTCTGGGCGAACAACCGGAGCCTGGCGTTGAACCTGATTCGTATGTGTGTCGATCGGCCCGTCGGCGTGTCCGTCGGCGTGCTGCTGCTGGTGCTGTTCGGGCTGCTGGCGTTCAACGCCATTCCCGTGCAACTCACGCCCACCGTCGACGTACCGGTGATCAACATCGAAACCGTCTGGCCGGGGGCCAATCCGCAGGAGATCGAAAACGAGATCATCGACCGCCAGGAAGAGGTGCTGCGCAGCGTGAAGGGGCTGCGGCAGATGACCAGCAGCTCGCGCGACACGGCCGCGAGCATCTCGCTCGAGTTCTATCCCAACGTCGACAAGAACGAAGCCCTGCGCGACGTGAACGACAAGCTGCGGCAGGTGACCGGCTACCCGCTCGAAGTCCAGGAATCCAAGGTCACGGTGGGCGACGCCGAAATGGGCACCGTCATCGCCTGGCTGATTCTCTACGCCGGCGAGGACAGCGAGGAAATCCGCAAGCTGCGCGACTTCGCCGAGGACTACATCCAGCCCTACCTCGACCGCGTTCGCGGCGTCGCCGGGACGGATATCTACGGCGGATTTGAGCGCGAAATGCAGGTGCGCGTCGACGCCGGCAAGCTGGCCGCCCGCGGGCTGACGTTCGACCAGCTTCGCCTGGCGCTGCGGCGACAGAACGAGAACATCTCGGCCGGCACGCGCTCGCAGGGCAAGCTCGACTACGCCGTGCGCACGATCGGGCAGTACGAATCGGCCGGCGAAATTCTGGACACGGTGATCGCGTACACGCCGGGCGGGCCGGTGTACGTGCGCGACGTGGCCGAGGTGGAGCTGGCGTTCAAGGATCCGGAAGGACTGGTGCGCAGCCTGGGGCAATACGTACTGGCGTTCCCCGTGCGGCGCGAGGTGGGGGCGAACGTGATGCAGGTCATGGACGAGCTGCGCACGGCGATCCGCCGCGTGAATGAAGAGGTGCTCGAGGCCCGCAAGATGCGGCTGGAGCTGATGCAGGTCTACGACGAGACGCTGTACATCGGCCAGTCGATCGAGATGGTGCAGTCGAACGTGGTCTACGGCTCGGCCCTGGTGCTGGGGCTGCTGCTGGCTTTTCTGCGGAGCTGGCGGGCGACGGCGGTGCTGGCGCTGACGATTCCGGTGTCCATCATCGGCACGTTCCTCGTGATTGTGCTGCTGGGCCGCACGCTGAACGTGATCTCGCTGGCGGGCATCGCGTTCGCCGTCGGCGACGTCGTGGACAGCGCCTATGTCGTGCTCGAAAACGTCTTCCGCCATAAACAGATGGGCAAGTCGATCCGCCAGGCGGTGCTGGAGGGGACCAGCGAGGTGTGGGGCGCGGTGCTGGCCAGCACGCTGACGACCATGGCCGTGTTCCTGCCGGTGATATTTGTGCAGGAAGAAGCCGGGCAGCTCTTCCGCGATATCAGCATCGCGGAAGTCGCGGCGGTCGGATTATCCATGATCGTCGCCGTCACCGTGATTCCGCCGCTGGCGGCGCGGCTGCTGAAGCATGATCAATCGGTGGCGGGATTCGCGGCGGAGGAGGGAGGCGGCGCTCGCCGATCGCCGGGCGCGCGGCGCAGCCGGCTCGATCCGGTTCTGTGGATTGCGGATTTGCTGGCGGCGGCGGTGGCCTGGATCAACCGGGCGCCGGTCGCGCGCGCCCTGTTGATCGTCGGAATGACCGCCGGGTCGCTGACGGCGGCGAAGTTCCTGATTCCCGACACGACTTACCTGCCGGCCGGCAACCGGAACCTGGTGTTCGGATTTTTGCTGACGCCGCCGGGTTACAGCATCGACGAGTTTCGTCGCATGGGCGCAGCGATTGAGAAGGTCGTGTCTCCCTACTGGAGCGCAAAGGAAGGCTCGCCCGAGCACGCGGAACTGGACAAGCGCTGGGTGGAGCAGATCAAGGGCATGATTGCGGCCGGGCAGATTCCCGAGGTGGCCAACCCCGCGTCCGGAGTGCTCGAGAGAAGCCGGGCGCGGCGTGAGTGGCTTACGCCGCCGCCGCTCATTCAGAACTTCTTCTTCGTGTCGTGGCGTGGCGGTTGCTTCATGGGCGCCACCAGCCGCGATGCGGCGCGCGTCGCGCCGCTGGTGCGGCTGCTGTCCACGGCGGGGCAGGCGATTCCGGGGACGTTCGCGTTTTTCCAGCAAGCGGACATCTTCAGCTTCGGCGGCGGCAACAACGCGGAGATTCAGATTCGCGGTGACGATCTGGACAAGGTGGTCTCGGCCGCGTCCATGATGATGATGCAGTGCATGCAGCGCTTCGGCTACCCGCGGCCTGATCCGGCGAATTTCAACCTGGGCCGGCCGGAGGTGCGGATCGTGCCGGACCGCGAGCGGGCCGCCGACCTCGGCCTTTCGGTCGAGGGACTCGGGTTCATCGTCGAGGCCTGCGTGGATGGCGCCTACATCGGCGACTACCGGATTTCCGGCGGCGACACCGTCGATATCTCGCTCTACGTGGCCGGCCAGAAGGACCGGCCGATGCAGGAAGTGGCCCAGGTTCCGCTCTACACGCCGTCGGGCCAGGTGGTGCCCTTGCAGGCGGCGGCGAAGCTGATCGACACGACCGCGCTGGAGCAGATCAACCACATCGAGCGGCAGCGCTCCGTGTCGCTGACGGTCCAGCCCGGCGAAATGGCGCTGGAGGCGGCCATCCGCCAGATTCGCGAGATCGAGCAGAAGCTGCGCGACACGAACCAGATCGATCCGAGCATCACCGTGGCGCTGACCGGAAACGCGGACAAGCTGGTCGCCGCCCGCAATTCGCTGGTGGGCGAGTGGAAGGGGTTGAGCCTGCAGACGCTTCAGAACGTCGCCAGCGGCAAGTTCTTCCTGTCGGTGATCATCGTCTACCTGCTGATGTGCGCGCTGTACGAGAGCTGGGTGTACCCCTTCGTGATCATGTTCAGCGTGCCGCTGGCCGTGTTCGGCGGTTTCCTCGGGCTGTACATCTGCCACATCGGAACGCTGATGACCACGCATCAGCCGGTGCAGCAGCTCGACGTGCTGACCTTCCTGGGTTTCGTGATGCTGGTGGGGCTGGTTGTGAAGAACGCGATTCTGCTGGTCGAGCAGTCGCTGGTGTACTACCGCGAGCACGGCCTGGCGCCCGACGACGCCATCCGCGAAGCCGTGCGGGTGCGCGTGCGGCCGGTGTTCATGACCAGCCTGACGAGCATCGTGGGCCTGCTGCCGCTGGCGCTGATGCCCGGCGCCGGGAGCGAGCTGTATCGCGGGCTGGCGTCCGTGATTCTGGGCGGAATGTTCGTCTCCACGCTCGGCACGCTGGTGCTGGTGCCGGCCGTGCTGGGTGTGGTGATGAACCTGCGCGAGCGGAAGACCGCGCCGGCGGGCGCCTCGCTGGCGGCCGTGGCGGTGACGCGCGAGCCGTAGGTCAGACGGACAAAATCAGCGCATGCGAGCGGGCGCCAGATTCCGAACGCGAAGCGCAAGCGAGCGCCCACCGCGACGGGCGCTCGCTGGCGCTTCGCGTTCCGACGGAACGCGCGGAATTGCGCGCCGATCAGCCCGGCGTCTTGTCCAGCCCAAGCCGCTTCAGGCCGCGCCGCACGTGCGGGCTCTTCATGAATGTCTTCCAGATCAGCTTTGTGCGGGCGTTTTCGATCGCCAGGAGCAGCGGCCCTTCGTCGATCCCCACGTAGTCGTCGCAGACGTAACCCTGCTTGATCGAGAACGAATCGGCCAGTCCGTAACCGCCGCTTTCCGGATCGCTCCAGACTAATCGCCGACCGTCGGCGCTCTTCAGCTCGTAGAACGCACGCAGCGCCGCCATGCTCTCTTCGCGGGTGAACATGATCGCCGATCCGGCGGCGTAGGGGGTGATCGTGCAGTCGTGGAAATTGTCTTCGTTCGAGAGATTCGGCTGCAACTGGGGCACGATATAGCCGTCGCGGCCGACACAGGCGCTCAGCCCCCAGCCGTTCTCGCCGAGCTGGCGCAGGCAGTCGGCGTTTTCGTTGCAGCGGCGCTTGTGCGTCAGCACGGCACGGCGCGAATTCTCGAACCAGTCGACCGCGGGTGCATTGCTGCCGAAGCGCGCCGGGTCGTCCGGGCCCAGCGCCTGGTAGTCGATCCAGCAGTGGCTGAAAAAATAGGTAAACAGCGGCCCGGGCCACGAGACGACGAATGGCGGAAGGCCGCCGTACCGCCGCACCTCACGCTTCAGCTTGTAGTAGACCGCCGGCTCGAGCGCGAATTCGGCTCGCGGGGCGCCGACCGCAAACAGGTAGACCAGCCGCTCCTCGTCGCTGTTGATCCACCACTTGTGGTCGAGCATTCGGCCGCCGGCGGCCGGTTTTTTTCCGTCGGTGGGTTTCCAGGCCATCGAGATGAGGCCGTCAGGCGGCAGAGCGAAGGCTCTCCAGTTGATGTCGGCGACCATCCGGTCGCCCAGCTCGCGGACGGCGCCGCCGAAGTATTCGGATGCGGTGATGACGCCGGCGACGAGCAGGGCGGTGTCTACCGTGCTGATCTCGGGGTCGAATCCGGCCTGGTTAACCCCGGCCGTGTTGTGATCCGGGAAGTGGGCGTACATGCCCAGATACTTGTTGTCGTCGCGCTCAAGAAGCGATCGGAGAATCGTCTGGGCGCGTTGCTGCGCTTCGTCGCGGCTGCACCAGCCGCGCTCCACGCCGATCGCCAGCGATGAGAGTTGGAAGCCGACCGCGGCGATGCTGGAAACGGGCGCCTTGAGCCGGTCCTTCACCAGAAGCGCGGGCGAGCCGACTTCCTTCCAGAAGTAGTTGAAGCAACCGCGCTGAATCTGGTCCAGCAGCTTCTCGTCGTCGGCGCTGAAACGATACGCCGCGGCTTGGCGCGATTCATCGGACGCGACGATGGCGGAGGGCATGGTGGTCTGCGCGTGGCACGCGCCGCCCGCGGTGATGAAGACGACAAGCGGGATGAGACGTTGACACTTCATGTCAGGCGACGATATCGTCGGCGCAAAGTGCTGTCAAAAAACGGGTAACGGGTCAGCTTGGGGGACCGGCCTCTGGCCGGTCTGCATCTCGCCGCGGAGGTGGTAGACCGGCCAGAGGCCGGTCCCCCAAAGCCTGGTCCACCCCAAGGCGGTTCCCCGGCGCCCGGGGAACCGGTGCGTGATGGCCTTTTCTCAGGGTCTGGAATAGTGCCAATCTCAATTGCAGATGTCGCCAAGCAAGCCAAGGTGTCGATCAGCACCGTCTCGCGCGTCATCAACCGCCGGACGATCGTCAACGAGCGCACCCGCACGCGTGTCGAGCAGGCCATTCGGGAGCTGGGCTACCAGCCGAACGCCTTCGCCCGCGGCCTGATGCTGGGCCGCAGCGAGATGATCGGTCTGGTGCTGCCCGATCTGCACGGCGAGTTCTATTCGGAGATTATCCGCGGGGCGAATGTGCAGGCGGCCGAGCTGGGTTACAACCTGGTCGTCTCCTCGACGCGCGACGGGCACGACAGCCACGCGCTGCTGTCGGCGATTCGCCAGCGGGCGCTGCTGGACGGGGTGGCGGTGATGGTGTCGGAAGTGAACGACCGGGTGCACAGCGCCCTGGCGGATTTCCAGCAGCCGTTCGTCGTCCTGGACGGCGATTTCGAGGGGCTGCCGCATGACAGCGTGCTGATTGATCAGAAGCAGGGGGCCGTGGCGCTGATGCACCACCTGGTGGACGAGTGCGGCGCCAAACGGGTGTACTTCGTCGGCGGTCTGCGCACCAACGTGGACACCATCGCGCGCCTGGCCGCCTATCGGCAGGTGCTCGTCGCCGCGGGCCTGTCCGTGCTCGACGAGCACATCTTCCACCTGGACTATTCGTATGAAACCGCGTATCGGCTGGCGCGTGAGCGCGTGCGCGACTGGTCGGGCGCAGGGCATTTCGTGTTTGCGGCCAACGACGAGATGGCGGCGGGCATCGTGGCGGCCGCCGCCGCCGCGGGAATCCGCGTGCCCGACGATCTGGCGGTGGCCGGATTTGACGACACGCGCATCGCGCGGATGACGCGCCCGGCGCTCACGACCGTGCGCGTGCCGATGTCGCGCATGGGGGCGACGGCGATCGAGCTGCTCTGTCAACGGATCGCCGATCCGAAGCGCCCGCCGACGCGCGTGGTGCTGCAGCCGGACCTGGTGGTGCGGGAGTCCTGCGGGGGCGCGGGGCGGGTGCAGAGCTCGTAGGGCCGCCTTTCCGAACCCGCCGCGCCAAGCGGCGGGTTGACGATCGTAGGCGAGCGGCGCCATTCGCACCGGGGATGTCACCCCGCCGCTTGGCGCGGCGGGTTCGGACTCGATCGTCCTCATCCGGTTGACATCCGTCGCGGGGGTGCGAGAATCGACATTTGAGTCCGAATGAACTTTTTGACTGGGGAGTTCAGATGTTTTCCCGCACCGTTGAGTACGCTTTGCGTGCGATTGTCTGGATGGCGATGCGCCCGGATGCTGCGCAAACCGCTCGTGAGATCGCCGGCCCCACCCAGGTTCCGGCCGGATACCTCTCCAAAGTGATGCAGTCCCTGGCCGAGGCAGGCGTGGTCGATTCACAACGCGGGCTGGGCGGCGGATTCCGATTGTCCAAGCCGCCGGCCAAGCTGACCGTTCTGGAAGTGATTCAGGCCGTGGACCCGATCGAGCGGATCGCATCCTGCCCGTTGCAGCTTCAGGCGCACAGCGGGCAGTTGTGCCCGCTCCACCGGCGGCTGGACCAGGCGATCGCGATGATCGAGACGGTCTTTCGGGATTGCACCATTTCCGCGCTTCTTCCGGGCGGCTCGGGCGCGACCGCGGTGCCGCTGTGCGCCGATCAGAAACTGGTCGCGCTCGGCTCCGGCGGCCGGAAGGCCCGGCGCAAAAAGTAACGCGGGGCCGGGTGGCTTCATCCCGACCCCGCGTCGCAGGAGAGGAGGGCGTGGCCCCGCGAGACGCTGGCTGTCGCACGGTGGGTGCGAACGCCTCGCAGGTGAGTCGTGCGGACGCCGCGACTCGCGCGGCCCCCGAACGTCCATTCTCTGAGCGACGTTGGCGGCGGGGCGTCACGCAGAACCACCGCGGTACTTCGTGCTCCCGGCCGCAGCGACCGGCCGGCAAGCCGCCCGCGGCGCCCGACTTCCCGGCGAGGCCCGCGTCGGCGTTCGACATTTCGCGGCGGGCGCGAGAGAATCTCGAAATCATGCTCCATCCGCGTCCGGCTTCTATCGCGGTTGTCCTGTTGCTGGTTGCAGCACAGCCGGCCCGACCGCACGACGGACCGGCGTCGGCGTCGGCGCCCAGCGCGTGTAGCTGCGACCAGGCGAGGCTGGAGCATCATTGGTGCTTCAAGTGCGGCGTCGGGTACCTGGCCGGAGTGCGGATCAGCGCGCGCGAGGTTTACGATGCGCTCGATCCGCACGGGCACACGATCGACACGACGTCGTTGGCGTGTGACGGTTGCCGCGCCGCGCTGAAGACCGACGGGTTCTGCGACGCGTGCCGCCGCGGGTTTGTCGGCGCCCGGTTGTATTTCTCGCCGCTTGCGCACGGGCTGGCGCGCGGCGTCGTTCGCGCGCCGGAGCAGATCGCGTGCAGGGCGTGCCGGCGCCACGCGCAGCGGAGCGGCTGGTGCGAGTCCTGCGGCTGCGGAATGGTCGGGAACGTGGAGCTGCGCGACCGGGCCGTGTTCGATCGGACGGCGCGCGCCTTCGAGCTTTTGCTGACGGGGCTGAAGCTGTCGGAGCGTTGCCCGACATGCGCGGCGGCGCTGGCGCTGAACAGCAGTTGCCCGAAGTGCCGCGTGGCCTATCGGGACGGTCAACGCGTCGAAATCAAGCCGCGGTAGCGGCGGTTACGGCAGGCAGGGGGGGTTCCCACCGCTGCAGCCGCCGGAGCCAACGGCGTTCACGAACCCGTTGATGTCGAGGACGTTCACCGCGCCGTCGGCGTTCACGTCGTTGGCGCAGCAGAAACTGCAATCGTGCTTGGCCTCCCAGGCGGCCCGGTCGCTCACGGCGGTTACGAACGCGTTGATGTCGAGCACGTTCACCTGGCCGTCGCAGTTTGAATCACCACAGGGCCCTGAACAGGCGGGGGCGTTGATCGATCCGGTCGCGCCGGAGTAGTTGGTGGGCGAGTTCGGGCCGATCAGTCCATCGCGCCGCAGGGAGTTGACGCCGTCAGTCGGCAGCGGGCCAAAGGTCCAGGCGTCATAGACGTAGTACACCAGCGTATCGCCGCCGGTTGACAGGAAGTTGTCCGGCAGGAGGAAGTCGGGGACGGGCGCGCCCGGCAGCGCGGCGAATGCGGCCGTTGCGATCAGAAGGTGGCGATGTCCGGTGGGCGGGTCGAGGTAGCGGTCGAACGTGAACGTGCTGGAATTGCTGGTGATCTGCAGCCCGAGCATGTAGATCTCGAAGTCGGCCCCCATCGTCTCCCGCATTTCGACGTACTGGATGGTTCCGTCGGCGTTTGAAAACACCTCGTTGATCTGCCAGAGGTGCGATCCCGCCGGCGCCGTGCCTGCCGCGAACAGCAGGATGGCGAGCCCCGTCCCTAACCGGGATGACGTGCGGATCATTGCGTCACTCCTCAACGAAATGGCTCGAACCTGGCGGGAAGCGTACTGCGCGCAACAGCCGACGGCAAGAAAAACTTGTCAATACTGTGCGGCGCCGGAACGCGCGGGCCGCGCGGCGCGGAGGGGCGCGCGCTGGCCGCGGGGCCCGGCGGGCAGCTTTGTCCTCGTTTCGCTCTCTGAGCGCGGGCGATCCGTGCGGATTGTCAACGCGTGGCGTTCGCCTCCCACAGCTCGCGCGTGCTCTCCTCGAACGGAATGGAAAGCAGGTAGATGTCTCCCTCGCGCTCGCGCTGAATCGGATAGCCGCACTTCTCGAAGACGCGCAGCATGCGCGGGTTGCTCACCAGCACCGTGGCGGTGAAGCCGCGGATCTGACGCGCTTCGGCGATCGCGGTCAGGCGCCGCATGAGAATCGTGCCGATGCCGCGGTTCTGGTACACGTCGGCGACGACGAAGGCGGCCTCGGCGAACTCGGTGCGGGCGTCGAGGTTGTAGCTGGCCCAGGCGATGATGATCTCGGTGGCGCCTTTGCGGATCGTCGCGACCAGCGTCATGTCGCGGTCGTAATCGATCGTGCAGAAGCGCTGCAGATTGTCGTGCCACATGTACTTCTTGGCCGCGAAGAAGCGCTGGTGCACGGTCTCGGAGCTGAGCGTGTAGAACAGGTCATGCATCTGCCGCTCATCGGTGGGACGCACCGGCCGCAGGAACAGCTCCAGCCCGTCCTTGGTGTGCGTCCGCGCTTCGAGCGCCTTCGGATAGACCGGGGCGTAGATCGGCGGTTCGAGCTGGTCGCTGTAAATGAACTTGTTGCGCTTGGCTTCGGCCAGCAGCCACGGGCGGAATTTCGGATGGGCGATCGTGATCAGGGCCATGGCTCGCTCACGGACGTTCATGCCGTGCAGGTTCACCGCTCCGTATTCCGTGACGATCCAGTGCACGTCGCCGCGCGTGGTGACCACGCCGGCGCCTTCGTCCAGCCGCGGGACAATGCGCGAGACGACGCCGTCGAGGGCGGTGGAAGGCAGGGCGATGATCGCCTTGCCGCCCTTGCTGCGGGCGGCGCCGCGGATGAAGTCCACTTGTCCGCCGATGCCGCTGTAGAAGCTGGTGCCGATCGAGTCGGAGCAGACCTGCCCGGTCAGATCGACCTGCAGGCAGGTGTTGATGGCGTGCATGTTGTCGTTCTGCGCGATGTTGAACGGGTCGTTCGTGTAATCGACGGGGTGCATCTCAACCAGCTTGTTCTCGTGCATCCAGTCGTAGGTCTTCTGCGATCCCAGCACAAACCCGGCGACGATCTTGCCGGGGTTGAAGTTCTTCCGATTGCAGGTCACCACGCCGCGCTCGACCAGGTCCACCACGCCGTCGCTGAACATCTCGGTGTGGATGCCGAGGTCCTTGCGGTCGCGCAGGAAGCGCAGCACCTGGTCTGGAATGCCGCCGATGCCCATCTGGAGCGTCGCGCCGTCCGGGATCAGCTCGGCCACGTGGCGGGCGATGGTTTCCGTTTCGGGGCGGATTTTCGGCGTGGGCAACTCCGGCAGCGGATGCTCGAATTCGACCAGGTGATGAACGCGGTCGACATGAATGCGGCCCGGGCCGAAGGTGCGCGGCATGCGCGGGTTGATCTGCCCGATGACCAGACGGGCGACGGACGTGGCCGCGATGGCGCAGTCCACGTGCGTGCCGAAGCTGCAATAACCCTCGGCGTCGGGCGGCGCCAGCGAAACGAGCGCGACGTCGACGCGAATGCGGCCCGACCGGATCAGACCGGGGATTTCGGACAGAAACACCGGCGTGTAATCGGCCCGGCCCTCGGTGACCGCCTCGCGCACGTTGGCGCCGATGAACAGCGCATTGTGCCGAAAGCGGCTGGCATATTGCGGCTGCACGTAGGGCGCGGGGCCGAGCGTGAGCATATGCACGATTTCGTTGTCCCCGAGCTGCACGTCGTCGGCCATCAACCCCTGAATCAGCCCGTGCGGCGTGGCGGAGCCGTCTGAGAGGTACAGGTGTTCGCCGCGTTTGATTTCCGAGATGGCTCGCTTGAGAGTGGTGAGCTTTCCTTGGCAGCGGGTTCGCCAGTCGGGTGCCATGATTGATTACTCCATCGGTACGCCTCGAGGGTCCGTCCCGCCACCCGTGGCAGGGCGGCCGAAGCGCCGCCAGAATTACATGCAAGTGGCTTGCCAGATGCAAGAATGCTGGCCGTATGCGGTTTCGGGCACAATTCCGGCCTCCCGCGCGGTCGTTTGATATCCGGAAATCTGCTGCCGCGACCCGGATTGGGGAAAAATCCACAGTTGGCGGCACGGCGGGTCGGCGCACCCGGCGTGGCAGGCTCGGCGCGCATTTCTGTCCGAACCCGCCGCGCCAAGCGGCGGGTTGACGATCGTAGACGAGCGGCGCCCCATGGCTCGGGACGTCAGCCCGCCGCTTGGCGCGGCGGGTTCGGAAAACCGGCCGGCCGGCGGCGTGTGCCAGCAACGCCGGCCACATCCAGCGGTTCACTCAGCGGTTTTTTCAGGCACACGGTCGCGGCTCGGAAAGTTCGACGGGGTGGACTTGACGGGTTTTTTGGTTCGAGTATTCTTGCGGGTCTCGGTTGTGCTGCGCCGAGGCGGTGCGAGGTTCGTGGGCAGCATCAGAAGCAGGTTCAGGAATTATGGCCGGCGAACGAATTCGGATTCGGATGGAGGCGTACGATCACCGCTCGCTCGATTCGTCGGCGGCGGAGATTGTGGACCAGGCCAAGCGCACCAGCGCCCGCGTCTGCGGCCCGATTCCGCTTCCGACGCGGATCGAACGATTCACGGTCCTGCGTTCGCCGCACATTGATAAGAAGTCGCGGGAGCAGTTCGAGATGCGCACGCACAAGCGCGTGATCGACATTTTCGAGCCGACGGCGCGGACGGTTGAGGCTCTTAACCGGCTGGTGGTCCCCGCAGGCGTGTTCGTCAAGATCAAGGCGTAGCCCTCCGCTGCGGGATTGCGGCGGCTGCGCGAGTCTTGTCGTATCAGGAAATCGTCGCGAAACCCGGCGCTGATGCGCGGGGCAGAGAGGCTGTCACTTCCGGTGACGGCCTTTCGTCGTCGCGCGGCGGCGAGCGTCCATCCGAACCCGCTGCGCCAAGCGGCGGGATGTCGTGCTGACGCCGACGTGGCTTTGTTGTTCATCCCGTCGCTTGGCGCGACGGGTTCTGATCGCTGAGTGAGGAGTGCCGAGGAATGATCCCGGCGATTCTGGGCAAGAAAATCGGCATGACGCAGGTCTTCGACGAGGCCGGACAGCGCGTTCCGGTCACGATCGTGCAGGCCGGGCCATGCACTGTTCTTCAGGTCAAACAGGCCGACGGCGGTGACGGATACAACGCCGTCCAGCTCGGCTTCGAAGACGTGAAGCCGCACCGCACCACGCTGGCCAACATCGGCCGGGCCAAGGCGGCCAGGACGACGCCGAAGCGGTACATCCGCGAGGTGCGGCTGGCCGCTCCGTCCGAGAAGGCGCTGGGCGACGTGGTCACGGTCGGCATCTTCAAGGACGCCAACGTTAAGTATGTAGATGTTGTCGGCACCACCAAGGGCAAGGGCTTCCAGGGCGCCATGAAGCGGCACGGCTTCGGCGGCCAGTCGAGCTCTCACGGCACGGAGCGCAAGCACCGTTCGCCCGGCTCGATCGCCTCGCACTGCCAGAACCGCGGCCACTCCGGCGCGGTCAAGAAGGGCAAACGCATGGCCGGCCACATGGGCCATGTTCGCGAGACGGTTCGCTGCCACGCCCTGGTGGGGGTTGACCCTGAAAACAACGTGATGCTGATCCACGGCTCGATTCCGGGGCCGAGCGGCGGCTACGTGATGGTCCGAAAGAGCAAGACGCGATCTTGATGTAGCCCGGCCGCCCTCGGCCGGGACGAATGAATGTAGCCCGGCCGCCCCGGCCGGGACGAATGGCGACGAGCTGAAAGGGTCCGGCCGTGGGCGGCCGGGCACTCGCGATAAGCTGATGCCCGGCCGTGGGCGGCCGGGCTACACGGGATAAGCGATGTTGAACGTACCCGTACTGAGCGAAACCGGCGAGCAGATTGGCAGCGAGGCGATCGACGCGGCACTGCTGGGCGGGAAGGTGCGCGCGTCGCTGCTGAAGCAGGCGCTGGTCATGTACCACGCCAATCAGCGGCAGGGCAACGCCGTCAACAAGCGCAAGAGCGACGTCGAAGGCTCGACCCGCAAACTCTACAAGCAGAAGGGCACCGGCCGGGCCCGCCGCGGCGCTGTCCGCACACCGGTCATGAAGGGCGGCGGCCGCGCCTTCGCCAAGAAGCCGCGCGAGTATCGCCAGGCGATGCCCAAGCAGATGCGGCGTCTGGCCCGCGACCAGGCGGTCCTGGCGAAGATTCAAAGCTCCGACGCGTGCATTGTTGACGGGCTGATTTTCGACGCCCCCAAGACCAGGCGTTTCGCCGCGATGCTGCACAAGGTGCACGCCGATCGCGGCTGCGTTTTTGCGACGCGCGGCGCGGACGCGATGCTGCACCGCAGCGGGCGGAACATCCCGAAGATCGACGTGATGGACGTGGCCGAGCTGAACGCGCAGCAGATTCTGCTGCGGCGCAAGCTGATTTTCACGCGCGACGCGTTCGCCGCGTTCCGCGAGACGCTGTCGGCCAAGGCCGCGGACAAGGCAGGCGACTGATGGACATCTACCACACGATCATCCGGCCGCTGGTGACCGAAAAATCGTCTCACCAGGCCAAGCAGGGCGAAGGCACGACGCGCGGCGGGTCTTACGCGTTCGAGGTGCATCACGAGGCGACCAAGGCGCAGATCCGCGACGCGGTCGAGAAGATCTACAACGTGAAGGTCGTCGACGTGCGGACGATGAACCGGCCCGGCAAGGTGCGCCGCTTCAAGTTCCGCTACGGCGCTTCGGCGCGGGCCAAAAAGGCGGTCGTGGAGCTGCATCACGACTCGCACATTGACTTGTTTTAGGAATTGCGACCAGGTAGAGGTGATCGGTGAAAAATGAGCGCAACCGGACAAACTAGAGCTTGGACCCGACGCATGGGCGCGCTGGCGTGCCTTATGTCGGCCTTCATTTTGGCGTTCGTAGCGATTGCAGCGGCGGCTGGCGCTGATTCCGCAATTCACCTAATTCCCGAGCTATCCGGTGATTTGAACGTAGATGGTCGGGTGGATTGGTCGGATATCGAACCGTTTGTGATCGCGGCGCGAAATGCGGAGGATTGGCAGCGCCTATACCGGAGACCCATGCGGGACTTGCTGGCCGTGGGTGATTTGAACCTCGACGGAGTCGTTACCGGCGCTGACGCCCGTGGGTTCTGCGATGTATTAATCCGTTCGGTTAACGCCGCAGCGGGGTCGGCGCGGCCCGAGAACGTTGAGGTGGAACGCTCAGAATCGCCCGTGGACCTCGACATAGACTCCGACAATGACAACCTCACCGGATCACCTGCTCGATCTACGGTGGCTTCGTCGATGTTGGGGTACTGCTGATGGTAAGCGGCAGCATCAATCAACGCGAGTTTGAGCTGGAGGGTTCCGAAAAGTACGAGATTTGGAATCGAATATCAAGCGGAAACTGGAACAATCCCTAGGAGCCGATCTCATGGTCCGACAAGGATGGTTATTCCTGGTGGCATTGCCGGTTTGCGCAGCAGCGCTCTTGGCTGATGATGTATTTGAAACCGCAATGCGGCAACTTGAGGTGATTGAAAAGGTGGCCGACCGGGCGGAATTGGCCAGCACGGGAGCGAGCTTACGGGACTCGTTCGACGTCGGTGATCGGCAGCAGACTCGGCGACTGCTGGCTCTGGTTGGTAATGCGGGACGGCCGCTCGCTGTGAGAACCACTGCTCTGGATGCGATTCTCGCGAAGGCGGATTTTGAGTTGGGGCGCGAGCTACTTGGCTGGGCGCGGGCGTCGTGCCCATCGACGGGCGCGCGTGCCGTTGAGCGAAACGACTTCGCGGTCTTGCTCGGGCGAGTCGTACGCGGGATCGGAAAAACGCCCGGAGGCGGTTCGCTGCTTGCTGATCAGGCATCGCTCTCTGCGCTAAAGGCCATCGTTGCTTGCGACGCTGCGTCTCCCGAAACACGTGCGGCGGCGGCCGAACTGATTGCAGCGAGTGGTGCCCCGATAGCACAACGGCGGGATGCGGTGGTCGATATTCTGGTGATGGCCCGAACATCCGAAGAATACCCGACGTCTTACATTTTGTTGATGAATGAGAGTGCGCTTGTGCGGCTCAGGGACGCGCTGAACAATGGCATTGAGAGCGGCGAGTTTCATTACATGGCAGCAGCCGTGCTGTCTCACGTAGGAGATGTGGAGACGTTGGAGGTGCTGGATCGGTGGAGCGCATGTTCCACGGAGCGTCCGTCGCTCAATCGCTCAATCGAGCATTTCCGCTGGCGCATCCTGGTTCAGCGGGATCAGAAGTCGATTCTCGAGTGGATTACTGCCGGGCGGGGGCCGGTCTGGTTGGACCATTACTGGATTCTCAGACGAGCGATCGAACTCGGGATTGGCAAGGATGAGTTGAAGAGTGCATTAGAGTCCTATGTGAAGAACACGCCGATGGAGAATCTCCGCGGCAGGTTTCGCACAGACTTGGCGGAGACAGCCGTGAGCCTTGGGATTCTGCGGCAGGGCCAAGGACTGTAGGCGTGCTACGGGCGTATTGAGATTCGTCACCAACGCAGGTAGAGTGCTGCCATGGGCATCCGCATCTATAACAAAACATCCGCCGGCCGGCGTTTCTCGAGCGTCAACGACTACGCCGAGATCACGCATCGGCACGAGAATCGGCCCGAAAAGGGGCTGATCGAGCCGAAGAAGAAGACCGGCGGGCGCAATCACCACGGCAAGATCACGTCCTGGTGGCGCGGCGGCGGAAACAAGCAGATGTACCGCGTGATCGACTTCAAGCGCAAGACGGACGGCATCCCCGCCGACGTGCTTGAGATTCAGTACGATCCCAACCGCTCCTGCCACATCGCGCTCATCCAGTACAAAGAAGGCGAAAAAGCGTACATCCTCGCCCCCGCGGGGCTGAAGGCCGGCGACAAGGTGGAGAACGGTCCGAAGGCCGAGCCGAAGGTGGGCAACTGCCTGCCGCTCTCCGCCATTCCCGTCGGCATCGAAGTCCACAACATCGAGATGACCGCCGGCCAGGGCGGCAAACTGGTGCGATCGGCGGGCGGCTTCGCGCGGCTGATGGCCCGCGACGACCGCTGGGCCACGATTCAGCTTCCGTCCGGCGAAATGCGACAGGTGCGGGTCGAGTGCCGCGCGACCATCGGCCAGCTCGGCAACATCGACCATCAGAACGTGCGCATCGGCAAGGCCGGCCGCACGCGGCACATGGGCCGGCGTCCGCACGTCCGCGGCAAGGCGATGAACCCGGTGGCCCACCCGCTGGGCGGCGGCGAAGGCCGCAGCAACGGCGGGCGGCACCCTTGTTCGCCCTGGGGCCAGCTCGCCAAGGGCGGCCGCTCGCGCAATCCGCGCAAGCTGTCCAACCGCCGCATTCTGCGCCGCCGCGTGAGCAAGAACTACGGCGAGGTGAAGCTGAAGCGTAAGTGGTAATCGCACGTGGAGCATCGGCGTCTCGCCGGTGCGCGTCGCGCGGTACGAATATTGGAGGGAGCGCACCGGCGAGACGCCGATGCTCCCCGGGTGAGAGTTGACTATGTCGCGAAGCGTGAAAAAAGGTCCGTACGTTGACGAGGTGCTGTACCAGAAGGTGCTGCGCGCCCGCGAGAGCGGCTCGCGCAACCCCATCAAGGTGTGGAACCGAGCCTGCACCGTCGTGCCCGAGTTCGTCGGGACGAACTTCGAGGTGCACAACGGCCGGACGTTCATCAAGGTGTACATCACCGAGGACATGGTCGGACACAAGCTGGGCGAGTTCGCCCCGACGCGGACGTTCCGGGCGCACACCGCCCGGGCGGTCAAGGTTGAGCCGGCCGCGGCCAAGTAACGTGGAGCAATAGTCGATGCCCTGGAGCGCCAAACACCGATTCGCCCGCATCGCCCCGCGCAAGGCGCGGCTGGTGACGGACCTGATTCGCGGGCGCCGCTGCGATGAGGCGGTTGAGATTCTGCGGTTCACGCCCAAGCGGGCCGCGTACATGGTCCGCAAGGTTCTGCAGTCGGCGATGGAAAACGCCAACCTGCAGGAAGCCAACATGAACCGGCTGATCGTGGCTGAGGCGCGCGTGGACGGCGGCCCGATCATCAAGCGCTTCAACCCGAAAGACCGCGGCCGGGCCCACCCGATCATGAAGCGCACCAGCCACATCGTCATCGGCGTCGCGGAGAGGAACTAGCCGTGGGTCAAAAGTGTAATCCGGTCGGGTTTCGCGTCGGCATCACCGAAGGCTGGAAATCGCGCTGGTACGCCCCCAAGGCGGCTTTCGGCGAATTCCTGGTCGAAGACGAACGGATCCGCAAGTTCATCGACAAGAACCTGAACATGCAGCCGCCGTACGCGGGCGTCTCCAAGGTCGAGATCGAACGGACGCGCGACGAAGTGAAGGTGATCCTGCACACGGCCCGTCCGGGCATGGTGATCGGCGCGAAGGGGGCCGAAGTAGACAAGCTCAAGGAGCAGCTTGAAGACCTGATCGACCGGCGCGTCGCCGTGAACATCGTTGAAATCAAGAATCCCGATCTGGATGCGCGGTTGGTGGGCATGTCGATCGGCGAGCAGCTCAAGAAGCGCGGCAGTTTCCGCCGCGTCATGAAGATGAAGTGCGAAGCGGCGATGCAGGCGGGCGCCCGCGGCGTGAAGGTGATGTGCGCCGGGCGGCTGGGCGGGGCCGAAATCGCCCGCACCGAAAAACAGATGCTGGGTTCGATCCCGCTTCAGACGCTTCAGGCGGACGTGGACTATGCGATCACGCACTGCGTGACGCCCTACGGCGTGATCGGGATCAAGGTCTGGGTCTACAAGGGCATGTACGGCGAGCAGCCGCTGGAGGCCCGGCCGCAGGAAAGCCGTTTCCGCCGGCGCATGCGGCGCTGAATTGAACCACGGAGTCACGGAGACACGGAGAAATGCGAAGGAATAACAAGAGATTCGGTGGAACGACGGGCGCGGTGGAGCGCCCTCATCCCCGTTTTCTCCGTGACTCCGTGTCTCCGTGGTTGCCGTGGTTTTGCAGGAGCAGGTAGATGGCCGCGAATATGCCGAAGCGCGTGAAGTTCCGGAAGGCCCACAAGGGCCGCATTACCGGAAACGCGACGCGCGGAAACACGGTCGCGTACGGCGAATACGGGTTGCAGGCGCTCGAGAAGGGCCGCGTGAACGCGCGGCACATCGAGGCCGGGCGCGTGGCGCTGTCGCACCATCTGCAGCGTGAAGGCCGCGTCTTCGTGCGGCTGTTTCCGCACAAGCCGGTTTCGGCCAAGCCGCTCGAGGTGCGCATGGGTACGGGCAAAGGCGAAGTGGCCTATTGGACGGCCATCGTCAAGCCCGGCACGGTGATGTACGAAATCGGCGGCGTGGCGGAAGAGGCGGCCAAGGCGGCGCTGCTGCGCGTGGCTCACAAGATGCCGGTGAAGACGCGTTTCGTCGTGCGGCGGCACAGCTTGTAAGGAAATCGCGACGGGCTGGAAGCCCATACCACAGGTTACGAGCCTGTGCGGCAAGGTGTGAAGATGAAGATGGACGTGGTACGGTCGATGCGTGTCGACGAGCTGCACGGCGAGCTGGAGCGGCTGCGGCGGCACCTGTTTGACCTGCGGGCCCAGGCGGTGACCGAGAAGCTCGAGGATCCGACCCAGCTCGGCAAGACCAAGAAGGACATCGCGCGGATCATGACGGCGCTGCGCGAGCGGAACGAAAAGAACATCGAGCAGCGCCAGGCGCACATGACCGCCGTGGCGGCGAAGCGATAGGAAACTAGTCGATGACAGTGCCCGGACAAGCCACAGTGACCCCCGACCGCCAGGAGCGGAACGAGCGCCCGACGCGCGTCGGCGTCGTCAGCGCCGCCGGCCGCGCCAAGACGGTGCGCGTGACGATTGCATTCAGCGTGAAGCACGCCAAGTACGGCAAGTACATGCGCCGCGGCACGCACCTGCAGGTGCACGACGAGGCCAACGACGCCCGCCTGGGCGACACGGTGGAGATCGTCGAGTGCCGCCCGATCAGCAAGACCAAGCGCTGGCGGCTGGTGAAGGTGCTGCAGCGCGCCCCCGAACAGGTGCAGCTTAAGCCCGTCGGAGGTGACGCGTGATTACGCAATACACCTGGCTCGACGTGGCGGACAACACCGGCGCCAAGCAGGTGATGTGCGTACAGATGCTCAAGGGCGGCGCCTCCGCGGTGGGCAAGAGGCGTCTGCGCAAGGGCGGGGTGGGCGACGTGTTCATCGCCTCCGTCAAGCAGTCGCTGCCCAGCTCGGATATTAAGAAAGGCGACAAGGTCCGCTGCGTCGTCGTGCGCACCAAGTATCCCACCCGCCGCAAGGATGGCAGCTACGTCCGCTTCGACACGAACGCGGCGGTGATCATCGACGACGAGAACAATCCGAAGGGAACGCGCGTGTTCGGACCGGTGGCCCGCGAGCTGCGCGAGAAGAACTTTACGAAAATCATCTCGCTGGCTGAGGAGGTTTGGTAGCCATGGCGGCCCGCATACGCAAGGACGACGTGGTCGTCGTAATCTCCGGCGACCACAAGGGCGCGCGGGGCAAGGTGCTGCGCGTCATCGGCGACAGAGAGCGCGTGGTGGTCGAGGGCGTGAACATGGTCTACCGCCACGTCCGCCGCAGCCGCAAATACCCCCAGGGCGGCCGGATTCAGCGTGAGGCGCCGATTCACCTGTCGAACGTGATGCCGGTCGATCCCAAGACGGGCCGCGGGACGCGGGTGCGTTTCACGATCAGCATGGACAACGGAAGAGTGGTCGGCAAGCAGCGCGTCAGCGTGGCCGGCACGGTGCTCAGCGAGGTGACGCGCGCGAAGGCGGCCGCCAAGCCGGCTGAGGTGCGCTGATGGCGCGCTTGTTGGAACGATACCGGAAAGAAATGATCCCCTCGCTCCGCACGGAGCTGGGCCGTGAAAACGTGATGTCGCTGCCGCGGCTGATAAAGGTCGTCGTGTCGATGGGCCTGGGAAAGGCCGTGGCCGAGTCCAGCAGCAAGGCCCGCGACACCAAGCGCTTCCAGGAAGCCGAGCAGCACCTGGCGACGGTCACCGGCCAGAAGCCGCTGGTCTGCAAGGCCAAGAAGAGCGTCTCAAACTTCAAGCTGCGGCAGGGCTACGACGTCGGCCTGATGGTGACGCTGCGCGGCAAGCGCATGTACGAGTTTCTCGACCGGCTGATCACGCTGGCGATCCCGCGCGTGCGCGACTTCCGCGGGCTCAACCCCTCCAGCTTCGACGGCCGCGGAAACTACGGCATGGGCCTCTCCGAATGCGGCGTGTTCCCGGAGATCAACGCCGACAAGATCAACTTCCAGCAGGGCCTGAACATCACCATCTGCACCAACGCGCGGAGCGATTCCGAGGCGCGCACGCTGCTGACGATGTTCGGCATGCCCTTCAGGAGCTAAGTGGCGATGGCCAGACTGGGTCTGAAGATCAAGCAGAAGAGCAAGCCCCGCTTCAAGGTTCGCGCGTACACGCGCTGCGAGCTGTGCGGCCGGGCGCGCGCCGTTTATCGCAAGTTCAAGATCTGCCGCCTGTGCTTCCGGAAGCTGGCCCTCGAAGGCCGCATTCCCGGTGTGCGCAAGGCGAGCTGGTAGGAGCGCACCAAGTGGCTACGAGCGATCCCATCGCCGACATGCTGACCCGCATCCGCAACGGCGTGCGCACCGGCAAGCCGCGCGTCCGCATCAAGCGGAGCAAGGTGTGCCTGGGCGTGGCGCGGGTGTTGAAGGAAGAAGGCTATATTCTTGACTTCGCCTCGGTCGACGACGCCAACCAGGGCGAAATCACGGTCGATCTGAAATACGGCGAGCGCGGCGAGCAGGTGCTCCAGGACCTGCAGCGCGTCAGCAAACCCGGCTGCCGCGTGTACCGCGCCGTCGGCGAGCTGCCGCGCGTCATGGACGGCCTGGGCATCGCGGTCGTTTCGACCAGCCGCGGCGTGTTGAGCGATCGTCAGTGCCGCAAGAACCTGGTCGGCGGCGAAGTTCTTTGCACGGTGTGGTGATTGAATGTCGCGATTAGGCAAAAAACCCGTTCCGATCGCCAAAGGCGTCAAGGTGGACGTCTCCGGCCGCTCGGTGAAGATGTCCGGCCCCAAGGGCAATCTGGCGCTGGTTCTGCCGCTGGGCGTGTCGGCCGCGGTGAACGGGGCGGAGGTGGTGGTCTCGCGCGCCGACGACGAAACGCGCAGCCGGGCGATGCACGGCCTGTCGCGGGCGCTTCTGGCCAACATGGTCACGGGCGTGTCCGAAGGCTACACCCGCAAACTCGAAATCTACGGCACCGGCTACACCTGCAAGCTCGACGGCAAGAAGCTGCTTCTGAATGTCGGCTTCATGGGCCGCGGCGTCGGCAAGCCGGCCCAGTTTCAGGTTCCGATTCCGGACGGGCTGACCGTGACGGTCGAAGCCCAGGCGGCGCGCGGCGAGAATGAGCCGGCCAAGCTGACCGTCAGCGGCGCCGACAAGCAGATGGTCGGCCAGTTCGCCGCTGAGGTTCGCAAGATCCGCAAGCCCGAGCCATACAAGGGCAAGGGCATTCGCTACGCCGGCGAGCAGGTTCGCCGCAAGGCGGGCAAGGTGTTCGCGGGCGGCGGAGCGTAGGCTCTTCTTCGGATGACTGAATTGAACCACAGAGGCACAGAGGCACTGAGAATGCGAAGCGAAGGGATAAAAGGACACGGGGATAATGGGCGCGGAGGGACGCGAATTCCTGCGCGCCCTCTATCCCTTGGTCCCTTTTTCCCTGCCGCTTTCGGCGCCGGGCGTTTGCCGTCAATGAGGGTCGCGGTATGAGACTTCAGGAACTGAAAAACAAAAGGCGAGCGCGGCGGATCATCCGCGTGCGCAAGAAGGTTTCCGGTACGGCCGAGTGTCCGCGCCTGGCGGTCTCGCGCTCGCACCAGAACATCAACGCCCAGCTCATCGACGACGTCGCCGGCAAGACGCTTTGCGCGGTCTCGACCATGCAGAAGGAGATCAAGGCGCTCGGCTACGGCGGAAACGTCAAGGCTGCCGCCGCAGTCGGCAAGTCGATCGCCGAGAAGGCCAAGGGGCTGGGCATCGCGACGGTGGCGTTTGACCGCCGCGGGCAGCGCTATCACGGTCGGATCAAGGCCCTCGCCGACGCGGCTCGCGAGGCGGGGCTGAAGCTCTAGGCGAAGAGAAAGGCATATGGCGACAAAACCGGCAGACAATCGGCCCCAGCGTGATAGCGGCGACGAGCGCTCGGTAGACGACCAGCTCGTCAAGCTCTATCGCTGCGCCACCGTCGTCAAGGGCGGCCGGCGCTTTTCGTTCGGCGCGCTGGTGGTGGTCGGCGACCGCCGCGGCCGCGTCGGTTACGGTTATGGCAAGGCCAACGAAGTCCCGCCGGCGGTTGAGAAGGGCGTCAAGCAGGCCCGCCGCAAGATGGTCCGCGTCCGTCTGCGCGGCACGACCGTCCCGCACCGCATCATCGGCCGCTTTGGCTCCAGCCGCGTGATGATCATTCCGGCCGCCCCCGGCACGGGTGTCATCGCCGGCGCCGCCCCGCGGGCGGTGCTGGAGCTGGCCGGCGTGAAAGACGTGCTGACCAAGTGCTACGGCTCAACCAGCCCCAAGAACCTGGTGAAGGCGACGATGGACGGCCTGCTGCGGCTTCGCACGCGGCGGCAGGTAGAGCGTCTGCGTGGCGTGACGATCGAGATTCCCGGGATGAAGACGGCCGAGTCCGCCGAGGCCGCTGCCCCGGCCGGCGCCTGAGCCGACGGAGATTTTCCGCATGATGACGCATGACGTTACCAAGGCCGCCGGGCGCCACCCGCGGCGAAAGCGCGTCGGCCGCGGCGAAAGCAGCGGCATGGGCCGCCAAGCCGGCCGCGGAAACAAGGGCGCCCAGTCCCGCAGCGGCTACAGCCGCAACCCGATCTACGAAGGCGGCCAGATGCCGATGTTCCGGCGTCTGGCGAAGCGCGGCTTTTCGAACGTGAATTTCCGGCGCGAGTACGCGCCGGTGAACATCGGTTGGCTGGATGCGAATTGCTCCGGCTCGGTCTCGCTGGCCAACCTGCGGACGGCGCTGCATCTCAAGAAAGATGAGCTGGTCAAGGTGCTGGGCGGCGGCGAGTTGAAAAAGAAACTCTCGGTCGAGGCGCATGCGTTCAGCGCCGCGGCGAAGGCGGCGATTGAGAAGGCCGGCGGCTCAGTGAAGATTATCGAGCAAGCCGATCCGGCGGAGAGCTGGAAGGCCAAGCGAAACACCGCCAAGAACGCCGGTCCGGCGAAGAAGCCGGCCTGAAAACCGTCTCCGGGGAGCATCGGCGTCTCGCCGGTGCGTCCCAACGCACTCGCCCGTTCGCCCCGCGAGCTGCACGGCGACATCGATTCGGCGGGTCGGGCTGGGATACGCACCGGCGGGACGCCGATGCTCCCCGTCGGATGCGGCCGGTTTGAAGGTAGACGAATATGCTGAAAGCGTTCGTGAATGTCTTCCGCATTCCTGAGCTGCGGAGGAAAGTTCTTTTCACGCTGCTGATGCTCTCAGTCTACCGCATCGGCTTTTACGTCCCGCTCCCCGGCATCGACCAGGACCGGCTGTCGCGTCACTTCAAGAGCGGTGGGGGCGGCGGCGCCACGCAGCAGATGGCAGATCTCTTCGCCATGTTCACCGGCGGAGACCTGGGCCAGAGCACCATGTTCGGCCTGGGCATCATGCCCTATATCACCGCCTCGATCATCTTTCAGTTGCTCGTCACGGTTGTGCCCGCCCTCGAAAAGCTCCAAAAAGAAGGCGAGAGCGGCCGGCGCAAGATCATGGAGTACACTCGTTACTCGACCGTGGCGCTCACGTTCATCCAGGCGGTCTTCTGGATTCGATACCTGAACGGCGGCGGGCTGGTTCATCCGGAGTTCGCCGGCACCTTTGCATTCTGGACCATTGGCGTGTTTGCCTTGATGACCGGCACGCTGCTCTTGATGTGGATCGGCGAGCAGATCGACGAATACGGCATCGGCAACGGCATCAGTCTCATCATCATGGCGGGCATCGTCTCGCGCCTGCCGACCGTCTTTATCGAAGTCTACGTCGGCCTGACCACGCGCGGCGGAGCGATGGACGCCGAAAAGGTCATCTTCATGGTGATCTCATTCGTGGCCGTGGTTGCGGGAGCGATTCTCATAACGCAGGCCCAGCGGCGGATTCCGATCCAGCAGGCCAAGCAGCTTCGCGGCCGCCGCGTGGTGGGCGGCGCCCGGCACTACCTGCCGCTGCGCGTCAATCACGGCGGCGTGATGCCGATCATCTTCGCCAGCTCGTTCCTGCTGTTTCCCAGCGTGATTTTCGGCGGGCTGAACCGCACCGGCCTGTGGCCGGGGCGCTTCTGGAGCTTTCTGGACAACTCGTTCCACCCCGGCGAATTCCTGTACGAGATGACCTACATCGCGATGGTGTACTTCTTCTCCTACTTCTGGACGTCGGTGCAGTTCCAGCCGAAGGAGTTGGCCAACCAGTTGCGCGATTCGGGCAGCTTCATTCCCGGTCTGCGCCCCGGCAAGCGGACGGCGGATTATCTGGAGGCGGTGATGAACCGCATCACCTACGTCGGCGCCGGCTTCCTGGCGATCATCGCGGTGATTCCGTCCGTCGTCGCAGTCTACATGGCGATTCCCTACCGCGTATCGGCGTTCCTGGGCGGAACCGGCCTGCTGATCGTGGTGAGCGTGGCGCTCGATCTGATTCAGCGACTTGAAGCGAATCTCGTGATGCGCAACTACCAGGGTTTCCTGGGCGGCGACACCGGCGGCTCGGGCCCGCGCATCAAGGGTCGGCAGTACTAGCATGCCCGGCTACCGGCTCATCTTCATGGGTGCGCCGGGGACGGGGAAGGGCACGCAGGCGCAGCGCCTGGCCGCTCGCGAGGGCCTCGCGGCGCTCTCCAGCGGCGACGTGCTCCGCAGCGAGATCAAGCTCGGCACGCCCATCGGCCACAAGGCCGAGCAGTACGTGTCATCCGGGCTGCTCGTGCCGGACGAGGTCGTGATCGGCATCATGCTGGCGGCGTTGGCGCGGGCCTCGTCGACCGCCCCGGGATGGGTGCTGGACGGCTTCCCGCGGACGGTCCCGCAGGCCGAAGCCCTGATGCGTGGCTTGCACCAGCAGCAACTCGACCTGGACGGCGTGCTGGACTTCCGGCTGGAGGACGCGGAGATCATCCGGCGGATCTCCAGCCGGCGCGTTTGCAGCAAGTGCCAGGCGACGTATAATACGCGGCTCTTGCGACCGCGGCGGGAGGGCGTGTGCGACCGTTGCGGCGGAGAGGTGTCGCAGCGCGCCGACGACCGCGAAGAGGTGATCGCCACGCGACTGGCGACGTATCGGTCGCAGACGGCGCCGCTGATTGGCTATTTCAGCGCCCGCGGCATGTTGCACGTGGTGGACGCGGCGCCGCCGGCGGAGCAGGTGGAGGCGGCGGTGACGGCGATTCTCGGCGCGCTGACCAGAGGAAGCTGATGCTCGCGTCGAACAAGATCGTCATCAAGTCGCCGCGAGAGATTGAGCTGATGCGCGCCGCCGGGCGGCTGGTGAAGCAGGTGCTGGACGCGGTCGGGACGCTGGTGAAGCCCGGCGCGACGACGGCCGAGCTGAACACGCGCGTCGAGCAGATGATTCAGGACGCGGGCGCCAAGGCGCTCTTTCTGGGCGTGCGCAACCCGCAGGCCCGTTTCCCGTTTCCGGCCAGCATCTGCGCCAGCCGGAACGAGGAGATTGTGCACGGGATTCCGGATGCGCGGCCCTTTCGCGAGGGCGACATCATCAGCATTGACTGCGGCGTGCAGCTTCGCGGTTACTGCGGCGACTCGGCCCGGACCTATGCGGTCGGGGCGGTCAGCCCGAAGGTGCAGCGGCTCTTGAACGTGACGCAGGACGCTCTGGACATCGCGTTGCGCGAGATCAAGCCGCATCAGCGCTGGAGCCGCATCGCGAAGATGATGCAGCGCGTCGTTGAAGACGCGGGCTTCGGCGTGGTGCGCGAGTTCGTCGGCCACGGCATCGGTCGCGAGATGCACGAAGAGCCGAAGGTGCCGAATTATTATGACCGCGAGCAGCGCGGCGGAGATTTTGAACTGCTGCGCGGAATGACGCTGGCGGTCGAGCCGATGGTGACGGTCGGCCGTCCGGACGTGGAGTACCGCGACAGCAGCAAGTGGACCGTGATCACGAAGGACCGCTCGTGGGCGGCTCATTATGAGCACACGGTGGCGGTCACGGACGATGGAGTGGATGTTCTGACGGACGGGCGATAGCTCCGTCCTGATGGACGGCCGGTCGCCGGTAGCGTCGGACCTCCGTGTCCGACGGCGTGTCTGTCCGAACCCGTCGCGCCGAGCAGCGGGTTGACGTTCGGGACCGGCGTGGGCTTCGGGTGCGTCAACCCGTCGCTTGGCGCGACGGGTTCGGAAAGACGGCGCGTCGGCTGGTCCGCCGCGATGGAGGTGCCAGATGAAGGTTCGAAGCAGCGTGAAACGCATCTGCGAAAACTGCAAGATCGTCAGGCGGCGCGGCACGGTGCGCGTCATTTGTTCCAACCCGCGCCATAAGCAGCGCCAGGGCTAGGCAGGAGACGAGGCATGCCGCGTATCGCCGGTGTCGATATTCCGAGTCCGAAACGCATCGATGTCGCCTTGCGCTACATCTACGGCGTCGGGCCCTCCAACGCGCTGGACATCCTGGCCAAGGCCAAGATCGATCCGGCCGTGCGGGCCGGCAAGCTCTCGGAAGACGAGGTCAGCCGCATCGCCGGAATCATCGAGAATGAATACGTCGTCGAGGGACAGCTTCGGCGGCAGGTGGCGCAGAACATCCAGCGGCTGCGCGACATCCGCTGTTACCGCGGCATTCGGCATATGAAGGGCCTGCCGGTCCGCGGCCAGCGCACCCGCACGAACGCGCGCACCCGCAAGGGCCCGAAGAAGACGGTCGCCGGAAAGAAAAGCGTCAAGGAAATGCGGTAACCTCCGCAACCGCCGGCCCGCCGGCAGGGAGCATCGGTTTTGGCCAAGGCAACAGGCAAGCGAAAGACGAAACGAAACGTCGCCAAGGGCGTCGTCCACATCCGGGCGACGTTCAACAATACCCATATTACGATCACCGACACCAACGGCGACACGCTCGCCTGGGCGTCGTCCGGATCGGTCCCGTTGGGCGGCGGCGAAAAGAAGTTCACCGGGGCCCGCAAGAGTACGCCCTTCGCGGCGTCGCGTGCGGCGGCCTACTGTGCGAACGAAGCCAAGAAGCACGGATTGCTGGAGGTCGAGGTGCGCGTGAAAGGGCCCGGCGCCGGCCGCGAATCGGCCATCACCGCCCTGCAGGCCGCTGGCCTTCGCATCCAGTCCATTGAAGACGTCACGCCGCTGCCGCACAACGGCTGCCGGCCGCGCAAGAAGCGGAGAGTGTAGCCATGGCCCGATTGACGCCCCCGGTCTGCCGCTTCTGCCGTCGTGAGAGCATCAAGCTGATGCTCAAGGCGGTGCGCTGCGAGACGGCCAAGTGCCCGATCGAGCGCGAGTTCAAGAACAACCCGCCCGGCATGCACATGTGGCGCCGCGGCAAGACGTCCGAATACGGCAAGCGCCTGCGCGAGAAACAGAAGGTCAAGCGCTACTACGGTGTGATGGAGAAGCAGTTCCGCCGCGTTTTCGCGCTGGCGGAGCGCTCGAAGGACAACACGGGGCAGGCCCTGCTTCAGCTTCTGGAGCGGCGGCTGGACAACGCCGTGTTCAAGGCGGGGCTGGCGCAATCGCGCAAGGCCGCCCGCCTGGCGATCTGCCACGGTCACATTCTCGTCAACGGCAAAAAGGTGGACCGGGCCGGCTTCCTGGTGAAGGTTGGCGACGCGATCGGCGTGCGCAACCGCGAGAAGTCGCTCGAGTACATCCGCCGGCAGATCGGCGAGGAAGGTCCGCGGCAGCCGCAGTCCTGGCTGCAGGTGGACGCCAAGAAGCCGTCGGCGGTGGTCGTGGCGCTTCCGGCGCGTGAAGACGTGGTGATTCCGGTTGAAGAGCAGCTCATCGTCGAGTTCGCCTCGCGATGATGCTGTGGTGGTCAGGTTCAGATCAGCGGCCCCGATTTCGGGAGGCTTCATAGACATGCGGATTCAATGGCGCGGCCTCGAACTCCCCACGCAGGTCATCCGCGACGAATCAGCCAGCACCGACAAGTACGGGCTGTTCCACATCGAGCCGTTCGAGCGCGGCTTCGGTACGACCGTGGGCAACAGCCTGCGGCGCATCCTGCTGTCCAGCCTGGAAGGCTCGGCGATCGTCAGCGCCCGCCTCGCCGGCGCGGATCATGAGTTCTGCTCGCTGCCGGGCGTGCTGGAAGACGTGACCGACATCATTCTGAACATCAAGTCGATCGTCGTAAACGTCGACGCCGACACGCCGCGAAAGATGCGCATCGAGCGCCGCAGCAAGGGCGTGATCACGGCCGGCGATTTCGAGATCGAGACCGGCATCGCGGTCTACAACCCGGAACAGCACATCGCGACGCTGACCGACGACGTCCCGTTCTCGTGCGAGCTCACCGCGCAGCGCGGCCGCGGCTACGTGCCGGCGGCGGAGATGCCCGAAGAGCAGGAAATCGGCGTGATCTCGGTCGATGCGCTGTACTCTCCGGTGACGCGCGTCCGCTATCGCACCGAGGACACCCGCGTCGGCCAGAAAACCAATTACGACCGGCTGGTGCTGGAGGTCTGGACCAAGGGCACCGTCATGCCCGAGGACGCGCTGGTCGAAGCGGCCAAGATTCTCCGCAAGCACCTGAACCCGTTCGTCAATTACCACGAGATGGGCGCCGCGTCGGCGGCTTCGTCGGGCCGCTTGGAAGTCGCGGCGGCCGCGATGGACGACGAGATGCGCGCCAAGCTGGATCGGCCGATCGCCGATCTGGAGCTGTCGGTGCGGGCGAACAACTGCCTTGAAGCGGCCAAGATCGGCACGGTCGGCGAGCTGGTTCGCCGCACGCAGGACGACCTGCTCCAGCTTCGCAGCTTCGGCAAGACCTCGCTGATGGAGGTCAAGCGGAAGCTGTCGGACTGGGGGCTGGGCCTGGGAATGGACCTGAGCGCGCTGGCCAAGGTCGGCGTCGAGGCGTCGGCGAACTAGTGTGGCCTAATGACGATGGGCGCTGCCTTTCCGATCCGATCCGAGCCGCGACCGTAAGGGAGCGGTTCTCGGCGGCCGAGCTTCCGCTCCCGTACGGTCGCGGCTCGGATAAGACGCACGTTGCCCGCTTGGAAGGTTGAATTATGCGTCACCGCGTAGCTGGCAGAAAACTCCACCGCACCGGGGCACACCGTTTGGCCCTGCGGCGTAATCTCGTTCAGAGCCTGATCGAGCACGGCGAAATCCGCACGACGCTCCCCAAGGCCAAGGAAGTCCGCGGCTTTGCCGAGAGGCTGGCGTCGCTGGCGGTGGACGGCTCGCAGACGGCGCGACGGCGGGCCGAGGCGCTGCTCACCGACCGCGCCATCATCCCCAAGGAACACCGCGCCGATTACGACAAGCTGAGCGACACCAAGCGCCAGCGCGCCCTGCGCTCCAAGTCGGGCCGCCGCTACCGCGTCAGCACCACGCGCCCGGGCGTCAAGTTCACCGCCGAGTCGGTGGTCTACCGCCTCTTCTCGGTCATCGGTCCGCAGATGAAAAAGCGCAATGAGTCGCGCGGCTGCGCCGGCGGGTATACGCGCATGATCAAGCTCGCCGGCCGCCGTCTGGGTGACGCGGCGCCGACCGCGCTGCTGACGTGGGTCTCCGCCGAGGACAAGCCGCGGCCGAAGCTGACGGATCGCACCGAACGGAAACGCCGTGCGAAGGTCAAGTACTCGGTTTATGCCGGGAAGCCGCGCGTTCAGGACGGCCGCCGTCGCGCGAAGGGTGCCGCCAAGGCGGAGGCGCCCGCCGCTCCGCAGGGTGAGAGCCGGTCACCGCAGTAGTGTGTGGGACCGGCCTCCGGCCGGTCTATCGTCGGCCCGCATGCTTTGCGGAGACCGGCCAGAGGCCGGCCCCCCGAACTCCGGCACCAACCGGCGTCGCACCGGCATTGCAGAGGGTCGCGCCATGCCCGGAGAGGCCGCAGCAGCCAGCATTTTCGCCAGGATCGTCAGCGGCGCGATCCCCTGTCACAAGGTTTTTGAGAACGAATTCTGTCTGGCGTTTCTCGATCTGAATCCGCTGGCCGAGGGGCACACGCTGGTCATCCCCAGGCGCCCGGTCGAACGACTCGAGGACTTGCCGCCGGAAGAGGCCGCGGGACTCGCGCGGCACATTGGCGCGATCGCCCGCCGCGTGCTGCGTGCGGTCGGCGCGGCGGACTACAATCTGCTGCAGAACAACGGCCGCGACGCCGGCCAGGTCGTTGCCTACGTGCATTTTCACATCATCCCGCGCAAGCCGGGAGACGGACTCGGATACCGCTGGAATGCGCAGCAGCGGACGCAGGAGCAGCTTGCCTCCTTGGCGCAGCGAATCAACTCACAGCCGTAACCCCGCCGAAGTATCTCGCTACGGCGCCAGCCGAACGGTGCAGACTTTCTGCGCCGTCAGGACGCGCTGCGTGATGTAGTCAACGAACGTCGCGCGGATCGTAATTTCGGTGTTCTTCGGGCGGCCCGCCGGGAACGGGCACCTGATCGCGTAGTGGTACGTCAGCAGCTTGCCGTTCCACAGTTCGCCGCACTTGTCGACCGGGATCTTGTACTCGCCGATCCGGTTCTGGCCGGGTTCGGCGGCCAGGTCATACAGTTCGACCGCGATGTCGCCGGCGGATTTGAGCACGTCGCCGGCGCGGTCGACGGGTTTCAGGTAGACAGTGACGCCGTCGTCGCCGGGCTTTCCGTCGTAGTCTTCGCCTCCCGAGAGCGCGTCGATCACGAGCGTGTCGGGGTAGAAAAGCAGCTTCATATCCTCGGGTTTCAGGCCGCGGGCGATGGTGAGCCGCCGCTGGCACTCGTCAAGGGCGGCTTTCTGGCCCAGAAGCTGTTCGGCCTGGCGGTTGTTCTCAGCCCGCAACGTGCCCAGTTCGCGCTCGTATTCAGCATTGCCGGCGGGTCCCCAGCAACCGCTCAGCGCGGCGACCGACGGGGAGCAGAGCGCCAGCAGAAGCGTCGGTGCGAGACGGCGTCGCGGGCGACGGTTGCCGGTCATCGGTCGCGGGTGGTTGGACATGGCCGCGGCATCTTCACCGCCCCGGCGGACGGCGGCAAGCGCGTCGGTGCCCGCAGCCGGCGCTACGACGGCCTGACGGCCTATCGGCTTTTCCGAACCCGCCGCGCCAAGCGGCGGGCTGACAATCTCACGCGAGCGGCGCCACGCAAGACCAACGACGTCACCCCGCCGCTTGGCGCGGCGGGTTCGGAAAGACCGCGGACGGCCACCTCCCGGGCGCGCCCGCTGCAGCGCCCCGCAGCCTCCTCCAGCGCCCTGCCGCGCGCCACTTTTCAGTACCGCGCGCGCCGCTGATGGTTTATCATCGCATTCTGCGACTGCGAGCCAGACTGGTCCGATGGTTCGGGCCGGGGTCATGCCTGCTTTTCGAAGGAGATTGGAATGCTCTCCCGACTGTTGAAGCGATCGGTGTTCGCGATGCTGCTGGCGGTCCTTCCGGCGCTGGCCGAGGACCCGGCCAAACCGGAGAAGCTCGCCGCGGGCGCCAAGGCGCCGCCGCTGACCGTCGAAAAGTGGGTCAAGGGCGCGCCGGTCGCCAACTTTGAGGCGGGCAAGATATACGTCGTCGAATTCTGGGCGACCTGGTGCGGCCCATGCATCAGCTCGATGCCGCACCTGTCCGACCTTCAGAAACAGTTCGGCGCAAAGGGCGTAACGATCATCGGCTGCAGCAGCCAGGACCCGCGCAACTCACTGGAAAAAGTCGAGACGATGGTCAAGGAAAAAGGCGACGGCATGGGCTACACGGTGGCCTGGGACACGGGCCGCACGACCTACGAAGCGTACATGAAAGCCGCCGGCCAGAACGGGATTCCCTGCTCGTTCGTCGTCGATCAGAAGAGCAACATTGCGTGGATCGGCCACCCGATGTTTCTCGACATGGTGCTCGAGCCGCTGACGGCCGGGAAGTGGGACCCCAAGACCGGGGCCGAGTCAATCGCGAAGGCCGAGAAGGCGATGGACGAGGTCTTCTCCACGGACGACCCGAAAGCCGTCATCGCGGCGTTTGAGAAGTTCGAAAAGGACTATCCGTCGCTGGCGCATGACATGCGCGACCAGCTCTTTGGCGCGTATCTGAAGGCCGGCGATTATGACAAGGCCTACAAGCTGGCCAACGAAGTCGTGGAGAAGGCCGTCAAGGGCAAGAACGCGATGAAGCTCAACGACATCGCCTGGACGATCGTCGATCCGCAAGGCGACGTGGCCAAGAAGGACCTCGACCTGGCCCTGAAGGCGGCGACCAAGGCAGACGAGCTGTCGGGCGGCAAGGAGGCGGCCATCATCGACACGCTGGCGCGCGTCTACTTCGTCAAGGGCGATGTGAAGAAGGCGATCGAGCTCCAGACCAAGGCAGTCGAGCTGGCCGAGGGCCGTATGAAAGACGAGTTGCAAAAGGCCCTGGATGAGTACAAGGCCAAGGGCAAGAAGGAATAACGCGGCGCGCCTTCAGCACCGCCGGTCGCGTATGTCGGCATGAGATTGCCTCGATCCGAGCCGCGCGCGTAAGCAAGCGGTTTTCAAGCTTCCGCACCCTTACGGTCGCGGCTCGGAAAGAGCTCCCGGATCGCTTTTATTTAATTCGACGAGCGGCGTGCGACGCAAACGGATTGGCATCGAAGATTGTTGCTCGATCCTCGGCGTCAGCGCCCGCGCCGACGCCGAGGAGATCAAGTCAGCGTTTCGCCGACTGGCCAAGGAGCACCATCCGGATGTGAATCCGGCGCCGGCGTCGCACCATCTGTTCGTTGACGCCGTGCACGCGTATCGAACGCTTCTCGAGCGGCTCAGGCACACATCGCGCGAGATCACGTGGGGGCCCTGTCCGCGGTGCGACCGCAACGACACGCTGCTGCCGTCGCCGGCCGGGGACGTGGCCTGCGCGGACTGCCTGCTGGGGGCGACGCGACTGCGGCGGCTGCTGCCGGCGCCCGTAATTATCGTGCTTCGGCACCTGGCGGTTTGGGGGGCCTACGTCGCGGGCATCGCGCTGCTGGCGATGTGCCTGCGGACGCGAAGCGACGCGTACGGAGTGCTCGCGGTGACTTCGTTCGTTGTGGGGCTGGCGCTGCTCGCGTTTCAGGTGCTGCGGGCGCGGGGCTGAGCGGGCGGTGTAGCGTCGGCACTCCGTGGCCGACGCCGAATTCGAATGACGACTCGGCACGCCGTCGGCCACAGAGGGCCGACGCTACCGCTACGGCCGATCCTTCGCGGCGGCCAGGTGGGAGGCGATTTCGTCGCCATAGACCTTGTGCAGATCGATTCGTCGCAGGCAGCGCCAGGCCTCGCGGGCCGCGCCGGCGTCTTCGGTCAGGGAGACGGCCTGCGCGTAGCGGTAGGCCACGAGCAGGTCGTGCGCGCGCAGCGCGGCGAGCGGCGCGAGCGCGGCCAGCGCGTCGGCCGCCCGGCCGCGCTCGATGCAATCGGCCGCGTGCCGCAGCGCCGATCGGCGCTGCGCCGCGAGCAGGGCGAGCGTCGCCCGCGTCGCCGCGCGCGGAAGGCGGCGCTGCGCGAAAACGTACACCGCCGCGGCGCCGATAGCCGCGACGGCGGTGGTCAGGGTCGAAAGCTCGTCTGGGAAGATGAGCGTCGAGGCGATGAGCACATTGAGCAGGCCGCCGAAGAGCAGACCGAGAAGAACCCCCACGCCCGGCTCGCCCAGCAGCACCAGCCCGGCGCCGGGGACGACCAGGTTCAACCCGCGGATGGCGTGTCGCAATTGGCTGCCTGGCATCGAACCCGCCACTTCAGAAAACGGAACACGCGACGACGTTGCAGTCGGCCGTTGCGGCGCCTGCCGGCCCATTCAGACAGGGCGAGCTTGACCGACTGTAGCGTCGGACCTCCGCGTCCGACGGTGTTTTCCGCGGTTTGTCACGCCGTCGGACACAGAGGTCCGACGCTACCGGCGCTCTTTAACGGGCGCCTACGCCGCCCGTTCCATGGCCGCCCGCTTAGACTCGACGTCGGCCAGCAGCTTCTCGAAGGAATCGCTGAAGAGCTTGACCCCCTCTTCGAGCAGGCGGCCGGTCACTTCATCGATGTTGACGCCGACCTCGCCGAGGCGCTGCATCAGGGCGTGCGCCTGGTCCACGTCATGCGAGATGGTCTGCGCCGTCACGGCCCGGGCGCGAATCGCATCGAGCGTCTGCGGCGGGACGGTGTTCACGGTGTGCATGCCGATCAGCGGATCGACGTACATCGTGTCGCTGTAGGCCGGGTTCTTGGTGCTGGTGCTGGCCCACAGGGGGCGCTGCGGCCGGGCGCCGGCGGTGCGGAATTCGTCAAAGGCCGGCCCTTCGAATACGGATTTGAATTTCTGATAGGCGATCTTGGCGTTGGCGACGGCGGCCTTGCCGCGCAGCTCCTCCAGCTCGTCCTCGCCCTGCTCGATGCGCTGGTCGAGAATCTTGTCGATCAGCGAATCCACGCGGCTGACGAAGAAAGAAGCCACGGATGAGACCAGCCCCAGCGGGCGGCCGGTGCTGCGCAGCGTGCGCAGGCCGTCCAGATAGGCCTGCATGACGCGCTCGTACATCTTCACGCTGAAGATCAGGGTCACGTTGACATTGATGCCCTCGCCGATCAGCGTGCTGATGGCCGGCAGGCCGGCCTCCGTCGCGGGCACCTTGATCATCACGTTGGGCCGGCCGAGGGCCTGGTGGAGCCGGCGGGCCTCGGCGATGGTCGCGGGTGTGTCGTGCGCCAGCGTGGGATTCACCTCGATGCTGACGAATCCGTCGCGCGCGTGCGTCTCGTTGTAGACGGGGCGCAACTGATCGGCCGCTTCGGCGATGTCCTGCAGCGCGAGGGCCTCATAGGTTTCGTACGTGTTCCGGCCGGCGCGGGCCGACTCGCGAATCTGCCGGTCGTACTCGCTTCCGGTCGAGATGGACTTCTGGAAGATGGATGGATTCGAGGTGACCCCGGTCACGCCCTCGGCGACCAGCTCGCGCAGCTTGCCGGACCAGAGCAGTTCGCGGCTGATATAGTCGAGCCAGATGGCCTGACCGAGACTTGAAATCTGGCGGATTCTGCTGAGCATGTCGGGACGGTCCTCGCGTGGGAACTTAACCGGACCCAACGCAAGCTACACGATTGCCGGCAGAGGCTCAAGGCGGCGCGGCACGGCCATGCGGCCGCGCCGAGCCGCGGGGTCATCTCTCCGAACCCGCCGCGCCAACCGGCGGGTCGACGTCCCCGGCTGTACGACGCCGCTCGATCGCGAACGTCAACCCGCCGCTTGGCGCGGCGGGTTCGGAAAAACGGCGGCGCCGGCGGCGTCTGCCAAATCATCAAGGAGAGTCTCTGGCCGCTCCTCATCCGCCGGACAGAAGCGCGACGAACGGGTTGATGTCCAGCACGTCCGCCGTGCCGCTGCCGTCGATATCCGCCTGCTCGGTGGTGCAATTGGGGAACTGGGCCGCGTACGCCGCCGGATCGGCGAGCGCCAGCACGAACGGGTTGATGTCGAGCACATTGACGACGCCGTCGCAGTTCGTGTCGCCGCGTCCCGGGCCGACGCGCAGCACCGCGCCGGTCGTGCCGAATGGCGTGCCGATGTCGTTGACCATCACGTAGACTTCGCCCTGCGCATCGCGGCCCATCCCGAGTACGAACTGTCCGACGCTCAGCGGCCGGGCGGTGAGTTGGAACTCACGGATCACGTTGCCCACGTCGAGGTAGAAGAGGCGTCCGTCCTGGTCGAAGAAGCGCCCGAACTCGGCGAAGATGTAGCGTCCGCTCAGATAGGGAACGTTCGTTCCGCGGTTGACGAAGCCGCCGATGATCGAGATGCCATCGTCGTGGTCATACTGAGCGATCGGATCGCTGAGGCCGCCGGGCAGCGCGATCGCCCGATCGGTCGTATACCCGTTGAGCGTGCCATTGAAGATAAACGGCAACGAGCCTTCCTTGTGGCGCCATCCATAGTTGCCGCCCAGCAGGATGACGTTCAGCTCCTCGATGTCATTCTGGCCGACGTCGCCGCAATAGAGCGTGCCCGTGACCGTGTCAAAGCCCATGCGCCACGGGTTTCGCAGGCCGATGGCGTAGATTTCGTCGAGGCCGAAGATGCCGACGTACGGGTTCGTCGCGGGGTTGCCGTAGCGGCCGTTGGCCGAGTTGGAGCCGAGCGGATCGATGCGCAGGATTTTTCCGAGAACGGTGGTCACGTCCTGCCCGTTGCCCAGGCAGGTATGGCCGCGCGTGGGAACGCCGCCAATGAAGGGCGTGCCGTCCTGGTCATCGGCGCCGCCGCCGTCGCCCACCGAGATGTAGAGCAGCCCGTCGGGGCCGAATTCCATGCAGCCGCCGTTGTGGTTGAACTGCGGCTTGTCGAAGCGCAGAATTTCGCGGCGCGAAAGCGGATCGGCGACCGATGCGGGGTTGGTCGGATCGGGCACGGCCCACTCGGCGATGACGCTCTGGCAGTCCGCCGCAATGCCCGCCGGCTGCGTGGTAAAGTCGGGCGGGCCGGCAATCGGCTCAGATGTGAACGTGTAGAGCAGGCCGTTGGTCGTGTAGCTCGGGTGAAACGCGACGCCCAGCAGCCCGCGCTCGTCAAACGTGCCGGGGCCGAAGATGCCGAGCGGCACCAGCCGCGCGGATACATCCAGAAAGACGCTCTTGGCGCCGGAGGTGCGATCTACCGCCCAGAGGACGCCGGTCTGGTCGGCGACCATGATGCGATTCGGATGACCCGGCGCCGCACAGCCCCAGTTGGGCGCCACCATGCCGGTCGCCAGCGGCTGAAGGTGGACCCGCAGCGAACCCAGTGGCACCGGCGGAAGCTGGTCCGACAGCGGCGCCGGCAGAACCTGTCCGCGGATTTCGCCGCCGGGGAAAGCCGTCGAGTGAATGTTGATATACCAGCGGCCGGCGAGAATGTCGCTCGCCTGGCCGGCGGTCACGGTGGCCGATCCGATCTTCGGGCTGCCCAGCGGCAGGCCGACGGCGACCCCGGCCGGCAGGCAGACTGTCGCCGCCCCGTGGAAATGCGCGGCGATCTCGGGCGCCGAGAGCGCGCCGTACGTGATGTTCCAACTGAACAGGTTGGTTGCGGTGTCGAGCGTGGCGCTTGCGGTTCCGGTGGCGGTGACCGTGGTGTTCGCCGGTGTTTCCTGCCAGCCGTCGAGCGCCATGTTGAATGAGACGATTTCAGCTCGGCCGGACACCGCCAGAACCAGCGACGCGGCCAGACCCGCGCCGGACGCAAAAGGGGCTTTGTACAAACGCATTTCCTGCTCCTTCAAGATGCGAACCAGGCCCGCGCACCCGGCGCCGCGCCGGGCGATGATTTCGGTGGCGGCCGGCCCAACGCCGAACGCGCGCGGGCAGCGGCTCTCATTTGGTCGACCGCGTGCGATCGACGGCCGGCAAGGGGAGCCGGCCGCCGCCGGCGCGCAAGGTCATCGCGCCCGCGTTTCGCCGCGGCAACTCGGACGATTTCGACGTTCGTCGGCGCGCAGTTCCTGCGTCGAGCGTGACGGGTGTCGCACGCGGAGCGCGGACCGACTTTTTCTCAAAGTCACGCACTACGGCAGAGTGCGCGCGGATAGGCCCAGATACGCAAACCGCCGTCGCGAAACTGAAATTCCCGCCCGGCGTCGCCTCGCGCTGCTTTTTGAAGGTGTGCCCAGAAATCCGGGCAAGCCCGCTGGCTTGTCCGAACCCGCCGCGCCAAGCGGCGAGGGTGACGTCCGGGCGCGTTCGCGGCGGCGCATCGTAAATTGACGCCGGTCGCCGTGCGCACCTCAACCCGCCGCTTGGCGCGGCGGGTTCGGAAACTAAGACCGCCCGCCCGGAAAAATGGGCACACGCCTTTCTTGGCCAGCGCGGTCACGGCCGTGAACCGCGTCACCGCGACGGTTAGAATTCGGCGTCTGATGTCTTCACAAAATGGAAACCAGCCGTGAGCTCTTCCGACATGCCAAATGTCCCGCCTGCTCCTACGCCGGCCGCGGATTCAACTCCGCCGGCCGCGGGATCTTCCCCGTCCGCCGCGAGCGCATCGCCATCGGCGGCCGTGGTAAAGCCGCGCCGCCGCAGAATGCGCCTGCGTTACGTCGCCGGCGGCCTGTGCCTGCTGCTGGTCCTGCTCGTCGTTTTCCTTCCCGCGATCATTTCGATTCCCGCCGTGGCGCGCTATTGCGTCTCGACCGCAAGCGGCGACCTGCGCGGGAAAATCGAAATCGAGCGGATCGCCCTCTCATGGTTCGGGCCCAGCGAGGTCCTTGGCGTGCGGGTCGCCGATCCCGACGGGCAGCCGGTCATTACGATGCAGCGGCTCGCCACGTCGCGCGGGCTTTGGGGGCTGGCGATCTCGTCATTGGTGCTGGGAGACCTCACCATCGACTCGCCGCAGGTCACTTTCAGAATCGACCCGGCCGGGCGGCTCACGCTGGCGGAAGCTTTCATGCCGAAGTCGCCGGCGCAGGTTGAAAAATCCACAGGCGAGGCGCCGGAGATGAGCGGCAAGTTGGCGCTGCGAAACGGCGCCGTGCGCTTTGTCGCGGCAAGCGGCGACGCGGTCGAGGTCAACGGCATCGCACTCGACGTGACCGCCAACACTTTGGCCGACATGGCGGCAAAGCTGACCGGACAGATTGATGGTCGGACGCCTCTGGCGGTCGAAGCCGAACTCAAGAACCTCGTTCGCGGCGGCCGGTTCGACGTGGAGGGCGCCGGCGGCCGTGTGCTGGTGCGGACGGATCAGCCTGTCGATTTGCAGCGGCTCGCGGCGATTCTTCCGGGGTCGGGGCTCTCCGGGCGCGTGACGGTTGACGTGGATGCGGGCGGGACGCCGGGTGATGTGAAGGGGCGCTTCGCGATCAAGGCCGTCGGCTTGTCGGCCGGCGCCGGCCAGGCGGTCGCGCCGATTGACCTGGAGATGAGCGGTAACGGCCGGCTGGCCGGCGGCGTCGCGGAGGCCGATTTGAATCTCGTCGGCCAGGCGGGGACGGCCGCGGCCAGGATTCGCTGCAAGCTCGCGGGCGGCGCAGCGCTGCCCGACGCGGCTGATCTGACCACGGCCATTCTCACCGGCAGCAAGCTCGTGTTGCCGGACTTTGATCTTGGCGCGACCGCGCAGCTCGACCTGGCGGCGCTCGACCGCGCTCTGCCGGGGATGCTCGATTTGCCGGCCGACCGCAAGCTTGCGGCCGGGTCGATGACGATCAGCAAGCTCGTCGTTCACGGCGGCGTGTCGCCGGCGCTGAACGTCGCGGCTGACTTGAAGGATGTTTCCGCGGCCACGGACGGGAAGAGCGTCGCGCTCTCGCCCGTGACCCTCGCCGCGGACGCGGTTTTCGTTGATGGTCGCGGTCTGGACATTCGCAGCGCCTCTTTCAAGTCGAGCTTTGCCGATGCAACCGCGCGCGGCGTCCCGGCCGACCTGACGGCCGAGTTCCGCGCCGATCTGCTCAAGCTGAAGGCCGAGTTGGGCCGTCTCTTTGACGTGTCGGCGCTCGAGCTGGCAGGCGTCGTCGCCGGCAGCGCCCGCATTGTGCGGCAGAGCGAAACGGCGTTTGGCGTCAATGCAAACGTCGATGCGACGAATCTGCGCTACACGCATGACGACAAGAAACTCGACATCGGCAAGGCGTCTCTGAAGCAGGAGGGCGAACTGCTGCTCGACGGCGGTCGGTTGTCGCGCGTCGCGTCGAAGGCGACGAAGCTCGGCGTCGGCGGCGAGCTGCTGGCGCAGGCGGCTGGTTTCTATGACGTCCGCGGCGGCGGTTTCGACGCGGAGATCAACGTCTCCAAGGCGGAGCTGGATTTCATTGCGCGGCAGGCCGCGGCGCTGGGTTGGAAGGAACTGTCGCGCTACGGCGGTTTTGTATCGATTCAGACAAAAGCTTCGCGCGGGAGTTCTGCCGACCGGATTACCACCGGCGGCACGCTCGCTTCAAAGGACCTGACGATCGATGGGCAGCCGGTCGCGGAGCGCGACAGCAAGCTGGCCTGGAGCAAAGCGTCATTTTCGCCGGATTTCAGCAGCTTTGACGCGGCCGAGGTGAAACTCGACAGCGCCCCGGCGACGCTGAGCGCCACGCAGGTGCGCTGCGGGCTGTCGAAGAACCTTGCGCTCGATCTGAAGCTCGAAGGATCGGCCGACCTGGCGCGACTGAGCGCAGTCGCGGCGCGCGTCGCCGGCGAGACGGAGCCGCCGCAGCTTGGCGGAAAACTCACAATTGCGGCCAACGCGTCGACGGTGGACGGCAACGTCACGTTGAAAAGCTCGGGCGGCATCGACAGTTTTCAGGCGGGCGCAGGCGAGCAGCGCTTCACGGATAAGCGTGTGCAGTTTGACCTGGACGCCGGACTGGATGCGAAGGCCGACCGGCTGACGATCAAGCAGTCCAAGCTCGTTTCGTCGCCGCTCACGGTCGAGCTGAACGGAACGATCGACAAGACGAAGGCGACGCAGGTCGCCGCGATCAAGGGCAAGTATGACGCCGACTGGGCGCGCATCACGACCGTGCTGCATCAGTTGGCGCCGTCGTCGAAGGGCCACGTGGCGTTCAAAGGCAAGACATCCAGCGCGATCAAGCTGGATGGCCCGCTGAACAACGCCAAGGCCAAGCCGCCGATCCGCGGCGCGACCGGCGGACTGGAGCTCGGCTGGGACGGAGTCGACCTGTTCGGCGTCGCGCTCGGAAACGCCAAGCTCGCGCCGGCGCTCAAGAGCGGTCAGATCACCGTGCCGAAAACGGAGGTCGCCGCGGCCGGAGGAAAAGTGCGGCTGGGCGGGTCGATCGATCTGGGCGAAACGGATCCGACGCTGCGGCTGCCGGGAGCGACGAAACTCATCGAGAACGTGCCGGTCACCAACGACCTGTGCCGCTCGGTGCTGAGCTTCATCAATCCGATTTTTCTGGCGCTTTCCCGCGTGGAAGGCAGGCTCTCGCTCGACACGCGCGACGTGACCGTGCCGCTGGGAAGATCCTTCAAGACCAAGACCTCCGGGCGCGGCCGGCTCGTGCTGGCGAAAATGTCGATCGCGCCCGACGGGCTGCTTTCCGAACTGCTCGAGTACGGCGGAATGCCGAAGCAGGAACAGTACGGCGTCGAGGTGAGCGGCTGCGATCTGACACTCGAACGCGGGCGGTTGGCGTATAAGGACCTGACGCTGCGATTCTCGAAGGACTTCGATCTGCGATTCTCCGGCTCAGTGGGGCTGGATGAGACGCTGGACCTGGTTGTGTCGCTGCCGGCCGGCGTGGGACTCTTGAAAAAACTGGGCGTCAAGGGCGATTTGTCGGGCTACGTCGAGAAGCTCAAGGGCACGCGCGTCGAGTTGCCGCTGGTCGGCACGCGGACCAAGCCGAAATTCGACTTCGGGCGCGTGGATGTGAAAAAGCTCATGCAGGGCGTGCTTGAGAAGGGAGCGGAATCGCTGATCGAAGACGTGCTGGGCGATTTGCAGAAAGACTCGAAAGACCGCAAGTAGCGTCGGACCTCCGAGTCCGACGGTGTTTGCCGCTGTTGCCGCGCCGTCGGCCGCAGCGGGCCGACGCTACGGTCGGCTGATTACGGTCGCCACGCCCTGGCCCACGCCGACACAGAGCGTCGCAAGTCCGCGACGGACGGCGGGATTGCGCTGCATTTCGTGCACGATAGTGGTCACCAGCCTGGCGCCGCTCATCCCCAGCGGATGCCCGAGTGCGATCGCGCCGCCGTTCGGATTCACGCGCGCAGGATCAAGCGCCAGCTCACGAATGCACGCCAGCGACTGGGCGGCAAAGGCCTCATTCAGCTCGATGATGTCGAACTCGCCGATCTTCAATCCGGCTCGCTCACACACTTTTCGAGTCGCCGGCGCCGGCCCCACGCCCATGCAGGCCGGATCAACGCCGGCCGTCGCCGACGGGCCGACGACCGCCAGCGGCTTCAGTCCGAGTCTTGTTGCGCGGTCGAGCTCCATCAGCAGCAGCGCCGCCGCGCCGTCGTTGACGCCGCTCGAATTTCCCGCGGTCACCGTCCCGCCCTCGCGGAACGCCGGCTTGAGCTTGGCCAGCGTGTCGAGCGTGGTCTCCGGGCGCGGGTGTTCGTCGACTTTCACCAGAAGGGGGTCGCCCTTGCGCTGGGGAATCGGCACCGGCACGATCTCCGCCTCGAAGCGGCCGGCGTCCTGGGCCGCCTTCCAGCGCCGCTGGCTCTCGAGCGCGAAGCGGTCCTGGTCCTCGCGGCTGATTTTCCATTTCTCGGCGACGATCTCGGCCGTTTCGCCCATGCTGAATGGGTGATGCATTTTCGCCAGCCGCGGGTTGGTGAAGCGCCAGCCGATCGTCGTGTCATGGACTTCCGCCGCTCGCGACCACGCCTCGGCCGCCTTCGCCATTACCAGCGGCGCGCGCGTCATGCTTTCAACGCCGCCCGCGAGAAAACAGTCGCCGCAGCCGGCTTCGATCATGCGGGCGGCGATGTTCACGGCTTCCAGTCCCGAGGCGCACAGCCGATTGACCGTGCAGCCCGGCACGCCGCTGGGCAGGCCGGCGAGCAGCACGGCCATTCGGGCGACATTCCGATTGTCCTCGCCGGCCTGGTTGGCGGCGCCGAGATAGACGTCGTCGACGATCGCCGGATCGACGCCCGCCCGCTCGACGGCGGTCTTGATCACCAGCGCGGCGAGATCGTCCGGGCGAACCGGAGCGAGCGCACCGCCGTAACGGCCGATAGGCGTACGCACGGCGGCGAGAATGGCGGCCCTTCGGGTGGTCATCGCGGGGGATTATAGGCGGAATTCCAGAGGCGCGAGGTGCGGGCGACGGCCGCCGCGAACAGCAATTCTGAACGCGACGCGAAGCCGAGCGCGCGCGGCGCGTGGGTGTGGGTTTGCCGGTGGCGCACGTTCTGAGATCGGTGGTTCAATCCGGGGACCATCGGCGTTTCGCCGGTGCGCACCGGCGGGACGCCGATGCTCCGCGCGCGACGGCGAGAGCGTGATGCACTTCCTGCTGCAGCACACCTGTTTACGCGCGCATTTCGAGTGCAAACAGCAGCGCGTCGCGCACCTCCATCATCCGCCGCGGGCCGAGCGTCGTCACCAGTTTGCCGATCCGGCCGATCGACACCGTCTGAACGTGATCGAGGTTGACGGCACACTCGCGCGGAACACCATCGGCGGGCGAAAGCACGACTTCGGTCGGGATGTCGCGGATCGTGCTCGTAATCGGCGCCACCGTCGCCTCGCCCAGAAACTCCAGCGCCGAGTCGCGCGTCAGAATCAGAATGGGGCGCTGCTTGTCCGGGCGCTCGAACCGGTACCAGCGAATTTCGCCGCGGCGGAGCGGCCGGCGAATGGGGGCGCTCATTTCGGCCAGACCTGTTCGCCCGCCCAACCGTTGAATTCGCCGCGACGCGGGGGTTTCTTCCGGTAGCCCTCGCGCTGCCGCTGCTCCCGCACCTGGTCCTGCAGGCGCCGTAGCGCCGCCCGGAGCGCCTCGCGGGCAAATGCCGACCGCGTAGTCCGGAGCCGGCGCACAGCCCGGTCGACGTCGGAAACCAACTGCTCGTCGAGCGTCATCTGAATCACGCGCATGCCGTTCCTCCGCAACATAATGTAAACTATAGCTATCACAATAGCTATGACCACGGCCGTTGGTGTCCGGCGCGCGTCCGTTCGGCCGGATTGGCCCGATTGGGTCGCGCCGTCCCTTCCCACTACAATTGACCGGTCTATGAACACGAGAAGAAAAACCCGCCAAGTCAACGTCGGCGGTGTGCCGCTGGGCGGCGACGCCCCGGTCGCCTTGCAATCCATGACCAGCGGCTACACCTACGAGATCGACAAGTGCATCGCCGAGGTGCAGAAGCTCGCGCGGGCCGGGGCCGACCTCGTCCGCGTCGCCGTGCCCGACAAGCGCGACACCGAGGCATTGCCCGAAATTCTGGCCGCCTCGCCGGTGCCGATCGTCGCCGATGTGCACTTCCACTTCGAGCGGGCGCTCGAGGCGATCGAGGCCGGCGTGCACAAAATCCGCCTCAACCCCGGCAACCTGCAGGACCGCTCGAAAGTGCTGCGCGTCATCGCCGCCTGCAAGGAGCGCGGCGTGCCGATTCGCGTCGGCGTGAACGAAGGCGGCATCGTCGAGCGGCGCGACAAGGAGCAGCGGGCGCACGAGAAGGCGACGCTGGCCCAGAGCTACCGCAGCAACCTCATTCGCATCATGCTCGAAAAGCTCGAAGAGTATCTGCGCATCTTTGACGAGGCTGATTTTCGCGACGTGGTCATTTCTGCCAAGAGCATCGACCCGACCATCGTCATCGACGCCTACACCGCGATCAGCGAGCGTTACGACTATCCGCTGCATCTGGGCGTCACGCACGCCGGCCCGCCGGAGACGGGGCGCATCCGCTCCGTCGCGGCCCTGGGCACGCTGCTCGCAAACGGCATCGGCGACACGATCCGCATCAGTTACGCCGCCGACCCGGTCCACGAAGTCGACGATGGCAAAGAGCTGCTCTGCTGCCTCGGCTTGCGCAGCCGGACGGAGCCGGAGCTGATTGCCTGCCCGAGCTGCGGGCGGATCGAGGTCGATCTTTTCAAGCTCGTGACCGACGTGCGGCGGAAGCTGTCCGAAGAAATGCTCCCGCCGATCAAGCTGGCGGTGATGGGCTGCGTGGTAAACGGCCCCGGCGAATGCGAAGGGGCGGACGTGGCGATTTTCGCGGGGCGCGGGAAGGGGATCATCTACGTGCAGGGGGAGCAGAAGCAGACCGTGCCCGAGCCGCAGATGCTCGAGGCGCTGCTGCACGAATGCCGCGAATTGGCGCGGCGCGTGGAGCGCGGCGAGGCGGTGCTGAGCAACGCGCACGTGGACGTGAAGCCGCCGGACCCGTTGCCGAGGAAGGGCGTGTCGCTGACCATAGTCTCGTGAACGGGCTGGGGCTCCGATGAGTACGCAGAAGTGGCGCCGCTCGATCGCAACTCCAATTCTGGCGGTCCTTGCGTCTCTGTTGACGGCGGCAAATGCGCTAAGCTGTCTGAAACCACTCGGTGTGTTCGGCAGCATGAATGAGCCGGAGCCAACCGTGGGCTTGACAGGCGGTCTCTTCCGGCTGGAGCTGAACGAACTTGCGAAGGGGGACGAGCCGTATGAACAATCCAGTCTTGGCGTTCCGCTCCTCGTCTACTACGGGCGGTGGCAGAACAGCGTCCACGTCGTCAGGCTGTATCATGTCGACCCTCTCAATGGCTGGTGCATCGGAGTGAACCTCTGGCCAGTGGCTGCCGCGGCGTGGATTGTTCCGATTCGCGCGGGGTTCGGCGCGCTTCGCCGGCGACGCCGGGGAATGCTCGGACTGTGCCCAAGCTGCGGCTACAACCTCACAGGAAATCTTTCCGGTCGTTGCCCGGAATGTGGCACGTCATTCACATGACGCGCGGCGCCGTTCGTGATCGCCGATTGCACCGGCAACCGCGCGTCGTCGTTACGGTCGCGGCCTTCGCAATTTCTTCGCGGTGTATCAACCGATGGCGTCGGTCTGGCGCGTTTATGGCAGCGGTGCGCCTCGGGCCGCGCGGATTGTCGCATCTGGCGGAACCGGAACGCCGGCTATAATCCACGACGTGGCCGCGTGCCGAACCATCAGGGAGAAGGGTGCACATGTCTGACAGCTTTGATCCGCAGGATGAGATCGCATCGGAAGACGCGCGAATCGACGAAGCGCTCAGATTGGCCTATCGCGACATGCTGCGGGCCCACCGCCTCGCGGGGCAGCCCGTCGTCGTCATGGACAGCGGCGTAATCAAGGAAGTGCCGGCCGAAGAAATTGAGCGCGAGCTTGACGCCGCGGCATCGTCGGTTCAGGCGGATACATCGCCGCCAGCCGAGGAGATTCGAGATGAACATTGAGTCGATCGTCGAGGTGCTGCATGCCCAGCCCTTCAAGCCGTTTCGCTTGCACCTTTCAAGCGGGCGCAGTCTTGAGGTTCATCATCGCGATTTCATTGCGCGGTCGCCCGCCGGCCGAAGCGTCATCGTTTACAAGCCGGACGAGAGCTTTGAGGTTGTGGATTTGCGGCTGATTGAGAGCGTCGAAGTGGGGAACGGGCATTCCGCGCGGGCGGAGGGGGGTTAAGTGCCGATATCCGACACAAAGTCATGCCCGCTATGCGGCGCGACGTGCCCGGCAAAGCCGCTTCCGGACTCTCACCGATTGTTTCGGTTTGAGTGCGACAATTGCGGAACCTTCGCAACCATCGAACATGTCCTCGAAACAGCCAAGAAGGAAGCAGTTGCCCCGCGCATCGCCGCGGTGGTCAGGGAACGTTCGTTGCAATATGGTCCGGTGCTTCTATACGAGACTTCGCTCACAAGCGACATACCCAATGTCGCCGGGTATTCACCCTTGTCTTTGGAGGCCGCCGAAGCAGACTTTCCGAAGCAAACCGCCGAACGGCTTGATCGCGCGCTTCTGAGTCTCGCGCGCATGTCCGGCACGCTCGGCGAGCCGGTGCAGTTTCCACTCATGCGGCTCGCGCCGCTATTCGCACTGACACCCGTTGAGGCGGACTTTATTGCGAGAGCACTGAAGGACGCTGGCCACCTCACGCCAGAATCTACCATCAAGAGCAGTTCCATCTACTGCGTAGTGAGCCCCGCCGGCTGGAACCGCGTCGCCGAGCTTCAATCCGGCCGCAACCGCTCGCCGCGAAATCCCGTGTTTGTCGCGATGGCGTTCGGCGCGGTCGGCGACGACGAGCCGGCTGAATTCATGCAACAGGTGTTCGAGACCATCCGTCGGGCCGTCGAGCGCGCGGGATACAAGGCGACACGAGTTGATCTCGAACCGCACAACGACTTTATTATGGACAAGATCATGGGGATGATCCGCGCCGCGCCGTTCGTGATCGCCGATTTCACCGGCAACCGCGCAGGCGTCTACTTCGAGGCCGGATTCGCCCGCGGATTGGGCATCCCGGTCGTGCACACCTGCCGGAAAGGCCGGCATTTCAACGAAGCCCATTTCGACATCAAGCAGATCAACACCATCGACTGGAACGACCCGGCCGACCTCGAAAACCGGCTCCATCACCGCATCCTTGGCACCCTCGGTGACGGCCCGTACAGTTCCAAAGCGCAGGACGCCCCGACAGACAAATAAACATCCGGCGCATCCGCTTCGAGTCGGCCGTTTGAGGCTACGGGGCAGCCCAGGCCGCCGTTCCAGGTCGGTTCGACCCGCGGCCGCGCCCATTCCGCCAGCCGCGGAGCGGCGAAAGAGTAAAGCCCACGGCGCGAGCCGTGGGGGCGCGGCCGGCCACCTCTGCATCTCCTCAAAAACGAAGCCCCGGCAGGGGCGAAAGACGCGACGAGGCGCGAGCCGCCCCATTTCTCTCGCCCCTCGGTCGTTTCCGCGGACGGGCGAGACGCCCGTCCCACCCAAACGTACGAAGGCCCTCCCGAACGCACGGGCGGTCTGGAAGCCCGCACTCCCCGGAAGCCCGCAATCAGCGGAAGCCCACAATCAGCGGAAGCCCGCAATGAGCGGAAGCCCGCAGTCCCCACGCCCGCTCCGAGTTCGGGAATTGACACGCGCAACTCGTGCGCCGTCGCAGACCGCCCGATCGCGCAGCCGGTCGCTCCCGATCTCCCACTGACCGCTCCCTTCGCCCGTTGCCGATAGACTGGCCATGCGACCGCCTCGGAAACCCCGCGCGACCGATTCCCTCGTTCGATCTCGCCGAACGCCAGGGATCGTCCCGCGCCTCTTCCTCGCCGCCGCGCTGCTGATTCCGCTCTGCGCCTGCGGGCAGCCGCGGAGTCGGCCGCCCTCCTTGCACGCCGCCGGACGCGATCAGAATTTCTTCGAGGCCGCCGAGGACGTTTCACGTTCGGCCGCCCGGGCACTCGACAATGCCGACTGGGGGATCAAGAATACGGTCGGACGTTAGGCTCGCGTCTGCACCGGCTGTCGGAACCCTTGTCAGATGCTCGTATGCTTCGCCAGTGATCTTCACGGTCGGCCGACGCTGTACGAGCAGCTCGAGAAGATCATCACCGATGCGCGTCCCGCGCTGGTCATCCTCGGCGGCGACAATCACATCGACGGCGACCTGGACGACCCCGTCGGAACGCAGGTCGGCTTCATTCGTTCCGACCTGATGCCCCGCATCCGCCGCTGGCTCGCGGCCTACCCGACGATGCGCGTCGCCACGATTCTCGGCAATCACGACTGGCGCTGCGCCGAAATCGAGACGCAGCGGTCTCACGACGCCGGCGATATCGTCCTGCTCGATCCGCGGCGCCCCTGGAGCTGGAACGGCACGACGTTCGTCGGCTACTCGAACACGCCGCCGACGCCCTACTGGGTGAAGGACTTCGAACGGCTCGACCTGCCGACCGACGCCGCCCCGGAGACCGGCGGCGCCATCTGGGACGCGGCGGCGCAGCGCGCCGTGCAGGCGCCGCCGGAAAGCTACTTCACCAGCCGTCCCTCCATCGCGGAAGATCTCGACGCGATTCAGCCTCCCGCCGGCCGCTGGATTCTGGTTTGCCACGCGCCGCCCTTTGATTCAAAGCTCGATCGCCTGCCGCATCTGGACTTCCCGATCGGCTCGCAGGCGGTGCGCCGGTTCATCTCCCGCACGCGGCCGGCGATCGCGCTGCACGGACACATTCACGAGTCGCCGCAGGTGACCGGCGATTTTCGCGATCACGTCGGCGGCGTGTTGTGCGTGAATCCCGGCCAGGGCCGCGACGAGCTGCACGCCGTCCTGTTTGACAGCGACGATCCCGAGCGCACGCTGCGGCATTCGGTGTTCGGATGACGCCGCCCGCCGGCCCGCCCGTCCGCGTCGAGCGCGTCTGTCTCATCGGCTATCGCGGGAGCGGCAAGAGCAGCGTCGGCCGATTGCTGGCGGCTCGGCTCGGATGGGAGTGGATCGACACGGATGAGCGCATCGCCATGACCACCGGCCGATCCATCCGCGAGATTTTCGCCACGGAAGGCGAGCCGGCATTCCGCGCGCTCGAAAAGGCGGCGGTGATCGATGCGCTGTCCCAGCAACATGCGGTCATCAGCGTCGGCGGCGGGGCCGTTCTGGACGCCGACAGTCGCCGCCGAATGCACGACGCGGCGCTGTGCGTATGGCTGACGGCGCCGGTCGAGATTCTGCACGAGCGGCTGGCCGCCGACCCGCGCGGCCGGATGGAGCGCCCGCGGCTGACGGAACTGTCAGAGCTGGAGGAAATCCGAGCGTTGCTGACGCGCCGCGCGCCGTACTATCGGGAGGCAGCGCAGCTCGCCTTGGACACGGGTCAAATGACGATAGAGCAGGCGGCCGATCAGATTTCGCAGCGCCTCGCCGCCGCGCGCGCGGAGCCGGATGCGTGCCCGCCATGACGCCGGTGATCGAGCTTTTCGTGTGGACCCTGGGACTGTGCGTGGGGAGCTTCCTGAACGTCGTCATCTACCGCCTGCCGGCGGGGCTGTCGGTGGCTGAGCCGCGCTGGTCGTTCTGCCCGCAGTGCGGCACGCCGATCCGCTGGTTCGACAACATCCCGATCCTCGGATGGCTCGTGCTGCGCGGCCGCTGCCGTACGTGTCGCGCGTTCATCTCGCCGCAGTATCCGCTGGTCGAGGCGCTCACCGGCCTGGCGTTTGTGCTGCTTTATCACCTGCTCTTCGTCGATCAGGCGCGCGCCGGCGTCTCGGCCAATTTACCGCGCGACCTGCCGCTCCTGCTGGCGTGGCTGACGCTGGCGGCGGCGCTGGTAGCCTGCTCGGCGATGGACATCGCGACCTACACGGTTGATGTGCGGCTGACGGAGCTGGCCGCCGGCGCGGGCGTGCTGCTAGGCGCGCTCTGGCCGCGCGGGCCGATCGCGGCGATCGAGGCCTCGTCGCCCTACGTCGCCGGCGCGGCTGCGGCGTTTCTCGTCAGCCTGGTCATGCTCTGGTGGAGCGTCTGGCGGCCGGGTGCTGCCCACGGCGCCGACGGACCGGAGGCCACGGTCGCAGACGAACCGCCGAGCGCCGCAGATGAGCCGCAGCCATGCGCCGGGACGCCCGCGCGGCGCTGGCCGACGGTGCTGGCGGTCCTGGCGCTCCTGCTGTGCGCCCTGGGACTGATCGGCCACAGCGCCGCGCTGCTGCCGCCGCTCGACCGCTGGCTGCTGCCGGCCGCGGCGATCACGTTGATGTTCCTGCTGACGGCGCTTGCCGGGAGTCGGCAGCGCGAGGCGGACGCTGACGTCGCCGACGCCATTCAGCGTGAGCAGCCGATCGCCCGCTACGTGATCCTGAGCGAGCTCTTGTGGCTGGCGCCGATGATCGTCACCGGGACGATGGTCGTGTTGCTGGCGTTGTACGTGCCGACGGTTGAGGGCGCGTGGCGCCGTGCTGCCAGTTGGTCGCCCGGCGGCGGCTTCTTTCCGCTGGCGGGAGCGCCGCTGGCCATGTTCGGCGCCGTGATCGGCGCCGCCGCCGGCTGGCTCCTTCGAATTGTGTTTACGCTGATTCTCGGGCGCGAGGCGTTCGGGCTGGGCGACATCTACATCCTGGCCGCGATCGGCGCCGCCGCCGGCTGGGACATCGCCGTCATCGGCCTGCTGCTCTCGACCGGCATCGCGATGCTCGGCCTGGTCGTGGGACTGGCGACGAAATCGGCGGCCGTGATTCCGTTTGGGCCCTGGCTCTCGCTGGGCTGCATCACGGCGCTCTGGCTCGACGGCCCGCTGCACCGCATTTTCGCCGAGTATGCCGACAACCTGCATTACGCCTGGCGGCATCGGCCGGATATCGTATCGATTGCCGGCGGGCTGCTTCTGGTCGGCGGCGTCGGGGCGATGACGCTGGCCCGTGTGGTTCGGGCGGCGCTCGAACGCGCCGCGAGCGGGCCGCCCCCGGACGATCCGCACGCGCCGCCGCCGCCGGGTGCGGCGCCGCCGCCGTCGCCTCAGGATGAGCCGACGGTGTCCGCATGAATCCGCAGGAATCGCGATCAAGGAGGATCCGCGTGAGCACACAACCCATCGGCGTCTTTGATTCAGGCCTGGGCGGGCTCTCGGTCGTGCGCCAGCTTCGCCGCGAATTGCCGAATGAGAACATCGTCTATTTCGGCGACACGGCCCGCGTGCCCTACGGCTCAAAATCGAAGCGGACGGTGGTGACGTTCGCCGTCGAATGCGCCCGCTTTGTGCTGCAGCACGATCCGAAGCTCATTGTCGCCGCCTGCAACACGGCCAGCGCGCTGGCGATGGAGGAACTGCACGCCGCCCTGCCCGTTCCTGTCGTCGGCGTGGTCGAGCCGGGAGCGGCCGCCGCCGCGCGGCTGGCGGATGGCGGAAGCGTGGCCGTGCTTGGGACGGAGGCGACCATCGCGAGTCGAGCCTATCCGACGGCAATTCACGCGCTGAATCCGCAGGCCGCTGTGGATGCGGCGGCCTGCCCGCTTTTGGTGCCGCTGGTCGAAGAGGGGCGCGACTCGGCTGATCCGATCGTGCAGCTCGCGGTGCGGACCTACCTGGAGCCGCTGCGCGGCCCGAAGCTGCGCGCGGTGGTGCTGGGCTGCACCCACTACCCGCTGCTGCGCGAGGCAATCGCGGAGTTCCTCGGCGCCGGCGTCGCGATCGTGGACAGCGGCCGCGAGACGGCCCTGGTCGTTCACGAGCGGCTTGCCGCCGACGGTTTGTTGTCTCCATCACGCGAGCAAGGTAGCATTCGCTGCTACGTGAGCGATAATCCGGCTCGTTTCCGCCGCGTATCCTCGCGTTTCCTTGATGAAGACGTGAATGAAGTTGAACTGGTCGAACCGGAGCGCTACATCAGCGCCCTCCAGCCGTAGCAGTAGCCGTAGCAGTAGGGTCCGCTATGCGGACCATCCCGCCGCGCGACGGTGTAGGGTCCGCTGTGCGGACCAACACGGTAGCCGGTGGAGCCGGTGTACGGTTCGCCATGCGGACCATCCCGCGTGCCGGTGGTCCGCACAGCGGACCCTACTCTGCTTGCTGGTCAGCTTCGCCGGCTGCTCCGCCCGCAACGACCCCGGCTGGTTCGAGACTTCGGAATCATCTCAGGAAAACATGGTCGTCGCGGTCTCGTCGGAAGACCCCGCCCAGCGCCGCCGCGCCATCGCCCGAATCAGCCGCAGCTCGCACCGAAACGAAGAATGGTCGATCGACGGACTCTCGACCATCGCCCGTCTCGACGCCGACGCCCAGACGCGCTGCGTCGCGCTGCGGGCGCTGGCCGAATGCTCCGACCGCCGCGCGGCGGAGGCCATGATCGACGTGCTGAACTGGAACGACCGGCCCGAGGGGCGCGTGCGGCAGCCGCCGGAAGTGGTCCGCTGGGACGCCGTGCTGGGGCTGGCGCAGCTTTCGGAGAAGGGCTGCGTGCCGGCCGACCTGTGCGAAGCCGCCCGTGCGACGCTGCTGGATGAGCTTCGCCACGACAATGACCGCCACGCGCGGATCGCGGCCGCCCGCGGGCTGCGCTGCTACGCGCACGAATCGGGCGTCCGCGGACTGATCGACGCGCTGGACGATTCGGATTTTGCCGTCGTGCGGCAGTGCGAGGAGTCGCTGGTGGCGCTCACGGGCGCCACGCATCGCTGCAGCCGCATCGCGTGGCAGCGCTGGTTTGATGAGCATCAATCCGAGCTGTTCGCCCGCAAAGGCGAAACGCCTGACTCGCGCCGCCCGCCTTACGACAACGCACTCGAAAAATCCGCCTATCAGGCCCGGTTGTGGTGGAACTGGCTCTGGCCGCCGGCGAAAGAGCGGTGAGACGGCTGCGCCGAGCTGTTCAACTCAACGTCGGCGAGCCGTAGCGAGGGCCGTAGGCTGGGCTGAGCTTGCGAAGTAGCCGTAGGCTGGGCTGAGCTTGCGAAGCCCAGCTTTGGCGCGGGGCGGGTCGCCCGCGGCCATGGCTGGGCTTCGCGTACTCAGCCCAGCCTACTCGCTGGGCTTCGCGTACTCAGCCCAGCCTACTCGGTACCCGCTCAACGTCGGCGAGCGGCGATCGCTGCTATCGTGAGCAACCCCAGCGTCGCCGGCTCGGGGACGTTCTCAAACGCGAGCGAAAATTGGCGGATCGAACCGACATCCGCCGAGCCGGAGTCGTGGACGGTGAACTGCCACACGCCGACCTTGCTTTCGCCATCGAAGGCGGCGAGCGGAAGCTCGGGCCGCCAAGAACCGACGGGGTTGTTCGTTGGTGCGCCGGGCGTGCCGGTGTCGTACGGACCGCGCGTCGATTCATCGTCCCACACAAACGCGACGCCGGTGGTCGGATTGCCGAGTAGCCGTAGGCTGGGCTGAGCTTGCGAAGCCCAGCTTTGCGCGCGGCGGTTCACCCGCGGCCATGGCTGGGCTTCGCGTACTCAGCCCAGCCTACTCGGTACCCGCTCAACGTCGGCGAGCGGCGATCGCTGCTATCGTGAGCAACCCCAGCGTCGCCGGCTCGGGGACGTTCGTGAATTCGAGCGAAAACCGGAGGATGGTGCCGACATCCCCCGGAGCCCAATCTTCGACCCTGCATCGCCACACGCCGACCTTGCTTTCGCCGTGAAATGCGCCAAGCGGCAGCTCCGGACGCCAGGAGCCGGTCGGACTATTCGCCGGAGCGCCCGCTGTGCCCGAGTCGTACGGCGCGCGCGTCGATTCATCATCCCAGACGAACGGGCTGCCCGTGCTCGGGTTTCCGAGATTGTCGTTGGAAAAGCCGAAGCCCGTGCCGCTGAAGCCGGGGCGATCCATGACGCGGACCGACGTGCCGGCCGGACTTGTAATGGTGACGCTCAGGTTTCCCTGCCAGGTGTGCTGGATGATCGCGTCGACGTTCAGATCGGCGACGATGTCCAGCCCGTTCGGATCCGCCGGAACTGTGATTGTCACCGGCGCGTGGGGCACGCCATTGTCTGGAATCGGCACATTGCCCTGCCAGAGGAAGTTCTTGGTCGGTTGGGCCAGCGCCTGGGTCGTGGCGGCGGCCAGGGCCGCGCAGGTCAGTAGGGCGCGCCTCATTTCCGCACCTCCGCCGGGTTGCTCGATTCCACGACGATCCGCAAATCATACCGCGCCGGCTGGGGTGGACGATCGCCAACTGGAGTAGGCTGGGCTGAGCTTGCGAAGCCCGGCTTTGCGCTCGGCGGGTCGCCCGCGTCCGAGGGCTGGGCTTCGCGTACTCAGCCCAGCCTACCTGCTGCGCACGGACGTCACGCCGTCGGACGCGGAGGTCCGACGCTACGAATGCCGACCGACTCGGAGGTCGGCCGCTACACCGTCGGCCACTGAGGGCCGACGCTACGCTCGCGCCGCCGCCGTCACGTTTGCGTACAGCTCATCAATCTCGCCCTGCCGTCCTGCCGCGGTCTTGGCGGCGCGGTCGGCGGTCGCCACCGCGTCCGGATCGGTCGCTATGCCGCGCTGGACCAGATCATCCCAATGCTTCTCATTGAACACGCAGCCCGGATCGCCCGCGTTCAATTCGCCGAAGTACGCATCCGCCCGCGCCCGGCAGCCGCCGCAGTAGTGCTTGAATTCGCACACCTCGCAGTGATGCGTCCGCCGGTCGCGGTCGCAGAGCAGCTCCCAGAACTCGTTGTTGCGGAAGATGTCGATGAAGCTGCGCTTGCGGATGCTGCCCTGCACGCGGTGCGGAAGATACACGCACGGCGTAATGTTGCCGTTCGGCTCGATCGCGACGTAATCGCGCCCCGCGCCGCAGCCGCCGAGATATTTGGCGATGACGCGGGCCTTCTCGCCGCCGCCGGAGCCGGCGTGGCTGCACGCCTGCTTGCCGTCGGTGGGGGCGTGCGCGACGCACACGCGGCCGAACTGCGGGGCGGTGCTGATGACGCCGATCTTGCCGGACTGCATCCACAGGTTGAGCGTCTTGAGCAGCCACTCGCGCTGCTGCGGGTTCAGGTCGCCGTCGACCATCTGCAATCCGCGGCCGACGGGGATGAAGTTGAAATGGGCGAAGACGCCCGCCCCGATGTCGCAGCAGAACTGCAGCATGTCTTCGACTTCGTCGAAATTGCCCTGGTGCACGCACATCGCGACGCCGAGGCGCAGTCCCTTGGTTTTCACCACGTTTCGCATGCCGCGGACCGTGCGATGCCACATCCCCACCTGACCGCGGAAGTCGTCGTGCCGCTCGGGATGCACCGAGTCGAGCGAAATCTCGACGTATTTCACGCCGCATTCCAAAAGCTGATTCGCCAGCTTCTCAGTCATCGTCCCGCCATGCGTGGCGATGGTGGTGTGAATGCCGTAGCTGTGGCAGTGCTTGAGCACGGGCAAGAGGTCGGCGCTGATGGTCGGCTCGCCGCCGGCGAAGGCGATCATCGGCACGTACTGCTCGGCGATCTGGTCGACGAGCTTCAGCTTCTCTTTCAGCGAAAGCTCGTCGGGCAGAGCCTTGTGCTCGGCGTCCTGGTAGCAGTGCTTGCAGGTCAGGTTGCACAGATTCGTGAAATTCCACACGATGAAGAGCGGCGCGACGAAACGCTGCGGCAGCGTCAGGCCGAACTCGGCGACGCTGCGAGCGGCGATGACGAAGCCGCGGATGGTGCTGGCGTGCTCGCCGATGCGCTCGCGGAAGGCGTCCACCGTCACCGAACCCTTCATGCGGTTGATGAACAGGTGGAAGGGCAGGTACTTGATGCGGTGCCACATCGGCGCCTTGGGATTGCCGTAGCTCTGGATGATCTCTTCGATCATCGTCTTGCCGCTGGAGCGCGTTTTGCTGATCCACCCGAACAGCTTGCGCATGTAGCGCGTGTCGAGGACGTCCTCGAGCGGGTGGTGGTAATCCATGTCGATGTATTTCTTCTTCATCGCCTTGCGGCGTTCCTGCGGTAGCAGGCGCTTGGGATCGGCCTGGCCGCGCAGGAAGCGCGAGTTGTTGGCGTACAAGCTCGAATTGACGTAGCCGTCCTCGCGGCGGCGGCTGGTCTTGTCGGGGTTCTGCGAGACCGGAAACGCGTGGTGATATTCCTTGTCGATCTTGGCGGCGGTGCTGTTGGACTGGGCCTCGGTGCGGCTGTCGTAATCCTGCTCCTCGTGCTGCTTCTCGACCTTGCGCTTGCGCACCGCCCGCCCGCCGGTTTTGGTCGTGATGCCCATGCCGACGTACATGCTGGCGCCGTAGGGCAGGGGGCCTTGGCCGGTGAATACGTCGCCGTAGGCCTGCACGTTCGCGTGCTGGCCGTCGCCGTTTCCGTGCGCGTGGCCGTCGCCATTCCCTCCGCCACCGCAACAACCGCCTCCGTTCGTTGCTGCCTTCGCGACCGGCATCGAAACCACGGGAAGAGACACGAATTCCGCCATGCGGCAACTCCTTTCCGCGAGAACGGACAGACCGATTATGTCTGCGAGCCGATCGGTCACAGGACCGCGCGTGGCGACATGCTACCCACGCGACCCGACCGGCGCGCGTTGGCCGTACACCCGAACACGCGGGCACTATACCCGATCGGAAGACACGCGGGGCAGGAAGTTGTTCGCCGGAGGGGTTAGGAAGAACCGGGCCGGTCCGAGCGGTTTTTCCGTAGCGTCGGACCACCGCGTCCGACGGAGAAATCGCCGTCGGACACAGAGGTCCGACGCTACAGGCTGGTTGACGCCGCTCTAGAACCCGTACGTCGCGCAGTCTCCATCCACGCACACGTAGCCCTCGCCCTGGTCGTTCCAGTTACCGTAGGAGTCGGTGTACGAGTTCCCCCAGAAATTGTCGCCCGGAGGCAGCCACGCATCCGCCGGGCTTCCACCTCCGAAGCCGTCCAGCAGGCCGCCGAAGCCAAGGAAGCTCGGGTCGTAGCAACTGCCGAATTGCGCCACACTGCCCAGAAGCGTCGCTGCTAGAGTTCGCCACGCCTTTCCGATCTTCGCGTTCCGCATGTCCGAGGCTCCTCGTCGTTGGTTTCAGAGCGGGTCACTCCGCCCGGCATCTGAAGAAACGCAGCCGATCGACGCCGATTAGCCCTTTGCCCCGAGCCTGCTGCCGCCGGATAAACTCCCGCGTCAATGACACCCACGCCGCCGCCACAATCCGCACCGCAGCAGCCGCGATCCGCGCCGCGACTGCCGCGGACGGTGATCCTGCTCGGCTGGGTCTCGTTCTTCGCCGACGTATCGAGCGAGATGGTCTACTCGCTCATTCCGCTCTTCGTGGTCGGCGTGCTTGGCGTCGGTGCGACCACCATGGGCGGCATCGAGGGGGCGGCGGCACTCATCGTCGCGTTCGCGACCGCGTGGGCCGGTTGGCGCAGCGATCTGTGGCGACGCGTGCCGTTCGTCCGTGTGGGCTACGGTCTGCCGGTGGTGGGCAAGGCGTTGCTCGCCGCGGCGACGGCGTGGCCGATGGTGCTGACAGGCCGGCTCGTCGATCGTCTGGGGAAGGGGCTGCGCTCCAGCCCGCGCGACGCATTGATCGCCGACGCGACGCCCGCGGAGCTGCGCGGGCGGGCGTTCGGGCTGCATCGCGCCATGGACACGGCGGGAGCGCTGGTCGGCGTACTTCTGGCGGCGGCGTTGATGTGGTGGCTCGCGGGGACGGCGGAGGCCAGCGCAACTTCGCCGGCGGCGCATTCGGTGCGATCGGACGACGCGCGCGCCTATCGCATCGTGTTCGGCGTTGCGGCGGGGCTGGGGCTGATTTCACTGGCCCTCACGTTCATGGTCCGCGATAGCGGCTCGGGCGATGCGTCACGCAAAACCGCTCAAACCGGGGAGTGCGGGCGTCCCGCCCACACCGGCGGACCAGACGACCGAGCTGGCGGGCCAGAGGCCCGCACTCCCCACGGCGCATCGCCCATGCGACCCGGCTTTGCTCCGGCATACTGGAAGACGGTGGGCGTGATGCTGCTGTTTTCGCTGGCGAATTCGAGCGATACGTTTCTGCTGCTGCGCGTACGGGACGTCGGCGTATCGGCGTGGGGCGTGGTGCTGGCCTATGCGCTCTACAACATCGTCTATGCCGTGTTGGCCTATCCGGCGGGCGCGCTGAGCGATCGGCTCGGGCGCTGGCGCGTGATCGGCGTGGGATGGGCCGTGTACACGCTCGTCTATGCGGGTTTCGCCTGGAGCGACGCGGCGAGCATCTGGCCGCTGCTGGCGCTCTATGGCGGGTACATGGCGCTGACCGACGGCGTCGGGAAAGCGCTGGTCGTCGATCACGCGCCGAAATCGCGGCGCGGGACGGCGCTGGGCGTGTATCACCTGGCGAGCGGGCTTGTGTCGCTGCTGGCGAGCGTTGCGGCGGGCGTGCTCTGGGACCGCGCCGGGGCGGCGGCGATGTTTCTGTTTGGCGCGGCGTGTGCGGGTTCAGCGGCGATGCTGGCCCTCTGGCCGGAGAAACGCATCAGAACGCGCAGCGCAAGCGAGCGCCCGGAGCGGAGCGGTCCCTGAATCAGGACCGTCGCAGTCCGGGCGCTCGCTTGCGCTTCGCGTTCTGATCGTCACGAGCCGAGCGGCATGCTCACGCGGAGTACGCGAGAGCATGCCACCATCGCGACCTGCGTCAGTTCGTCCCGACGCTGGCGCGCGACTCGAAGCCGTCCACCATCAGGTTGACCGGATCGCCGATCGGCACGACCCACAGGTCGGCGTTGATCAGCTCTTCCCGCGCCGGCAGCGGCCCCGGGCCGTCGTAGTCGATCAGCGCCGTCACGTTGTGGATGCTGTCGAACACGAGGTTCAGGATCGCCAGCGCCGCAAACGGGTTGATGCGCGTCTCGCCCGTCAGCGAGTGCGTCCCGTCAAAGAAGTCCGGATCGACGAACGCCGTGATCAGGTTGATCGTCACGTTCGGCCGTCCGTACAGGAACGCGTTGGCCCGCGGCTTCAGCTCGCGCGCCACCAGCTCGACGTCGTCCAGCGTCATCGGCGTCTCGGAGGCGAAGTCCACGTCGGCCGGCGTCACGAAGCCGCCGAAGTCGGCGCGGCGGTAGTAGTGCTCAATGCGCGTCGAGCGCCAGTCATTCGGGTTGTGCAGGAACGGCCGGAAGTCGAAGCGCGGCTCGCCCTCGTCCTCGACATCGTTGCCGTTGATGTCGTCGTAATACGGCGCGCCGTCCGCGTCGTAGCCGGGGTTGGGCGTCGAGATGCCGAACACGCGCGTGTGCGAGACCTGCTCAATCGTGATGCCCTGCACGTCCACCGGGAAAACAAGCTGACGCGCGTCGGGATCGCTCGGATCGGCGAGCAGGAGCTGGCCGTCCTCGCTGATCAGCCCGAACGACCCGTCCGTCGGCGTCTCGGGCACGAAGAGCATGTAGTACTGGCCGGCCTCGTCGTAGGTCGCGACGCCTTCCGAGAAGTTCACGCGGATCGGTGTGCCATCGCGCGGCGCCGTCATCAGTACCAGAACGCGGTGGTCCACCGGGTTGGTCTCCGGGTCGGCCGGCTCGTCCGGGTTGAAGTCCGGATTCGGCACGCGCAGCGCCGGAGCGCCGGGCCAGTTCGTCTCGGTGACGGTGAACGAATCGAAGAACGACTGGCCGTCAACACCCTCGAACTTGGTCGAGTTCATGTTGACCCACAGCGGCTGCCCGCGGAAGTCGTGCAGCGGCTTGCCGTTGGCGGTGTTCAGGAAGAGCACCAGATTGCCTTCTTCGATCGGCTTGCCGTAGCTCAGCCACCAGCCGCCGGCGCCTTCCGTGTTGTAGGTCACCTTCACCACTTCGCCGCTGTCGCCGAACTCAAGATCCACCGTGACCGCTTCGGCGTCGCCGTTCTGGAACGGGTCGTCCGTCGCGACCACGAACAGCTCGGCCGGACCGCTGCGGCTGAAGGGCAGGTGGGCCGTCTGGGCGCGGATGTAGTCGGCGTAGGTCTCGATGGTCGGAATCGGATCAATCATGAAGCCGTTGAAGAGCTGCTCGATCGTCGGCCGGGCGGTGTGCGCCAGGAAGGACGCGACGCGCTGCCGGATCGCCGCCCGGTTGGCTTCAAACGTCTCGGGATTCGGGTCGCCGAGGTTGTGGCTGTTGATGAAATTGATCAGGTCGGTCATGTCGATCTCTTCGCCTTCGCCGTTTTCGGTCGGGAAGACGTCGATCGGCGGCATGCCCGGACCGCGCGGACGGTGATAGCGGAAGCGCACGCCCATGCCGTCCTCGACGCTGACGATCAGGTCATAGAGCTCGTTGAGCGTGATGGTCTTGCCTTCGTTGTAGAGGGCGGCCAGCCGCGCCAGGACGTGCTCGGAGATGATCGGGCCCTTGTGGCGGTTGGTGTTGTCCGCTTCGGGGAAGTTGCGATTGGCTTCGCTCACCGTGCTGACGTAGATGATCGGCCGCGGACGGTCGAGCTGCGTCTGGCCGTCGCCGGTGTCGTTCATCATGCCCTGGAAGTCGTTGAACGTGAACTGCGACACGCCGTCCAGGTTGCCCAGGACCGACAGATCGACGCCGCCCGGATCATCCGCGACGGCGAAGCCGCCTTCGATCAGAATCTGGGCCGCGCTGACGATCACGTCGCTGAGCGCTTCCGCCTGGGCCAGTTGAATGTGGCCGACGATCATCTTGAACGCGCGGCGGGCATTGTCGGGGATCAGCGAATCAAACAGGTCGGCCAGCTCTTCAGGCGAGAGGCCGAGGATGTCGTCCAGCGTGATCTCGTCCAGGATGCCTGACTCGGTGAAAAGGTGCTCGTACGCGTCGCGGATGCGGCCGATGACCGACGCCGCGTCCGTTCCCAGGTCCTCGAAGGTCAGCCCGAGCTGCTCCAGCGCGAACGACAACTTGATGAACGCCAGCGTGCTGAGCGGGTCGCACACCACGTCGCCGACCTCGCCGGCGTCGTCATTCTCGTTCTTCGGAATGATGATGATGGTCCACATGTCGGCCTTGCCGTCGCCGTCCAGATCGGCCGCGATGACAAAATGCACGCCGACCGGCGCCTCGATGATGTCGAAAGTGCCGTCGTCGTTGACCGACAACTCCGCGAAGGGCTCGCCGTCGGCGTTGAGCAGGCGGTGCCCGTCCAGGTCTTCCAGCCAGGCCGCGGCGTCGTTGGACAGGGCGCGGAAGTCCGACTTGCGGCGAGCGGTCTGAACGCCGTCGCTGGCGTCGGTCGAGCTGGACGTGCTCACCGATCCGCTGGCGGTACCGTCAAAGCTGAATGCGGAATCGGAGACATCACCGCCGGAACCGGTTCCGGTGTTGTCATTATTATTTGTGCCGCCGGTGTTGCCACCGTTGTTCGATCCGCCGGTGTTATCGTCTCCACCGGTGTCCGTAGGGGCGAAGGGGCACCCCACGATGAGGGCGAGCGTCAGCGCGGCGAGCGCGGACAGGTGCAGCAGTCTCGACATGCAGTTCTCCAAGATTTCCAGGTCGTTGCGCGGCCCGAGATGAGCCTGGGCAATGAATCGGCGCGGACGCCACGCCGGCCCCGTCCGCATCCTTTCGCCGGATAAGGTGTCCTCCCTTTAACCCGGCGCAGGAACCGCGCTCGTCCGACCCGGGGGGAATTTTGGGTGGGACGGGCGTCTCGCCCGTCCCCGCATTCGGGTGGGACGGGCATCTCGCCCGTCCCCGCATTCGGGTGGGACGGGCGTCTCGCCCGCTCCCGCAGTTTCAAGAACGGGCAAGATGCCCATTCCACCCAAAGAAGTTCACAGGCTCTCCCGCCTGCATCGCCTTCTCCACGGCGCGAGAATTTGTCGCCGCGCGCCGCAAGGTGTTGTTGACGCCGCTCCGCTGGCGCATAATTCCCGCGCACCCGCAGGGCGTCGCGCGGCATCGGCTCGACGCACGGGCCTGCAAAACAAGTCCAAGAGGATGCGCCATGGCCAAAAAGAAGGCGAAAGCCGCGAAGAAAGCCGCCAAGAAGAAGCCCGCTCGCAAGGTCGCCAAGAAAACCGCGAAGGCGCCCAAGAAAAAGGCGATGAAGACGGCGATGAAAAAGGCCAAGCCGGTCAAGAAGACCGCAGCCGTCAAGCCGGTTGCGGCCAAACCGGCGCCCCGGCCCGCTCCGCCGCCCAAGCCGGCGCCCGCGCCGGCCGCGCCGATGACCAGCCCGCCGACCGTGCCCGTCGCGCCAGCAGCCGGTGCAGCGCCGGCGAGCAAGGGACCGTCGCTCTTCGACCCGGATGAGGGCGAGGCCGGCGGCGCGCGCGCCGGCGACGCCTTCGATGACGAGCCGGCGGCCGAAGGCGAAGCCGACGACGATGAGGCCGACGACGCCGACGACGACGCGGAAGACGAATAGCCGCGGAGCGCCGGAATGCCGCCGCATTTCGCCGACCGGCTGACGGCTGCCATCGCGGCCCGCAACACACCGGCGGTGGTCGGACTTGATCCGCTGATCGAGCGACTGCCGCCGCTTCTGCGCGCGAGCGCCGCCGCGCCGGACTCCGCCGCCGCAGCGATCGAGGCGTTTTGCCGTGAAGTCATCGACGCGGTGGCCCCGCTGGTTCCCGCGGTCAAGATCAACTCCGCGTTCTTCGAAGCCTTCTACGAATTCGGCGTCGCCGCTTATTTTCGCGTCATCGCGCACGCCCACGCGCGCGGGCTGCTGGTCATTGGCGACGTGAAGCGCGGCGACATCGGCTCGACCGCGCGGCTCTACGCACGCGGTCATTTGGACCAGCCGGCGTTCGAGCTCGATCCGGCCCGCGTGGCCGACGCCGTGACGCTCGCCGGTTATCTCGGCCGCGGCGCCGTGCAGCCGTTCATCGACGCCGGCCGCGCTCCGGGCCGCGGAGTGTTCGTGCTGGTTCGTCCATCCGACCCCGCCGCGGATGAAGTCCATGAATTCGCAGGCGGAGCCGCTGCGGCGGGCGTGCCGTTCTATCGCCACATGGCCGCGCTCGTACATGCGTGGGGATCAGCGCCGGAGCTGCTCGGCCGATGCGGGCTGTCCTGCGTCGGCGCGGTCGTCGCGCCCAAGGACGCGGCTACGACGGTCGCTGTGCGCGCGGCCTTGCCGCATGCGATATTCCTGGTCCCCGGTTTCGGCGCACAAGGTGCAACGGCCGCCGACTGCAAGGCGTGCTTTCTTCCCGGCGGCCGCGGCGCGATCGTCAACGCGTCGCGCTCGGTGATTTTCGCCTATGAGAAGACGGGCAGCGCCGCCTCGAAGGGCGGCGACTGGCTGCGCGACGTCGAATCCGCCTGCCGCGAGTTCATCACGCAGCTTCGCAGCGCAATTCCGCAGTGAATGTCGGACTTCAGGTACTGGTCAAGTTTGTTGGTGGGTGCCATGCCGACGGCCTTTGCGTCGGCATGCCCACACAAAGGCCGTGGGCATGGCACCCAACACCGACCAGTGCCAACTTCAGGGTCGGCATCAACTTAGTGGGTAAAAGACAAAGGCCCTGTCCTCGGTTTCAATGGCGTGGAGTTTGAGCGAGCCATTGGCCAAGGAGGGCCAAACGTGGATCTTACCAGCGTTGCCGAGCAGGTGTTGGCGTTTTGCGGGGAGGATGGGGCGATTCTGTCGGACGATCTGACGCAGGTGGAAACGGCGGTTCTGGAGGCGGTTCGGCGGATCGGGGCAAGAGCGGTCGAGCTTCATTTGGGGCGGCAGAAGCTGGGGTATGAGGGAACCAGCCGGGTGTGCGGGTGCGGCGGGGCGCAGCGGTTTGTGGATCAGCGGCCCAAGCTGATTGCGACGCAGATGGGTCAGATCGGGATTCGGCGTGCGTACTACCGCTGCCGGTCTTGCGGCCGGTCGGCGTTGCCGTACGACGAGCGGGTGGGGTTGGGGGCGGGGGCCGAGAGCGTCGGTCTGGCGAAGGCGGCGGCGCTCTTGGGGATTGAGAACACGTTTGCCAGCGCCGCGTCCACGTTGTACGCGCTGACCGGTCAGCGGCTGAGCGAAGCGACGATTGAGCGGCTGACGGAGCGGGTGGGCGGGGTGGCGGCGCAGCAGGAGCAGCAGCGGGCCGCGGCCATGGCGGAGTGGAAAGCGCCGCCGGCGGAGGCGTCGCCGGAGACGTTCTATGTGACCGTGGACGGCGTGCAGGTGCACCAGGCGGACGGCTGGCACGAAGCCAAGTGCGTGGCGTGCTATTGGGATCAGCCCGGCCAGCCCGCCGGCGTGGATCGCGAAGTGCGCTACGGGGTGCGGTTTGAAGGCGCGGCGGCGTTCGTGTCGTTTGTCTGGGAATTGGCCTGTCGCTGCGGCCTGGAGCGGGCCCGGCGCGTGGTGCTGCTGGGCGACGGGGCGCGGTGGATCTGGGAGCACATCGGCGGGTTGTTGAAAGAGGCGGTCTGCATCGTGGACTGGTATCACGCGATGGAGCACGTGTGGACCTGCGGGCGGGCCCTGGGGGGCGAGCAAACGCCGGAAACGGCGAGCTGGGTGAAATCGATCGAAACGCTGCTGTGGGACGGGCAGGTGCGCGCGATTCTCGACCAGTTGAAGGCCGAGCGCTGCGGCACGCGCGCCAAGAACAAGCGGGCGGCGTTACAAGCCCTGATCACCTACATCGAGAACCAGGACGATCGATTGGCCTATGACCGCTTCCGAGAGATGGGCCTGGACATCGGCTCGGGCCGGGTCGAAGCGGCCTGCAAGCACGTGGTCGCCCTGCGGATGAAACGCTGCGGAATGCGCTGGTCCAAGGCCGGATCCCAAAACGTCCTCTCGCTCCGCGTCGCCCACCTCAACAGCGACTGGGAGCGCGTCTGGAACACGCGACCGTTAGCCAGGGTCGCCTGAAAACTACCCACTAAGTTGATGCCGACCCCCAACTTCACCAGTTCCCAAAGCTCACTCGGCCGCGCGGCCCGGAGTCTGCTACACTATCGGTCTTTTGCTTCCGACCCGCGTCAAGCGAATGCAGACGGATAGGACACATGGCCAAAGCACCGCAAACTGCCATCACGCCCACCCGCGCCGACGACTACCCGGAGTGGTACCAGCAGGTCATCAAGGCCGCCGACCTGGCCGAGAACTCGCCCGTCCGCGGCTGCATGGTGATCAAGCCCTGGGGCTACGCGCTGTGGGAGAACATCCAGCGCGTGCTCGACGGCATGTTCAAGGCCACCGGCCACAAGAACGCCTACTTCCCGCTCTTCATCCCGCTCAGCTTCCTCGAAAAAGAAGCCGAGCACGTGGAGGGCTTCGCCAAGGAGTGTGCCGTCGTTACGCATCATCGGCTCGAAGCCGGCCCGGACGGCAAGCTCGTGCCGACCGGCAAGCTCGACGAGCCGCTGGTCGTGCGGCCGACCAGCGAGACGATCATCGGCGACTCCTTCGCCCGCTGGGTGCAGAGCTACCGCGACCTGCCGCTGCTCATCAACCAGTGGGCCAATATCGTCCGCTGGGAGCTGCGCACGCGCATGTTCCTGCGCACCGCCGAATTCCTGTGGCAGGAAGGGCATACCGCCCACGCCACCCGGCAGGAGGCCGAGGAAGAAACGCTGCGCATGCTCGATGTTTACGCAACATTCGCCGAGCAATATCTCGCAGTGCCGGTGATCAAGGGGCTGAAGACGCCGATGGAGCGCTTCCCGGGCGCGGTCGATACGTATTGTATCGAGGCCATGATGCAGGACCGCAAGGCGCTGCAAGCGGGCACGTCGCACTTCCTCGGGCAGAATTTCGCCAAGGCCAGCGACATCAAGTTCCTCGGGCCGGAGGGCAAGCAGGAATATGCCTGGACCACGTCGTGGGGCGTCTCCACGCGGCTGGTGGGCGCGATGATCATGGCGCACAGCGACGACGACGGATTGGTCTGCCCGCCGAGGCTCGCGCCGGCCCATATCGCAATTCTCCCGATCACGCGCGAGGAAAACGCGGCCCAGGTGCTCGACTATTGCCACAAGCTGGCGGCGGAGCTGCTGGCGGCAAGCTACGATGGCCGGCCGCTCGTGGTCGAGGTTGACGCGCGCGAGGGTCGCGGCGGTGACAAGGCCTGGGAGTGGATCAAGCGGGGCGTGCCGATCCGCCTGGAAATTGGTGGGCGCGACATCGCGTCGGATTCGGTCTTCGTCGGCCGGCGCGACAAGGGACCGAAGGAGAAGTATGGCCAGCCGCGGGCGGAGTTTGTCGCGGGCGTGGCGAAGCTGCTGGACGAGATGCAGGCCGGCCTGCTGGCCCGGGCCCGCAAGCTGCGCGACGACAACACGCGGCGAATCGACTCGAAGAAAGACCTATACGACTACTTCACTCCGAAAAACGCCGACAAGCCTGAGATTCACGGCGGCTTTGCGATGTGTCATTTCAACCTGGAAGCCGGGATCGAGCCGCAGCTCAAGGACGAGCTGGGCGTCACGGTTCGCTGCATCCCGCTGGACGCGCCGGACGAGGCGGGCACGTGCGTGATGAGCGGCCAGCCGAGCCGGAAACGCGTGGTGATGGCAAAGGCGTATTGACCAGTCGGGAGACAATGCTCGGTTTTGGGGCAGGGTCGGGGGCGTTCTCGGCGTGGATGGCAGAGACCGGCCGGAGGCCGGTCCCCCAGGACTAACACCCTCGTCCCGCCCGCCGTGCGCGGTTCCCGCCCGCGTTTCGGAGCGCAATTCGTGCGCGGTTCCGGGAATTCGGTGCTTGACAGCCGACTTCTGGCCGTTAAGCATCTTACCGGCCGGTCGGCGGTATCAGCGTGGTGACCCTCGCCCGGCGACGCGACGCGGCAGCGGGCCGCGGCGGCTGCAAGGTGCTTGAAGAGCAGTAGTTAGCGACGCACGGGGCGTGCGACGAGGTGTTTCGTCATGGCCAAGACCAAGGCAATCTCGAAAAAGGCGCTCGTGATCGTCGAGTCGCCGGCCAAGGCGAAAACCATAAATAAATATCTGGGGGATGACTTCGTCGTGAAGGCCTCGATGGGCCACGTCCGCGATCTGCCCGAACGCAACTTCGGTATCGACCTCACCGCCGACTTTCGCCCCACGTACGAGACCCTGCGAACGCGGGCCAAGGTGCTGAAAGAACTGCGGACGCTGGCCAGCAGCGCCGACGAAGTCTACCTCGCGACCGACCTGGACCGCGAAGGTGAGGCGATCGCCTGGCACCTCGCCGAAGCCCTGAATCTGCCGGAAGATAGGATCAAGCGGGTCATCTTCAACGAGATCACGCGAACGGCAATCCAGGAAGCCTTCAACCACCCGCACCACATCGACCTGGATCGCGTGAACGCACAGCAGGCCCGACGGATCCTCGACCGCATCGTCGGTTATGAGCTCAGCCCGCTGCTCTGGAAGAAGATCGCCAAGGGTCTCTCCGCCGGACGCGTCCAATCGGTCGCCGTGCGGCTGATCGTCGAGCGCGAACGCGAAATCCGTGCCTTCGTGCCGGACGAAAGCTGGAAAGTCACCACTTATCTCAGCGGCGACCCCGGTGCGGCGGACAAACTTCGTCAGCCGTGGAGGGAACTGACCGCCGCTGACGTGACCCAGAAGGACGCGCAGCGCTGGCTGGCGGACAACGGCTGCTTCCGGGCGGAGCTGGCCGAGCTGGCTGGAAAACCCTGGAACGCGACCACGGCGCAGGAAACGCGCGCAGTCGTTGAAGCACTTGGCGTCCGCGTCGACCAGATCCGCCGCACACCCTGGGCCGATTACAAACATCTGAATCTCGAGCAGGCGGCCATCGAGGGGGCGCTCGACCCGGCCCGTGCGCCGAGGCTGGCTGTCTCCGAGCTGTCGACCAAGCGCACCACGTCGCGCCCGCCGGCGCCGTTTACGACCGCCTCGCTGCAGCAGCAGGCGGCCAATCAGCTTCGCTTCCCCGCGGCCCGCACCATGCGCACGGCGCAGGGGTTGTACGAAGGCGTGGACATCACGGGCGAAGGCCCGGTCGGTCTCATCACATACATGCGAACCGACTCGACCAACCTGTCGAAAGACTCACTGAATTCCGTCCGCGGGTTCATCAAGTCGCAATTCGGCCAGCGCTACGTGCCCGACGAGCCGAACTTCTTCGGCAAGCGCCAGGAGCGCGCCCAGGAGGCGCACGAGGCCATCCGCCCGACCGATCCGCACCGCACGCCGGACAGCATCCGGAAGTTCCTGACCGACGAGCAATTCCGGCTGTACGACCTGATCTGGCGGCGCTTCGTGGCGTGCCAGATGCCGCCGGCGGAGTGGGACTCGACCTCGGTCAGCGTCACGTGCGAGACGAAGCTCGGCCCGGCGCGCTTCGCCGGCAACGGCCGCAAGCTGGTGTTCGACGGCTTCATGAAAGTGGCCGGCGTCAGCAGCGATGATCAGATTCTGCCGCCGCTGGCCGAGGGCAAGCCGGTCGGCCTGCTCGACCTGGAGCCGAAGCAGCAGTGGACGTCGCCGCCGGCGCGCTATACGGAAGCGTCGCTGGTGAAGGCGCTGGAGTCGGAGGGCATCGGCCGGCCGAGCACGTACGCCAGCATCATCGAGACGATTCAGGATCGCGGGTACGTCGAGCAGGATGACCGCAAGTTCTACCCGTCGGCGCTGGGCGAGCTGGTGACCGACAAGCTGGTGCAGCACTTCCCGAAGATCATGGACATCAAGTTCACGTCCTACATGGAGGACGAGCTGGACAAGATCGAAGACGCGCACCTCGACTGGGTGCACGTGCTGCACGAGTTCTACGACCCGTTCCGCGAGCTGCTCACCGCCGCCGGCGACGAAATGGAGATGGCCCGCAGCCAGCCGAGTGAATACGCGTGCAGCGAGTGCGGCAGCCCGATGGTCTATCGCTGGAGCAAGACCGGCCGCTTCCTGGCGTGCAGCGGATATCCCAAGTGCAAATCGACGCGCAACGTCAACCGCGACGGCAAGCCGATCGAGATCAAGCACGCCGACAGCGCCTGCCAGACCTGCGGCAAGCCGATGGTCCTGCGGCAGAGCAAGAGCGGGTATTTCCTGGGTTGCAGCGGATATCCGGACTGCCGCACAACGGTTGAATGCGACGACCACGGGCAGCCGCTGAAGCTCGTCACAGAGGAGGAGCTGCGGCGCACGTGCGACCAGTGCGGACAGGGCACGATGGTGGTGAAGCGCAAGGGCCGCCGGGCGTTTCTCGGCTGCAATGCCTATCCGAACTGCAAGAACACCGCGTCGCTGCCGGAGGGCGTGCGGCTGGAGCGCAAGCCGGCCCCGCCGCCGGAAGAGGCCGGGCTGAATTGCGACAAGTGCAAACGGGCGATGGTGATTCGCAGCGGCAAGCGCGGCAAGTTCCTTGCCTGCTCCGGGTTTCCGAAGTGCCGCAATGCCAAGCCGCTGGAGAAGCTTGAGGAGCTGAAGGCGGCGGCGGCGGCGCGGGGTGAGACGCCGGTTTCGCTGGCGGCGGCGGGCGGCGGCGCCAAGGCGGCGCGCGTCACTTACACGCCCGAAGGCGATCCGCCGCCGGGGTTCGCGTGGACGCGCACGGGCCGGCCGGTGGTGGAGGTGATGCCGGAAGATCACACGCTGCCCTGCCCCGAGTGCGGCAGCACGATGGAGCTGAAGCGCGGTCGGTTCGGCCCGTTTTTCTCCTGCGGCAACTTCCCGCGCTGCCGCTTCAATGCGAACTTGCGCGGCGAAGCGAAGAAACAGGCGGAGGAGCTGTTGCCGGCGCCGGTGCGGCCCAAGCCGATCCCGACCGACATTCCGTGCGAGGAGTGCGGCCAGCCGATGCTGGTGCGTCAGGGTCCGCGCGGGCGGTTCCTGGGCTGCAGCGGCTACCCGAAATGCAAATCGACGCAGGAACTGCCGCCGGGGTTTAACGTAGAGGCGATGGCGGCGGAGCCGGCGGGGGCGAAGTAGGAAGTATCGAGTATCGAGTAGCGAGTAGCGAGTATCGAGTAGCGAGTTGCAAGCGACCGGCTGCGCCGCGGTCGGCTGATGCGCGTCATGGGCCGCGTAACGCTCGTCGCTCTGCTTCAGCGGTCCGCCTGCGCGCCAGGTCGCGCGTCAGGGTTAGTGCGACTTCGCGCCGCAGCGGCTCGATCGTCTCTTTCATCTTCGCGTAGAGCGGCCGCAGAACCGTGAAGATCAGCACCAGCGCCGTGACAAACGCCGTTGGGGCCATCGCGTAGAACGGGATCCCGCGAGAACGTGACGAAACGAAGTACGACGTCACGCCGACGAACGGCAGCACAACGATCAGGACCAGCACTACGACGTAGGCGGTGTGCAGCAGGACGGCCGCGCCCCAGCCCGGCCGATGGTTAACTAGCGATCGAAAGCGGGCGACGCCGGAAGCCAAGCAGGTCAACGCCGACACCAGGAACCCCGCGGCGGTGGCGGCGACGAACGTACCCGTGACGCGCGAACTCAGCATCACGCCCGCGAGGAGCACGCCGGGCAGCGCGATCAACACTCCCGTGGCGACCAGAACGAGCGCCGCCTCGGCGTCTCTCAGGTGAAGCGAGATCGCCTCGGCGGCCGGCTCCATTTCGCCGATGGGGTTACGGAACCCGCACTCGGGACAGCGGACCGGGTCGCCGCTGAGACCGCGCAGGTTGTAACCGCAGGAGAGACAGTACAGGTCGATGGCGATCGGGGCGGCGATCATCTTTCAACAGTCTATCCGACGCGCGCTTTGCCGGACGAGCGGTCCCGCGCCTTGGCTCAACTCGCCTGTCAGAACCCCGCACGGAAGTGCGGAGTACGCCGGCCCGCCACTTCCGTGGCGGGTTCTGCTAGGCGCTGTTGGTCGGGGAAAGCCGCTACGCCATGGCACGACAGATTGCAGTCCGACTCAGAGGCTCCGTCGTGACGAAGATGAAGCTCGCACCGGTTGGCCGCGGTTGGCTGCGGCCGGCGGAGTTCGAGAGCCGTTCCGAAACAGCAAGGTCGTTACTGAAGAGGGCCGACTCGTGTTTCTGGAGCACCGCAATCCGCGTACGCTGCGTATGGCCCCCCGCGGGCGTCGCACGCCCCAGCCGCCGGCTGAGGCGTGGATGCCGCCGCCCCCCGGCGCCGGGGACAGGGCCTCCTGGATCAAGCTAAAGGTGGTCGACGACGAGTCGGGGAATCCGCTGCCCGGTGTCGTCCTGTCCGTCACTCAGCCGAACGGCAAGGCGTTCGACTTCACCACCCGGCCCGACGGCGCGGTCGAGGTGCACGGGATCGACCCCGGCGAGTGCAGCGTGACCTGCGATCTCACCGGGGCGACCATCGCCGACACGCACGACTTTGTCGTCATGGCCGACCGCCCGACCTGGACGCAGTCGACAGAATCCTCAGACGCGGCGGCGGGCGCCGGAAGCGCCCCGGCGGATTCGAACGCCCTGCCGCGGACGCAGTCCGCCTCCCGGAGTGGCGTGCGCATCGCGAATGTCGAGGCTCATAAGGTCAGCACCGGCGAGACGTTACAGAGTCTGGCCGAATCCAACGGCCTGACCTGGCAGCAGCTCGCGCAGTTTAACTGGGGCACGTCCGTCCCGGATGAGATCAACAAGAAGCTGCACGACGAGGTCGGCTGCACGCAGAAGGCCGCCGACGGCGTGAACTATCGATTCGATGACGCCGATTCGCCCGGCATCGTCCGCATTCCGACTCGGTGGAGCGTGCAGGGCCTCGTGACGGACCAGACGCACACGATTCGCGTGCAGGCCGCCGACCGCGACAGCGCCGGAAACGGGTATATTCGACTGTACGTGTTTGACGCCGACGGGCAGCCGATCGCGGACGCGGCCTGCACGATCAAGAGCAAGACCGGGCAGGTCGTTTTCGAGGGCGTCACCGACGCGCAGGGCCGTCTCCGGAAGGACGGCGTCGATTTCGACGACTTCACGCTGCTGATGGATGGCAACGAGCGCGTCGTTCCGTCGGTCGCCTACAACGACGAGTGGGTCGACGTTCTCATGCCGCGCCCGGGCCGAATCCGGCTACTCGTCCTCGACGCGTCCGATCAGCCGCTGGCGGATGCTGAATTCACGCTGGCCGACAATAAGAGCGGACGGGCCTTCTCGGGCCGTACCGACGCCGAGGGCCGCATTCGGCGCGACGGCGTCGAGTTGAACGATTACAAACTGACCGTTGGATCGTTCGATCGTATCGTCCCGGCGGTCGCGTACGATGACGAGTGGATCGACGTCTTTTCGACCGGGTCGCCGGCGCGCTCCGACGCGTCCGACGCCAGCGACAATCCGGAAATGCGGCTGGCAGCCTGAGGAGACTGATCGTGGCTAAACGATGGTGGGCCGTCTTCAAGACGCGCACGAACGGAAAAGTGGCGGATCGGACCGGCGGCGCAAACGAGGTCGTCGACGCCGCGACACGGCCGCCGGTGCTGTCAATTCAGACCGCGCCGGTCAAGGAGGGGCAGGAGCTGGAGGCGACCATCATGATCCGCGAGGTGGACGCCTGGGATAACGAGAAATCGAAGGACGACAACGTCGCCTATTTCAAGGGCAAGGTCTCCAAGAGCGGCGGGCGGTTCTATTTCAAACAAACGGAGTGGCACCCGATTGTGCAGGCCAAGCCGGGGCCGGAGATCGAGTTTTATTTCGAGGCGCCCGGCGGAAAGACGGACGGCCCGTACAAATTCCGCCTGACCGGCGACGAAATCGAGAAAAGCGAGTGGGAGCTGGGGTGGCAGATCATCCACGGGATCACCGAGCTGACGGAGAGCAATGCGCTGGTGCGGATACGACAGTCGGACTATGCCGGCAGCGAGCAGGCGCTGATCAACATCCGCCAAAAGTGCCTGAACAAGATCATCGAGTTCTCCATGGCGGCCAGCAGGGCGGCGCGCAAGTGGACAGAGAGCGCTGAAGCGTACGGCGAAGCGTACCGGGTCGCCCACGGCAAATTCATGAAGCCACTGAAGGAGGCCAGCGAGCGCGCCGCGAAGCAAGCGGAAGCGCTGACTAGCTTCCTGTGGGCTGTTCTTTCACTCGTCGGCGGAGGCGCGCTGAAGCTGTTCGTGAGCCGGGCGGCGGGCCCTTTGGCAGCGCAGGCGCTCAAGGACTCCGTGCCTGAGGCGTTTCATGAATTGGTCAAGGACAAGGGGTCGGCGATCGTTGAAGCGGCCGTCGGCAAAGCGGAGGAAAAGTTCAAGGAGTCGACGAAGCAGCAACCGAAAGAGGAAATATCGCTCGCAGAACCCGAGAAGTTCAAGAGCGAACTCAAAGTCAGAGTCAGCAAAGAGTTCGGCGCGTTTGCCGACTCGCTCTACGATGCATATCGATACGTGAACGACGACAGCAAAGTTCCCGATTCTCAATTGAACAATCAGGACGTTGACGCGCTGGAGCGCTCCTACAAGGAATTCGTATCGAAGTCCGCGCAACAGCGCGGCCTGCCGCTCCACGTCATGAGTCCGCCACATCGAAGCATCCCCTATGTCTCAAAAGCGGATGGCGACAAGAGCGTTGAGGCGGGGTTCGAGACGGGAATGTGGAGCATCTGGTTACAACAACATGTATACAAGTTCAATAGCGCCATTGAGCGATACTTGATTTGTCCAAAAGAAGTAGTGGAGCGCCTGAAGGCACTGGGCATTTTCCAGAAGGCCGGCGCGTTCCTGGACAAGAATGAGACCGTGACGGGCAATCTGGAAGCGGAACTCGACTCGTTCGGACGGACGTGGCCCGGAAGAGAGGAATTCGGGAGCGAGGGTCATTATGAGCCCGGCCATCCCATGTACATGGCCGCCAAGCGCTGGCAACCGATCGGAAAGGCCCTTTTTGACTGGGCGAAAAGCTGGCAGAGTTCGGCGGTTACGGAGTACGCCGAGTTCTTCAAGACCGATCCACCCGAGGCCGGCGGCGCCGAGGATCGGCCGTCTTGGGCGCTCTCGAAATAGGGTCGGAACGTCGTACCAGGCCGCGAAATCTGTCGCAGCATGCGGAGCTGATCGGTTTCGCGCCCGCGGGCATATCCGGCCTGCGCGTATCGGGCGCGCAGAAGCGGGCCGGGATCGACCTGGCCAAGCTGGACGCGGAAGGCGACAAGTTCGTTTGGGGCTTCACCTGGGGCGGCAGCAAAAAGCTGGTCGACTGGGCCGAGGGCTGGCAGAAGAAGGAGGCCGTGGAGCACAACAACATCTTCGCCCAGACGGAAGCCCCGCCAGGAACGGCCGCGACGCCGGCGGGAGTGTGGAAGGCGGGGAAAAAGTAGTTGTCCGGCCTACGCCACAGCATCGGGGAATCACGATTTGATGTGATGCGGCGGCTGTGCGCCGGGCCGCTTCAAATCGCCGCCGCCCGCAGATACCATGCGCGGTAAGCTCGGCAAGCCGGTTGTGCGCGGCACCCGCATCACGGTCGAGAACATCTTGGAGCGCCTGGCGGACGGCGCGACGACTGACGAACTTCTCCGCGCGCATCCACGCCTGAAACGGGAAGTTCTGCTAGCGGCGTGCGAGTTTGCGGCGGATGGGCCGCAGCAACCGGCAACGCGGCGAGTTGACGTTTGGTACTTGTTCGGTACCGTCTCGGCCAGAGGGTCTGGGTATGGCACATGCATCGCGCATCGAATGGACGCAGACAACCTGGAATCCGATCGCCGGTTGCACCAAAGTCAGCGCGGGCTGCGCAAATTGTTATGCAGAACGCATGTCCAAGCGGCTCGCTGCTATGGCGCGCGCTAGCCGCGCGCGCGGCGAGACTCCGGGGCGCACCGGGAACTACGAACATGTGATCGGCCGGGGAGGGCGTTGGAACGGCCGAGTGTTCTTGGACTACGCTGCGCTGACAGACCCGATGTCGTGGCGGCTGCCCCGGACGATCTTCGTGAATTCGATGAGTGACCTGTTTCACGAAAGCGTGCCGCTCGACTTCATCCGACGCGTTTTCGCCGTGATGAACAACTGCTCGCAGCACATATTTCAGGTGCTCACCAAGCGACCGCAGCGCGCCGCTGAGCTGTCGCCCCAACTTGGATGGACCCCGAATATCTGGCTTGGAGCAAGTGTCGAGAACGCGGCGGTCACGCACCGTGTCCGAGACCTGTGTCGCACGGCGGCCGGCGTGCGTTTCCTCTCGGTCGAGCCGCTGCTTGGCCCGATTCCGCGCCTTCCGCTGGATGGCGTCAAATGGGTAATCGTCGGTGGCGAATCGGGGCCTGGTGCGCGGCCCATCAAGGCGGATTGGGTTCGACAAATTCGCGACCGGTGCCTGGCGCGCGGAGTCGCGTTCTTTTTCAAGCAGTGGGGCGGCACAAACAAGCACGCGACCGGCCGGTCGCTTGACGGTCGGACGTGGGATTTGGCGCCGTCGCGCGACGGTTCGCCCGGGAGGTCATTAGGTGGGGCACAAGGCTGATTCTTCGTTCTTCGCGTTCAAGAAGCCGTGGTCGCGGCGCAAGGACACCATCCTCGCTTACTACTTGGAACCCTACCTTGCCAAGGTGCGCCGGCTGGGACGTCCCGTGTTGCTGGTTGACGGTTTTGCGGGGCCGGGAAAGTACGGAGACGGGGAAACAGGCTCGCCGTCGATCATGTGTGAAAAAGCGCGTTCCGCGATGGAGGTGGCTGGTCCGACAGTCGAAGTGTGGGGCATCGAGCGAGACGCGGCGCTCCACCGTTCGCTGGAATCGAATCTGTCAGAATTCCATTTCTTCAAGGCGCTGTCTGGTGCGTTCGACGACTACGTGGCCAGAATCCGCGGCAAAGCGAAAACTCACACCACGTTCGTCTATGTCGATCCGTTTTCAGCTAGCGCGATCGACCTCAATCGCCTCACTCAGTTGGCGGCCCCGATCGCTGAAACCAAGGCGAGTGTCGAACTTCTGTTGAACTTCAACACGCCCATCTTCGTGCGATGCGCGCTCGCGGCCCTGAAGCGGCACGTGCCTCCGCCGGTTGCGGGTGAAGAGGACGTTGGAGAGTCCTACGAGCCAGGGGACAGCGGAGATTCTCCAGTCGACCTTGATGGGCTCGACCAAATCACCGGCGGGAATTGGTGGCGCGACGCGATGTCCGAACGCCTGTCCTTCGGTGAGAAAATCGACCAAGTCGTCGCCGGCATTGAGCGGCAGCTTCGCCAGCGATTCGCAGAGATGTGCTGGGTCGGGATCAAGGCGAAGCAGGAGCACCCGATCCCCAAATACCACATGTTCTTCGGAAGCCGCCATCCGGACGCACTGGAGCTGATGAACGACGCCATGGTAAAGGCACGCGGCGCGTCGGACTTTGAGGTCGACATGTTCGCCTCGCAGGAGATTGACCCGTTGATCATCGGCCTGGCAGCCAGATGGTTACCCCGGCGCGAGTTGATGCTTGGAGTTGTTCGCCGCGCGTTCTGCAGATGCTTCTGGAAGGACATTCGGGGTCGAATCGAGGTATTGCTGAAGCAAGGCCAACTGGTGTCTGAATCCGGGAAGAAGCGCATCAACGACGAAACGAGGGTCAAGCAGGCAGACGGCCTGCGAGCAGTGTAGCCACGTGCGATGCGTTCGGGCCGCGACGCGCCGCGCCAGCAATCAGGTCAACCGATGCGGCTCGAACGCACCCCCGAGCTGGCAACACGTCTGCCGATCGCGCCGCGCGCCGTCCGGTCAGAACGCGACGCACGAGCGAGCGCCTGGGAGCGGAACATCCGGCGCCGGAGCCCGTTTCGTCCGGGCGCTCGCTTGCGCTTCGCGTTCTGACTCTGCAGGCGCCGACTTCCTGATTTCAACTTCTGACTTCCGACTTCGCCCGTTGCCCCGCCGCCTCTTCTCGTGTCCAATCGCCGCCCGAACGACCGAACCCTCGAAAGGCCCCCGATGCCCCGACTCGGCTTTGCCATCGACAACCGCGCCTGCATCGGCTGCCACGCCTGCACCGTCGCCTGCAAGAGCGAGCACGAGGTCGCCCTGGGCGTCAATCGCACGTGGGTCAAGTACATCGAGAAGGGCGAATTTCCCAACACGCGGCGGCACTTCAGCGTGCAGCGCTGCAACCACTGCGAGGACGCCCCCTGCGTCGAAATCTGCCCCGTCACCGCCCTCTACAAGCGGCCCGACGGCATCGTCGATTTCGATAACGAGCGCTGCATCGGCTGCAAGGCCTGCATGCAGGCCTGCCCGTATGACGCCCTCTATCTCGACCCCGACACCAACACCGCCGCCAAGTGCAACTACTGCACCCACCGCGTCGACAACGGCTACGAGCCGGCCTGCGTGGTCGTCTGCCCGGTCGAGGCGATCGTCAGCGGCGATCTGGATGATCCCGAGAGCCGCATCAGCCAGCTCGACCGGCTGCTCAAGGTGCAATATCCCAAGCCGGAAAAGAGCACGCGGCCCAAGCTGTTCTACGTCGGCGGTGAGACGGCCGCGACCGATCCGACCGCCGCCCCGCCCGCGGAGAACTACCTGTGGAGCGGCAACGACGGGCGGATCAGCCTGAAGACGCTTCGCCGCGCGGCGGACGAGGCGGACGACGAGGCCCGGGCGCGACGCGTCTATGATCCGAAATCCAAGCCCGTGCCGTGGGGTTGGATGGTGTCGGCGTATATCACGACCAAGGCGGTCGCGACCGGCATCGTGATTGTGGCGGCAGCGATGTTCGCGCTTGGATTGACGGCAAACGTGCTGCCGACGACGCCAATGCTGATATCGATGCTGTTCCTGGGGCTTACCGGCGCGCTGCTAGTCGGCGATCTGAAGCGCCCGGAGCGATTTCTGTCCGTGCTGCTGCGGCCGCAGTGGAAGAGCTGGCTGGTGCGCGGGGCGTACCTGATCACGCTGTTTGCACCGCTGACGCTTGCGGCGTGGCTGAGCGGCTGGGCGCATGCGGCGCGTTCGACACAGCTAGCGCTGGGCGGCGCGGCGGCGCTGGCGGCGATCGCGGTCGCAGGCTACACGGCGCTTCTACTGGCGCAGGCCCGCGGGCGCGATTACTGGCAGAATCCGTTGCTGCCGGTTTCCATGATCGTCGACGCCGTCATCGCCGGATTAGCGGCGATGCAATGGATGGGATATTTGGCGGCGAGCGACGGATCGGGCGGCGTGGCGACCGGCGCTTCCGCGGGCGGCGCGACGGACGAAAGCGCTCGGATCGCGTTCGCCGTTGCGGCCGGCGTCCTGTTGCTGCTGACGGCAGCCGAGTTCCTGCCGCGGCATCAGACGCGCGGCGCGGAAGTGGCGGCGCGGCTGATCCTGCGCGGGCCGCTGGCGGTCTGGTTCTGGTTTGGCGCGGTCGGCGTCGGGCTGATTCTGCCGCTGGCGGTGCTGATGATCGGCGGACGTATCGAGTTAGCGGCGGCGCTCCTGGTGATCGGCATCGCGGCGAAGAACCACGTGGTGGTCCAGGCGCCGCAGCGCGTGCCGCTCTCGTAGCGTCGGACCTCCGTGTCCGACGACGGAAGGTGGGCACGGCCCACCCTACAAAGCTACCGTAGCGTCGGACCTCCGTGTCCGACGACGAGCGCGGCGCTGTAACACCGTCGGACGCAGAGGTCCGACGACGGAAGGTGGGCACGGCCCACCCTACAAAGCTACCGTAGCGTCGGACCTCCGTGTCCGACGACGAGCGCGGCGCTGTAACACCGTCGGACGCAGAGGTCCGACGCTACAGGGTGCAGACATGCCGTACAAACCGAAGCGAAGCTGGGTTGAAAACGCCGCCGTCTCGCTCGGATTGATTCGCGCCGGGTCCGAAGCGGTCGGCGGACCGGCACGTAGCAACGACACCGGTCGGGCCGGATTGCCGCTGGCGCGATTCCCGACGCCCGACCAGTGGGATGACTTTGTTGAGTTCGACGCCCACGAATGGCCGCGGCGGGCCGTGCCGCGGCATTACCGGCTCGCGCCGACGACGTGCTTCAACTGCGAGTCCGCCTGCGGGCTGCTGGCCTACATCGACAAGGAGACCGGCGAGATTCGCAAGTTTGAGGGGAACCCGGCGCATCCGGGCAGTCGGGGGAAAAACTGCGCCAAGGGGCCGGCGACGATCAACCAGATCAACGATCCCGACCGCATTCTCGCGCCGCTCAAGCGCGTCGGCCCGCGCGGCGGCGGAAAGTGGCAGGAAGTGTCGTGGGATGAGGTGCTGGCCGATATCGGCGGGCGGATACGCAAGGCGCTTCAGGAAGACCGCCGCGACGAGATCGTCTATCACGTCGGCCGTCCGGGGGCCGAGGGCTTCATCGATCGCGTGTTGCGCGCGTGGGGCGTCGATGGACACAACAGCCATACGAACATCTGCTCGTCCGGCGCCCGGCTGGGGTACGCGCTGTGGAGCGGCTACGACCGGCCCTCGCCGGATTACGCCAATGCGCGGTTCATTCTCGCGCTGAACGCGCACCTCGAAAGCGGTCACTACTTCAACCCGCACGCGCAGCGGATCAGCGAGGGACTGGCGCGCGGGGCGAAGATGGCCGTGGTCGATCCGCGGCTGTCGAACACGGCGTCGCTGGCGACCTACTGGCTCCCGACGCGACCCGGCACGGAAGCGGCGTTGGTGCTGGCAATGGCGCATGTGATTCTGAACGAGGATCTGTACGACAAGGCGTTTATCGAGCGCTGGGTGAACTGGCGCGAGACGCTGGCGGCAGCCGCGGACGGCCGGCTCAGGCCGGGCGCCCGCGGCACCGGTCTTCGACCGGTGTCGGCACGGGTTGAAAACCCGTGCAAACAGTCACCGGTCGAAGACCGGTGCCACAGCCAGGACTTGGGCGACACAATCGAGGGGTTCATCGCGCTGCTGAAGGACCGCTACGCGCCGTTCACGCCCGACGCGGTGGCGGAGGAGTGCGGCGTGCCCGCCGAGCAGATCGTCAAGATCGCGCGTCTCGCGGCGGAGGCCGGCTCGCGCTTCTGCTCGCACACCTGGCGCGGGGCCGCTTCGGCGCACTTGGGCGGGTGGCAGGTCTCGCGCTGCCTGATGCTGCTGCACGCCCTGACCGGCAGCGTCGGCACGGAGGGCGGCTGCCTGCCGGCCGGCTGGAACAAGTACAAGGCCAGCCTGATCAACGTCCCGCCGCCGCAGAATCACTGGAACGAGCTTCACTGGCCGCGCGAGTTCCCGCTGACGCATTACGAGATGAGCTTTCTTCTGCCTCATTTTCTGCTGGAGGGCCGCGGGAAGATCGACGTGTATTTCACGCGCGTCTTCAACCCGGTGTGGACCTATCCCGACGGATTTACCTGGATTCAGGCGCTGCGCGACGAGTCGAAGATCGGCCTGAGCATCGCCCTGACGCCGACGTGGAACGAGACCGCGTTCTTCGCCGATTACGTCCTGCCGATGGGCCACGGCCCGGAGCGGCATGATCTGAATACGTACGAGACGCACAGCGGCACGTGGATCGCGTTTCGCCAGCCGGTATTGCGGGCGGCGGTGCGGGCGGAGGGGCGGCAGATTCGCGACACGCGCGACACGAATCCCGGCAAGGTGTGGGAGGAGGACGAATTCTGGATCGCGCTGACCTGGGCGATCGACCCGGACGGCTCGCTGGGCATTCGCAAGTACTTCGAAAGCGCGAAATCGCCGGGAACGATGCTCAGCGTCGATGAATACTACGAGTATGCGTTTGACCGCGTGCCGGGCTTGAAGGAAACCGCGGCGCAGGCCGGGCTGTCGCCGCTCGACTACATGCGGAAATTCGGCGCGTTTGAGGTCAAGAAGCGCGAGTACGAGCGGCATGAACGGCGACTGAGCGAGAAAGAACTCGAAGGCGCGGCGACCGACCCGGCGACGGGCGTCCTCACGAAGGCCGGCCACGTCGTCGGCGTGGTACTGCGCAACGTCGCTGCCGGAACGGGCAAGATGCCCGTTCCACCCGCAACGCTCCGGACGAATTTGGGTGGGACGGGCGTCTCGCCCGTCTCTGACGCATCAGGAACGGGCAAGATGCCCATTCCACCCGAAGTCGCAGTCGAGGGTTTCGCGACGCCGAGCCGCAGGCTGGAATTCTTCAGCCAGACGATGGTCGACTGGGGCTGGGGCGAGTACGCGATTCCGTGGTATATTCCGTCGCATATCTGGGAAGAGCGAGCCGGGAGCAGGGAGCAGGGAAGAGAGAAGACAGGGATCGAGGGATCGAGGGATCAAGGGATCGAGGGAAGACAGACCGCCGCGTCAGGGTCCAACTCTAGTTTCTCGTCTCTGCAATCTAGTTTCTTGGAGATGTGCCTTCTTCCGACGTTTCGGCTTCCCACGCTCATTCACACGCGCAGCGGTTCGGCCAAGTGGCTCAATGAGATTTCGCAGCGGAATCCAATCTGGATTCACACCAGCGACGCGGCCGAGCTCAAATTACACACCGGCGACCTCGTTCGCGTGAACACCGAGATCGGCTATTTCGTAGATCGGGTATGGGTCACCGAGGGAATCCGTCCCGGCGTCGTCGCCTGTTCGCATCACCTCGGTCGCTGGCGCCGGCCGCAGGACCCGCCCGCCAGCCGCTGGAGCGGATCAGTCGTGCAGATTGACGAGCTGGAAGCCGGCAAGTGGCGCATGCGGCAGATTTCCGGCCCGCAGCCGTTTGAATCGCCCGATCCTGATAGCCGCCGCATCTGGTGGCGCGACGGCGGCGTGCACCAGAACATCACGTTCCCGGTGCATCCGGACCCGATCAGCGGGATGCACTGCTGGCATCAGCGCGTGACCGTGGAGCGCGCCAAACGAGAGGACCAAAGCGGCGACGTCTTCGTCGATACGGCCCGCTCGATGCAGGTCTACCGCGAATGGATGAAGAAGACCCGCTGGCCCGTCGGCCCCGGCGGCTTGCGCCGGCCGCTGTGGCTGGGCCGGCCGCTGCGGCCGACGGATGCAGCGTACAAGATCGACGGCGGGCGCTGATGCGGCTGAAAACCGCCTGGCACATTCTCCGCTATCTCGGGCCGGGGTTCGTCTGGCAGCGCTTCAGGATCGCGGTAGAAAACAAGCTTGGCCGGCCGAAGCGCGTGTACGCCGCTCGGCCGTGGGAGTCGATCTCACTGGCCGAAATCTGCACGCCCGGCACGCCGACGGACGCGGCTGAGTATGACGAGTTCAAGCGAAATCAGGACATACCGTTCATCGCGAACGCGAACAGGGAACAGCGAGGGGAAAAGGCACGCAGCGGCGAGGGCCACGGTGCAGGCAGCATGCAGCGCACGCCCGCCGCTGAACCGGCCGAGGGCGGCCGGGCTACGGAACCGGCCGAGGGCGGCCGGGCTACGCCGTCCCTCGCCGAGCGCCTGCGTTTGATCGCGGAGAACCGACACGTTTATTGCTTCCGCACGCCGTCGCCGCGGGCGGTTGATTGGAGTGAGAATGGACTGACGGGTCAGCGGGCCCGAAGCAGCGTGCCGTGGTACGCCGTTCGCGATTTTGACCCGTCGCAGGGCGACATTCGCACGCTTTGGGATCCGGCCCGCGCGAACTGGGCGATCGACCTGCTGCGCGGCGTGGCGCACGGGTTGATCGAGCGCCATCAGGCGGCGGCGCTTTACTGGCGCTGGGTCGATTCGTGGATGGCCGCCTGCCCGCCATGGATGGGCGTGCACTGGAAATGCGGCCAGGAAAGTTCCGTACGCATGATCGGTCTGGCGCTGGGGTTTTTCGGAGGCCTTTGTAGGATAGGCCGTGCCCACCCTCCTGCCGCCGCGATGTTGGATGAACCGTCCGGTCGCGACGCGGTGGTGGGCACAGCGCACCCTACGATGGTGGGCACGGCCCACCCTACAATTCCAGGCGCGGCGCACCATGCCATCGCGATAGCGCGCATCGCGTGGGCCACGGGCTACCGTGTCGCGCATCACATCGACTACGCCGTCTCGCAGAAGAACAACCACGCGATCTCGGAAGCCTGCGGCCTGATTCTCGTCAGCCACCTCTTCCCCGAATTCCGCGAGGCGGCGCCCTGGAAGGCGCTCGGCCGGCGCGTGCTGACGCAGGAGCTGCGGCGGCAAATCTACGCCGACGGCAGCTACGTGCAACATTCAATGAACTACCAGCGGGTGATGATGCACGGCGCGACGCTGGCGCTGCGGCTGGCGGAGTTACAGAACGACCCGCTGCCGCGCGACCTGTACGAGCGGCTGGGCCGCTGTGCGCAATTCATGCACGAGTTGATGGATGCGCGGGCCGGGCGCATGCCGAACTTCGGCAACAACGACGGCGCCTGCGTCCTCCCGCTGACGGATTGCGACTACGCTGATTTCCGCCCGGTGATCCAGAGCACGCATTTTCTTGCGACGCGGCGGCGGTTGCTGCCCGCGGGGCCGTGGGATGAGGAGACGGCGTGGCTGTTCGCGGACGAGTTGGATGCGCCGCCAAGTAGCCCGGCCGCGACACGTAGCCCGGCCGCCCCAAGTAGCCCGGCCGCCCTCGGCCGGTTCGGGGTGAGCGGAGGCGTCGGCCCGGCCGGGGGCGGCCGGGCTACCGAACCGGCCGGGGGCGGCCGGGCTACCGAACCGGCCGAGGGCGGCCGGGCTACACGCGGCCGGGCGACAGGCGGCGGGTATTTCGTGATTCGCCGCGGCGAATCGTGGGTGATGCTCCGTTGCCATTCCTACCGCGACCGGCCCGCCCATCTCGACATGCTGCATGTCGATTTGTGGTGGCGCGGCCTCAACATCCTTCAGGACGCCGGCACGTATCAGTACTTCATCCCCGATCACCCGGCGTTGGAGCGCTACTTCAAGTCGATCCGCGCCCATAACACGATCGAGATCGACGCCGCCGAACCGCTGCAGGCGGCGACGCGATTCCTCTGGCTGCCGTGGCCCAAGGCGCGCGTCATCTCCGCACCGCCAAGCGAGATCGCCGATCGACGTTCGACGCCCGCCGCCCCCGGTGAGCCTGCGGATTTCGCCGGCGAGCACTACGCCTACGCGCGCCCGCCGTGGCACGTGGTTCATCGCCGCACGCTTCGCGCCGCCGAAAACGGATGGTCGATTGTGGATGAGCTTCGTGGGCGCCGCAGGTCGCGGCAGTCGGCCACGCTTCGCTGGCGAATGGCGGATGTGCCGGTGGAGCTGGATGCGGCGACCGGGCGCGTCAGCGCAAACACGCCGGTCGGACGGTTCTCAATCACGGTGGAATCGGGTGGGGCCGAGCGGCTCTCCAGGCAGATTGTGCGCGGGCAGGTGGGCGACGAACTGAGCTTTGCGGCGCCGTATTACGCGGAGCTGCAGCCCACTCCCACGCTCGTCGTCGCAACCGATTGGATGGAAACACTGGTGCTGACGTCTCACGTCCGCTTCGATTAGAGGCGTCTTTCAGAACCCGCCGCGCCAAGCGGCGGGTTGACGGTCGTGGGCGAGCGACGCCACAGAGCAGGGGACGTCAGCCCGCCGCTTGGCGCGGCGGGTTCGGATAGATCGGCCCGACAGACGGGCTTTCCCCGTTGTCTCCCACGCCCCCGCTGCATATGCTTCTGTATCTGCCGGGCTTGTGCGCTCTTTCAGCGCCCCACGGATGGGACTTTCGCGCGGAGAATCGAACCCATGAATCTGCGATTTCGCCTGTCGGCCGTCACGGCCGGACTCGTTGCCTGGCCGCTCTTCACACCCGCCTCGGCCGCCATCATCGACATCAAGGGCTCGGCCAAGGTCTCGATTCAGGAAATCAAGGTCGATTCCGGCGGATCGACCTCAAACGGCGACTTCGACGACGCCAGCGACAGCTTCCCCGACACCAGCGACACGCTGCCGCTCCAGGTCGTGGCGCGGCTGATCGCCGCCGGCGAGGCTGAGGCCGCCGCCGTGGCCGGGGCGCAGTTCGCCGATCCGCGCGACCTGAACCAGCCGAACCCCGAGGAATTCGCGATCAACCTGGCCCTGTCGAGTGTGACGTCGGACACGTCCTACGACGTGGCGGCGAAGCTGGAAGAAATCCGCGATCTGCGGTTTGACGTCGGCGAGCTGGGGCTGCTGCCGGCCGGGACGCCCTTCGATCTGACCGGCACGCTGTTCCTGGACGGCGCGCTGTCGATCTTCGCCAGCGAGGCGGGTCGCGACCTCAGCGGCGCGCGGGTCGCGCTCCTGGTAACGGTCGTGCGCGAGGCGGCCGGACAGGATAGCCAGACCGTCTTCAGCGGAACGGTCGAGTTGCTCGGCGCGGCGGGCGGCAGCGTGCAGGTTGCGACCGAGGGCACGTTCCCCGTCTCGACGCTCATTCTGTCCGACCTGGCGACCGTCGCGCCGGAGTTCGGCGAGCTGCAGGTGCTGATCCTGCCGCGGCTGCAGATCGACTATCAATACCCGATTGCGGTGGGCGAGGATTTCACGCTGCGGGCGACGGTCGAGGTGCAGGCGGAGAACGTCCCGGGCCAGGTGGGCGTGGCCGCGGTGATCGGCTCGCCCGTGGATTCGATCGAGGAAGTGATCACGCTGACGGATGATTCCTCCTCCGCCAAGTCATTCATCGACACGCTCGCCAAGGAGCGTGAGAATCCGAGCGGCGGTCTGGCGTTTCAGCCGAGTGATCCCCTCGCGGGTCTGTGTCCGCTGACGGGCTTGAGCGGGTTGATCGGGGCGGGGCTGCTGACGGTGATGACCCGCCGACGCTAGTGGGACGAGCGTCCGCGCTATTTGGGTAGGACGGGCGTCTCGCCCGTCGGCCTCAGAAACGGACAAGATGCCGGTCCACCCCAAGAAGTTGACAGACTCTCTCGCACTTCGCGTCGGGACGGGCGAGACGCCCGTCCCACGCAAATCGATGCGCCATCTTAATTGGCTGCGCTCGTCAGCCGCCCTTCGGTGCCGGCCCGCGCTCCGGGCGAGATTCCTTGAGGAGCGCGGCGATCTCGGACAGGCGCGTGTTGATTGCCCTTAGCTCCTGAATCATCTCCATCCGCTGCTGCCGGGCGTCAGCGAGCTGCACTTTGCTCTCCGCCGGTCCGTCCGCCAGCGCGTGGCCATCGGCGGGGAGTTTCCAAACCGCCGAACCAAGAAGCAGGGCGACGGCGAGCATGAGAAATCCGCCGCGGGGGCTGATCTTACGCAGTGCGTGCATGGGGAGGCTCCGATCTAACGCGCGCGGGGCGGGAGCGGTGCGGGCCGCTCTGCCGCCCGTTTGAACTTATCGGCGTCGCCGGCCGCGCTCCGTACCCGGTCACCCGGCTTTGTCATACCATAGACGCGTGGTTCGCGTTCCCGATGCGAGCGTGCGGATGGCGTCATCCTCCCAGATTACGTACGGCCGGGCGGCGGCGGTAGTCGTGTTTCTGGCGCTGCTCGTGACGTTTTCGGCCGTGCTTTACCTGGCCGTGTCGCGCCCGCTGGACGTGCCGGCGTCGAATTCGCCCGAACAGAATGAAGTGGCCATGCAGCGGCTTCAGGCCAAGCGGCTGAGCATCATGCTGCTGCTGATGTTCGGGGCGATGCTGCTGATCCTGGTGTTCGTGATCGGCTCCTACCTGCTCATTCGCGCCGGCAAGGTCGTCACCGAGCGGCGCGTGGGCGGCGAGCCGACGGAGTACGTGGACGCCTGGGCGAAATACCGCGTCACCGATGAGCAAATCGCCGACGCGACCGGCCCGGACGAGCCGCCGGAGGAACACCCGAAGGAGCCGCGAACATGAGCACGCGCGATCGTGAGCATTCGCCGCTTCGCACCGCCGCCGAAGAGCTGCGCCGCCGCTCGGCCGCGACGGCGCCCGCGGCGGCGGATGAGACCGCCCGGCGGCAGCGTGACGGGCTGGAGCGGTTGTACCTCTACTGGCTGGCAAGCACGGCGCTGCTGATCGTGCTGGTGGCGGCGCCGGCGCTCTTGCTGCGCGGGGCGCTGTCCACACAGGCCAAGCGGATCGACGAGATCGGGCGGCGATTGGAGCAACGGATCGAGGGGATTGATGCGCGCGTTGAACGGCAAACAGACGAATCCGGGCGAGCACCTGAGACGAGCAGGCCCATGGAGGCCGTGCGACCCGCGCCGGCGTCGTCTCCGGCTGAGGAGGAGTTTGAGGTTGCAGGCGAGGTCATTTCAAACGACGCGATGATCGCCCTGTTGAAAAGGGCGATCGGGCCGGGACCGTCGCCGGACGCAGTGCTCGACGAGGACGCGGCAAACGAGGCGATTTCACTGGCCGAGCAAGCCGGTCCGAACGCCCCATGGGCGCGCGGCCTGTGGCTGCGTCTGGCGATGCTGGCGAAACTCTGCGGGCTGAACAGCACCGCAGCGGAGTGGCTGCCGCGCGCCGGGCACGCGGTCCCGGTGGGATTCCCCGACTACTGGCTTCTATCGGCGCGGATCGGGCTGGTGCAGGGCGACGCGGAGGAGGTCTATCGCCATACCCGGCGCGTGTTCGGTTTTGGCGGACCGGCGAGCAATTGCGCTGCGGTGCTCGAGGCCGCGGCGGCCGCCGGCGAATTCAACTACGAGGTCGCCAGGGCGGCGTTGCGACGGGCTTCGCCGATTGAACGGTGTCCGCCGGAGTACCGGCTGATCGCTGCGCGCGTCTACCTCGTCCTCGAAGAACCGCAGCTTTTCCGATCAGTGCTGCCCGGCGCAGTGGAGACGCCGCAAGCCTGGCGAGATGAGTGGCAGTTCCTGATGGCCGTTTCGCTGATCCAGGACGGACGTCTGGTGGAAGGCCAGGCGGCGTTGAAAGCCCTGTCCGGTCGCTGGGCTGAGCGGTTGCCCGAAAGTCGTCCGCGGCGATTTCGGGTCGTGAGCGCCGCGGTCCAGCCGGACGCCTCGGATGTGAGTTTCTGGCGCAATCTGGCGCGACAGCGCGGCGCAGCGCAGGTTGCCGCGACCGCCTTCGCGCAGGACATGATGATGTTCGACCCGTCTCGGCCTGCGGGTTGGTGCCAGGCGGCGACGATGGCGCTCCGCGGCGGCGACGTGACGCGCGCCGAACATCTGGCACGATGTGCGCTGGCCGCGGAACCGAAGTTCATTCCAGCGATGCTGCTGATGTATGAGATTCGAAAGGCGACCGATGACGCCGGAGCGCTGCAGTTTCTGTACCGGGCTTCGCAACTGGATCCCAAGCGTCAGCAGCCGACGCTGATGCTGGTGGAGCACCTTATCACACGCGGGCTGCGCGACGAGGCCATGGCCGCGATTCGATCCGCCATTGCCGCCCACGAGCGACTGCCGGAGTGGCTCCGCGCGAATAGCGTTGTTCAGGGAATGTTCCCGGAGTCAGAGCTCAAACGAATCGAAATGCAGGTGCGAATGGAGATCGGCCGGTGAGTAACCGCCTGATTGCAATTCTTGCGGGTTTTCTGCCGTTTGCGGGTTGCGCCGCGCCGCAGTCGCGTGACGCGCTGCGCCCACAGGCGTACATCGTCGATCCCAGCATGATTCAGACGGCGCTGCGCAAAGCCCCCGTCGCCGACGACCAGCCGCTGCGAGCCGAGACGCTCGTGAGCACCGGGGAGTTCAGCGCCCACCTGCTCCAGTTCCGCACCAGCGAACCGCGCCACATTCACCGCACCCACGACCTGACCTTCATGGTCCACGACGGCAGCGGCGAAATCTTCATCACCGACCGCCGCTTTCTGCTCGCGCCCGGAAGTGTCTGCCACATCCCGCGCGGCGTGCCGCACTATTGCGTGAATCTCGGGCAGACGCCGCTGGTCGCGGTGCTGGTGTTCACACCGCCGTTTGATGGGCAGGACCGGATTCCGGTAGAGACGTCGGATCGCTCCTATCCGCGAGAAGCGACTCCCGCGCAGCCGGAGCGTCGCGACGCGGACCGATGAGGCACAGCGCCAGACCGGCGAGGAAGATCGCCGCCGCGCCCAGCAGCCACGGCAGCGCCTGAGACGTCAGCGGGTCGGCGGGGTATCCGAGATTTGACAGCAGGGGCTTGAGCAGCGCGTCGCGCGAGCCGGCCAGCGTCAGGCCGTTGTGCAGCACGTGCGCGATCATCGCCGGCCAGATCGAGCGAAAACGCATCGCCAGCAGTCCCAGCACGGCCCCGAGCATGAACGTCAGCGCCAGGCGCTGCGCCAGGTAATGACTGAAGCCGAACGCGGCGGCCGCCAGCAGCACCGCCGCAACCGGCGTAAACGTGCTGCGCAGCCCGCTCATGACGTAGCCACGGAAGAAGAGCTCCTCGCAGATGCCGGGGATCACCGCCAGCACCAGCAGCAGCACCAGCGGGTGAATCGTCGCGAAGGAGTCCTCGATCGCCTTGACCGATTCCGCCAGCCCCGCCGGCAGCGGCATCCAGGTTTCCTGCCAGACGAACCACAGCGGCGCCAGCACCCAGGTCGACGCGCCGATGCAAACTCCCGCCAGCAGCCCGCGCGGCGGCGGCGCGGAAAGCAGGAACGTGCTCGCGAGGCGCGAGCGCATGTACACCGCCGCCCCCAGCGGCGCCGCCACCAGCAGCAGGACCAGCAGCCCCGCCAGCGCGTAGTAGTATGCCGGCTGCCCCGCCAGTTGCGGCGAGCGCTGCATCGACTGCTGAATGAAGAAATTGAGCGAGAAGACGATCGCCAACAGCAGCAGCGCATGCGCCGTCGCCGGGCGCTCCGACGGCTTGAAGAACCGCCGTACAAAGAGCGACTTGATCGACCCGCTGTCGGCGAAGAGCACCGCCTCCTGCCCGAAGAGCTTGGCCGCGACGGCGACCGCCGCGCCGGCGTAAATGGTGGTCGAAACCGTGACCCACATGATCGCTATCAGATCGACGCGGCCCATGAACAGCTCGCGCGTCAGAACGACGATATTGGTCACCGGCATGATCAAAAGCGGCCCCTCCAGCCGCGTGCCCGGCAGCACGCCCACGACCGCGGGAATCAGCCCGGCGATCATCACCGGCATGATGTAGTTCTGCGCCTCCTTGAAGCTGCGGGCGAAGCTGGATACGGCGAGGAGCAAGGCGCTGAACATCACCGCCAGCGGCACGAGGATCAGCAGCACCCACGGCAGCGCCGACAGTGGAATCGAAATCGGACCGCCGCGCGAGAGAATCTGGCCCAGCCCGCCGAGATAAACCGTGCCGCCGATGGAGAGCAGGTTGAGCATGGCGCTCAACATGCCGATCAGCGCGACGACAATGAACTTCCCGACGATCAGATCGACGGTCGGCACCGGCGCGACGATCAGCGTCTCCAGCGTGCCGCGCTCGCGTTCGCCGGCGGTGAGATCGATGGCCGGGTAGATCGCCCCGGTGATGGTCATGATGATGAGGATCAGCGGAACGATCTGCCCGAGGATGGACCCACTCACCTTTTCCGGCGTCGCCACGCTCTGCTCGATGATCTCGATGGGCGTCACGACCGTCCGCGGCAGGCCGGCGCGCTCCAGGCGGCGCAGGGCCATGTCGCGGCTGGCGCGCTCCAGGATGCCGCCCAGGCCCGTGGCGGCCAGTCCGCTGCGCACGTCGGTCTGGTCAAAGATCATCGTGAAGCAGGCCGAGTCGGCGCCCTCAAGCGTGGGCAGAGCGCCATCGACCATCAGGCCGACGTGAACCCGCTGCGCCTCCACCGCGCCGCGCAGCTCGCCGAACAGGACGACTTCGAACTCCGGCGGCGTCTCGCGCAAATCGGATCGCGCGGACTCGACCGCCGTCTCGCGGACCGCCGCGCCGGAATGCGTCGATCCGTCCGCCGGCTGGCTTTCAGGCGCGGCGCCGCCGCGGCGAACGATGTCGGTCGTAATGATGTTGTTCAGCCAGCGCTGCACGCCGGCGTCGCTCACGCCGACCGTGAATTTCTCGCTCTTGAGCCGCGTGGCCTGCAATTCGAACGCCTGGAGCGAGCCGAGCATCAGCGCCGGATAGAGCACCATCGGCACCAGCACCATGGCCAGCAGCGTCCGGCGGTCGCGGAGCGTGTCAGTCAGCTCCTTGCGCCAGATGGTGTTAATTCGCGAGAAGCGGCTCATTCTCATGCACCAGATGCAGGAAGATTTCGCTCAGCTTGTAACGGTCGGTCGCTTCGCGGAAGTGCTCCAGGCTGCCCTCGGCGATCAGCCGGCCGCGGTGGATCAGTCCAATGCGGCGGCACATGGTCTCGATTTCATCCAGCGCGTGCGTCGAAAGCAGCACGGCCTTGCCGGCCTGCGCCTGCGAGGAGATGAAGTTCAGAATCAGCCGGTTGCTGAGCACATCCAGCCCCAGCGTCGGCTCGTCCAGGATCAGGATGGGCGGGTCGGCGATCAGGGCGCGGGCGATGTTGACGCGTTGTTTCTGCCCGGTGGAAAGCGACCCGCAACGGAGTTTCCTGAACTTGCTCATGTCGAGCATGTCGATCAGCGCGGCGATGCGCTGCCGCGCGGCGGCCCGGTCCAGGTTGTAGAGCGTGCCGAAATATTCGAGCACCTCGACCACCGACAGCCGCTGATACAGGCCGGTGTTGGCGGTCAGGTAGCCGATGTGCTGCTTGACGCGCTCCGGATGGTCGGTCACGTCCTCATCGCGGATGTAGACGCGGCCGTCGGTCGGCCGCAGCAGGCCGCTGATCATACGCAGCGTCGTGGTCTTGCCCGCGCCGTTGGGCCCCAGCAGCCCATAAATCTCGCCGCCCTCGACGCTGAAGCTGACGCCATCCACGGCGACCTTTTCGGTGCCGTCCGGATTGGGGAACTGTTTGCGGAGTCCTTCCACACGAATCAACGAATCGCTCCGGAGCTGCGCTTCGGGCGTAGCGGCATGCCCGCCGTCCGCACCGGCCGTCATACGTTACCGGCCGCGGGCGACGAACGCGACCGCACACGCAGCCCGCGCCGTGAGGGAACTATACGATTGAAATGGGCGCCGGAGACCGTCGCGTCGAGCCTTCGCGTCCGGCAGCGGTTTTCGCGCGTTTCGCGCATCGTCGGACACGGAGAACCGACGCTACGTTCCCTGCTCCCACAAGCCGCAGAGGTTCCCCTGAGGGTCGATGATCGCCGCGTACGCGCCGACGCCCGGCACCGCCGTCCTGGGCAGCGCCACCTGCGCCCCGAGTTTCACGGCTTTTTCCACGGCGGTGTCGATGCTCGCGACGTCGACATAGTTCATCCATGGCTGCTGCGCGTGCTGCCGCTGCATGATCGCTCCGTTGATGCCCGGACCGTCAGTGCCCGTATCGCACAGCCAGTATTCCGGACCGGGGATCGGCGCTTTCTGAAACTTCCAGCCGAAGAGCTCGCCGTAGAACTGCGTCAGCGCCGTCGGCTGATGCGCGGGGATCTCGAAGTGCACGATTCGATTGCTGGCCACTCTCGTTCTCCTGAATGATGCCGACAATTGTGCGGCTGGCCCGAAGTTTGCCCGAGCCGTGATGCTACTCTGACCGCTCAAGGGCTGCCAAGGCCCGTTGCAGACCGGTACATTGCATGTTCGACGGTGGGTGTCATGCGTGCCTTGCACGGCGCACACCGTCGAGCTTGACCACTTCCGGCCATTCTCTACGGCGCCGGCCGCCAGTCCCGCTGATAACCGAACGGCGCCTGCCCGAACGCGTACGCATTCGTCGCATGGCGCGTGTTGTGGCTGTCGCCGTTGGCCAGGCCCCACTCCACCGGTCCGAATCCGCGCGTCCCGAAGCAGTGCAACATTCCCGACTGGTCCGCCACCAGAACTTCGAGCCGCGCGTCGCCATCCACGTCCGCCACAACGGGCGGGCACTCCGCCGCGGCCGGTAGCTCGACCCGCGCCACGCACTGACCCTGCAACGTCAGGACGTAGAGCGCACCGCGCGCCGCGCCGCCCGCCCCCGGTTCGATCGCGGCCACAATGATCTCCGGCGAGGCGTCGGCGTTCAGGTCGGCGATGGCCGGCGTCCCCCAGACCGCGCCGCCGATCGGATGCCGCCAAATGACTCCATCCAGCCCCAGCACGCAAACCGACGCGTGCTGCTCTCTGTAGCCGCTGGTCGGGCACACAACCAGGGATGGCGTCGCGGCAGCGCCGCTCGCCAGCGTGCGCGGCGCCGCGATCAGATTCTGATCAGCGCGAACCGCCGCGAACCCGTACGGCAACAACTCGAGCGTCCGCCCCGCCGTCGCCAGAGACCACAGCCCGGCCCGGCTGTCGCCCAGCCACGCCGGCGGACATGCCTCGCGGTTCGCCCCGCACCCGGCAAACCCCGCGATCGAGCCGGCGCTGTGCTGAGAGGTCCAGCGCGGGCTGCCGGTGGCGGCGGTCAACACCGCGATCGTCCCGTCCGAGAGCGTCACCAGCAGTTCGCTCGAGCGCGGGCCGAACACTTCCGCCAGGGTCAGCGTCGCCGAGGTTCGCAGGTCGCCCGTGTCTCGGCCGGAAGCGCGGCCGGACTTCAGCGGCGTTGTCCACACCGTCCGCCCTGTGCCGGCGCTGTACGCGACCACGGTCCCGGGCGAGGCCACGCCGATCACCAGCGCCGCATCGCCCCGCGCCGCCGGCAGCAGCAGCGGCGGGCTGATCCACTCCGCTCCGACGGCGGTTTTCCAGAGCAATCCGCCTGCGTCGTCGGTGCAGTAGAGCACGCCGTTGCGGCACGCGATGTAGAGTCGGCCGCCGGCCGCCGCCAGTCCAACCACGTCGCGCCGCCCGCGCTCGCTCGGGCGAAACAACAGCTCCGCCCGGCCGTCCGCGCCGCTGACGCGCACGACGCCGTCCGCCGCGTCGTCCTCGGCGACGAACGACTCGCCCAGCGACGCCACGTAGATCTGTCCGTCGAGCGGCAGGATGACCGAGAACCACGCCGTCAGCCCGACCGGCGCTTCCCAGCGGCGTTCGAGCACGACCGCCTGGCGCGGCGGCGTCCGCGGCCCGCGGCCGTCGCGCAGGCGGCAGTGATTCTCGTACCAGCGTTTCCAGTCATCGCCGCGCGTGCCGAAATCCACGTCGCCCACCCAGGCCAGCATGCTGCGGACGCGCGGGTCGTCCGCGGGCCGCAGGGCGTAGAGTTTGTCGATCGTTTCCTCGCGCCGCGCGGACCAGCTTTCCTCCGTGCGCTGGGCCCATTTTTCCAATAGCACGCGCGCCTCGTCGCGCGTTCCGGCCTGTGACAGCAGCGCCAACCCGTCATTGATCGCGCGGTCCACCCGCCCCGACTGCCACACGCCGCGCCCCAGCCATGCCACAACGGCGACGACCGCGAGCGCGAGCGTCCAGCGCAGCGCGCGGCGCAGCACCCGCCGCCGGCGACGCGAAAACCGGTCGCCTGAGTAAGACGTTCGCACAATGGGTGTCGACTGGAGGGGCGCCGGTAGCCGGACAACGCACCCGGCCGCGTGAGGCTAGAGCATACTGAGAGCGCGGCGATGGTCAACGCGCTTCCGGCACGCGCATTTCCGAGCCGCGCGCGTAAGCAAGCGGTTCTTCGCCCCTCCGCTCCCTCACGGTCGCGGCGCGGACGTTGGCCGGGCGGTCGCGGTTCTGATAGCCCTGTTCCTGTCAGCCGCCCTCAACCGCGCTGATGAAGTGGTTGATGTCCAGCACGTTCACATCGCCATCCCCGTTCATGTCGGCGTACGTGATGTCGCATTCGGGGTAGCTCGAGTTGTACAGGAACGGGTCCTGAAGCGCGAGGATGAACGGATTGATGTCCAGCACGTTGGTCACGCCGTCGCAGTTCATGTCGCCGCTGCGGAATGGATTCAGCGTAATCGTAATCGTTGCCGTCGTCGTTGCTCCGCCCGCGTCGCGAACCATGAGTTCCGCGTTTCTGGCGCCCGGCTGGCCCGTAAAGACATGCGAGACGTCCGCGCCCGTTCCCAGGGTCGAGCCATCACCAAAATCCCACACGTACAAATAGGGCGGCTGTCCATTCAGCACGCTGCCGTGGAAATCCACCGTCAGCGGGGCGGAGCCCGAAACCGCGCTCGCGCTGATCTGCGCCCGGAACCACGACCGCACCGTCTGGTAGCCCGGCTGGCCCTCCGTGACGAGAATCTGCGTGTCGGCGGCGACTTCGCCGAGCGAGTCCACATGCCCATCCGGCCAGCGGACGCTGACCATCGCCGCGTCAGCCTGTCCCAGGCCGAAATGCTGCAGCGTATCCAGCCCGCCGGCGGCGCCTTGGCCCGACCAAAGCTCGTGCATCTGCGTCGTTTCCGCGGTCTGCACGAAGACGCGCGCCCCCAGCGGCGTGCGGGCCGAGAAAGGCGCAGCGCCGATCAGCTCGACACGCAGAAAACGGTTGTCACCCGCAAACCTGTTCTCGTACAGCGCCTGCGGCAACCCGCCGGCCGCCCCCTCGCGGCCGAGGAAAATGTCCATGTCGCCGTCATTCTCGATATCCAGCACGGCCAGCGCGACCTTGGGATCGGGCGCCGTGTCGATCACGTAATCCACGTCCGTGTACGGACTGAATTGCCCGTTCTGGAGATTCATCAGCACGGCCATCGGTCCCGTGCGATTCTCCGCGACGATGTCCAGCCAGCCGTCATTGTTCAGGTCGACGAAGGCGTGGCCGAAGCGCCGGCCGGTGTAGCTCGTGAAGTTGAAGCCGATCTGGCCGGTGACGTTCGTGAAGGTGCGCGGCATGTCGCCGTTGTTTCGAAACAGGCCGACGCCGACGACGAACAGGTCGAGATCGCCGTCGTTGTCGTAATCGCCAAAGGTCGCGCCGCGCGACGAATAGAATGGAAAATCCAGGCCGGCCGGCGCGGTCAGATCGGAGAAAACGCCGTCGCCGTCATTGTGCAGCAGGAACACGCGCTCCAGCGGGTAATCAATGGCGACCTTGAGCAGGTCCTGCCGGCCGTCGTCGTCGTAGTCCGCGACCGCGCCCCCGTCGCCGCCGACGACCGACCAGCCTTCGAGGTCGGCCTGCCCGGTCACATCCGTAAATGTGCCGTCGGCGTCGTTGCGATAGAGCGCGTCGGGCGTGAGATTCCCAAAGCTGGCGCCGACCACCAGGTTTTGAACAAACACGTCCAGGTCGCCGTCGCGGTCGTAGTCGAGCCATAGGACCGAATAGCCGAAGCCGCCATTTTCAACCCCGGCCGCCGGCGCCACATCCGTAAACGTCCCATCGCCGTTGTTGCGGAAGAGCTCGTGCACCGTCGCCGGCGTCTGCGGCGCGCCGCGGTTGTTGACGTACAGATCGGGATCGCCGTCATTGTCGAAGTCGGCGAAGGCCGCCCCGGCGGAGGATCGCATGCTGCGCAGCAGGCCGGCCGCTGCGGTCACGTCCTCGAACGTGCCGTCGCCGCGGTTGCGAAACAGGTAGCTGGCGGCGCCGACGTGCTGTCCGCTCGCGTTCTTGCCGCTGACAGCCAGAAACAGATCCTGAAACCCGTCGCGATCGTAATCAGCCACGGCTGCGGCGCGCGGATAGGCGTTCGCCGGCATCGGTTGGCCCAGCCCGGCGCTGGCGGCGACATTCGCCAGGCTTCGAGCGGGAACGTACAGCGCCACCTCGCGAGAGTCGGACGTCAGAGCTCCGTCCACACGCACGCGGAACCGCGCCATGCCCGGCGTGATCCCCGACACCGTCGCCACGGTCTGGCCGAATTGATCCGTCGGCGGCGGCGCGGAAACGCTCAGCCCGGCCAGTCCCGTTTCTTCCTCAATGACGACGCCGACGCCGGCGCGCGGCCGGCCAGTCGCGGCGTCAAAAAGCTGAATGGCGATTTCGCCCAGTGACGTGCCGTCCGCGCGAACGCGCGGCACCGCCCGCCAGACAATCGTCGGATTGGGCAGCGTGATCAGATACGCCGCCAGTGCATCGCGCTCCCCGGCGTCGGCGACCGCCGGGCTGTGGCGGCCGGGCAGGGGGGCGAAGACGTCGGCGAGTGTCGCCGCCCGTCCGTCGTGCAGGTACGGCCCGCTGAACCAGAGCGACAGCAGCGACGGGGTATCCGCATCGCCGCCGGTGCCGACGTGATGCGCTCGGCCGTCGGTCCACGCCGGCCCGCTATGGCAAAGGGCGCACTGCATCTGCACGAACAGATCGCGGCCCTGCTGCTGAAGCGGCGTAAGCTCCGAAAGATCGCGCGCGTGCGGATTCGGCTGCGGTCCGAGCGTCCGCAGGTACGCGACAAGGTCCGTCAGTTCGCCGCTTTCGATCGGCTCGCCTTGCACGGCTTCGTAAATGGACGCGACGTGCAGCGCGGCGCTGCTGACCGACCCGACCCGGCGGTAGGGGGGCGTCCACTGCAGCAGTTCCAGCGATGGCGTGTTGATGGTCAGGCTGTCGAGATACGCCGGCGGCGCGATCAAGCGCGACAAGCCATCATGCAGCCCGCCGGGATGGCAGCTATTGCAGGTGTTCGCGCGGCTCCCGAGGGCCGTGTTGAAGACGTGCTCGCCGCGCCGTGCGGGCGTGTCCAATCCGGTGAAACTCGGATTCAGCGGCCAGGCGGCGCTCACGCCGCCGTCATCGACGACGCTGATGCTGTCACCCAGCGAGTTCAACACATACAGCCGTCCATCGCTGCGCCGCTCCACCGCAATCGGGTTCGCTCCGACGGCGATGGTTCGCAATACGCCGCCGGTCGCCGCGTCCACCTCCGCCAGTCGATCCGACCCAAAGCACACCACCCACACCGCGCCCGCGGCCGATGGCGCCGCCGCGCAGGGCGTCGCCAGCGGCAGCAGATGTTCGTGAGCGACGCTCAGCGTCTGCTCGTCGATCACCGAGACCTTGTTCGTGACGGCGTCGTCGGCCGTGCTGCCGTCGAGGCCCAGGTGGCCGACCACGATTCCGTCGCCGGTCAGGGTAGGCGCGGCGGGTGTCGCGCCGACCGGAATCACCGTGATGACGGATCCCGCCGCAAGGTCCACAACCGCGACGGATTCCGAGAGGAACATCGCGACGTACGCCCGCTGGCCGGTCGGGTCGATCAGGATGTCGCGCGGATACCGGCCCGGCAGCGGAATCGCCTGGATCGCGAGATCGATGGTGTCGATCGCCAGCAGTGCATCCTGGCCGGCGGCGGTCACGTACGCTCGCGAAGAATCCGGCGTCAGCGCGATTCTCTGGCACAATCGCGGGATGCTGATCGCGCCCAGGGGTTGCAGCGTGTCCGCGGCGTAGCGGCGAAGTTCCTGCGAAAGCCGGCAGACGACCCAGATTTCACCGCGCGACGGGACGAACACCGCGCCGGAAGGCCCGGGGGCGGTCGGGATGGACGCCTGGACTTCCCCGTCCGCGGCCGAAACCACGACCAGACGGTCTGCGTCGGCCAGCGTGACCAGCAGGGAAGACTCGTCGGCGCTCAGATGCAGCGACGACGGCCGCGCCAGGTCGACCGCAAGAGCGGGAGCAAGCGACAGCCCCGCGCCCCAAATGAGTGCGCAGAGAGTGCGTACGCGCACAAACATTGCTCCGACTCCGTTCGGCCGAATTGAAAAGCCTCTGGCTCGACCCCATCCCAGCGAAAATACTCTAATCGAGCACCGCAGTTCACTCAACACAAATCGCCGTCCGGTTTCCGCGTCGCGACCGTGAGGCAGCGGAGACCGGTAGCCGGTAGCCGGTAGGGTCCGCTGTGCGGACCGTGACTTTCCGAGCCGCGACCGTGAGGGAGCGGAGAGTCCGGTAGGGTCCGCTTTCCGGACCCTGCGTTCAGCCGACCGTGACTTTCCGAGCCGCGACTGTAGGGAGTGGAGGCTCAAGATCCGCTTGCTCACGCGCGCGGCTCGGATGGAATCAGCGGCCTGCAAGACGCTCTACCAGGATCATGGTATTCTGCCCGCGATGTGCCGGCCTCACCTGAGTCCCAACATGCTCAATCGCCTCTTCGTGCGTCACACCGCGACACGCTCTTCATTCGTCCGGCTCCTCGCGCTTCTGCTCCTGGCGGTGCTCCTGCCGACGCCGCGGCTTCTGGGCCAGGCGCCGCCGCCGGACACGATCTACGTCAACGGCAACATTTACACCTGCAATGCCATCCGCCCCCGCGCCGAAGCCATCGCCGTCGCGGGCGAGCGGGTTGCGGCGCTCGGCACAACCGTCGAAATCCGCCGGCTCGCGCCGCAGGGCGTGAAGGTCGTCGATATTTCGGGCAAGACCGTCCTGCCCGGGTTGATCGACTCCCATGGGCATATGTCGGGGCTGGGCAGCTTCGGCCTGGGCCGGCTGGACCTCAGCCGCGCTACGTCATTCGACGACATGGTCGCCATCGCCAAGGAAAAAGCCGCCGCGACGCCTCCCGGTCAGTGGATTCTGGGCGGCCGCTGGGACCACGAAAGCTGGCGCGACCGCCGCCTTCCCTCTCACGCCGCGCTCTCCGAAGCGACCCCGAATCACCCGGTCTTTCTCAAGCGCGTCGACGGTCACGCCGGCGTGGCAAACGCCGCCGCCCTGAAACTCGCGGGCATCACGCGTGACACGCCTTCGCCCGCGGGCGGCGAAATCCTGAAGGATGCGAGCGGCGAGCCAACCGGCGTCCTGGTCGATAACGCGATGGAACTCGTCGCCAAGGTGATCAACTCGCCCGAACCCTCCACGGCCGATCTGCTGCTCAAGGCGCAGGAGATGTGCCTCTCGGTCGGGTTGACCGGCGTGCACGACGCCGGAGTTTCGCCCGCGGATGTCGTGGTCTATCAGCGGCTGCTCGACGAAGGCAAGCTGGCGATCCGCGTCTACGCGATGATCGCCGGCCCATACGCCATCCGCTATTTCGAGAAGAACGACGTGCTGGTCGGTCCGACGCTGACCGTGCGGGCGGCGAAGATGTACATCGACGGCGCGCTGGGCTCGCGCGGCGCCTGGCTGCTCGATCCCTACGCGGACCGTCCGCTCGATGACCGTCGCCAGCCCTACACGGGTTTGAGCGTTATGAAGCCCGAATTCCTGCGAATGGTGGCCGAGAACGGACTTCAGCGGGGCTATCAGGTCTGCACCCATGCCATCGGCGACCGCGGAAACCGCGAGACGCTCAACGCCTACTCGCTGGTCCTCTCGCGCCGCCAGCGCCCCAATCATCGCTTCCGCATCGAACACGCGCAGGTCCTCGCGCCCGAGGATATTCCGCGCTTCAAGAAACTGGGCGTCGTCGCCGCCATGCAGCCGTCGCACTGCACCTCCGACATGCGCTGGGCCGAGGCCCGCCTGGGCGAAAAGCGCTGCAAAGGCGCCTACGCCTGGGCCTCGCTGATCCGGGCCGGCGTCCCGGTCGCCGGCGGAAGCGACTTCCCGGTGGAATCGCATAACCCGTTTCTCGGTTTCTACGCCGCCGTCACGCGCCAGGACGCCGCCGGCCAGCCGCCGAGCGGGTGGCAGCCGCAGGAGCGCGTGTCCCGCCAGGAAACGCTGGCGATGTACACCATGTGGGCGGCCTACGCCGCCTTCGAAGAGACGGAGAAGGGATCGCTGGAGTCGGGCAAACTGGCCGACTTCATCGTGATCGATCGCGACGTGATGACCTGTGAACCGCGCGAGATTCTGGAAACGAACGTTCTGAAAACGGTTCTGGGCGGTAAGGTCGTGTATTCGCCGTAGCGTCGGATCGGCGGCGTCTTTCCGAACCCGCCGTTCCGATCCGAGCCGCGCGCGTAAGCAAGCGGTCTTTCCGAACGCACCGCGCCAAGCGGTCTTTCAGAACCCGCCGCGCCAAGCGGCGGGGTGCCGTCCCCGGTCCGGCGGCGCCGCTCGCTTACGCTCGTCACCCCGCCGCTGGGCGCGGCGGGTTCGGATGGATCGCAACAGCCGGACGCACCCCCGGCAGCTCGCGGGTTTTCGGTGCGTTGACGCCCCCCGGTATGCTGCATACTCTCCTGTCGGCCCCATGAAAGCCGACCTCAACGCCTGACGTTCCCCGGGGACGGATGAGCTGAACCCATGACTCGTTTGCTTCTGTCCGTCGTTCTCGGAATCTCCGTCGCCTGGCCCTCGTTGGCCCAAGGTCCCGGGCCCACGCCGGTCGTCGTCGCGCCCGTCGTGGAGCGCGATCTACCGCCCTCGCTGCGCCTGGTGGGCACCGTCCGCCCGCAGCGGGCCGCTACCGTCGCTGCCGAGGTGAGCGGCGTCATCGTCGCGTTCGAATCAGACGAGGGACGCTTTCTGCGCAAAGGCGAGGTCATCTGCCGCCTCGACGCCGAGCCGTTCCAATTGCGCCTCGACCAGGCCCGCGGCGAACTGGCCAGCCTGAAGGCCCAGCTTGCGGAGCAGGAGCACGGCGAGCGCGAGGAGGACCTGCGGCGGCTCGCCGCGCAGGTGGCTGTGTCTGACGCGATGTGCCAGAAGTGGTCTTTCGAGAAAGAGCGGATTCTTCGGCTGCGCGAAACCGGACAGAGCACTGAAAAAGAACAGCACGACACCGAGATGGAGTTCCTGGCCGCCGAGCGGCGCTTGACGCAAGCCAAGGCCGAGTACGAGAAGGCTACGAACGGCGCTCGGCCGGAGGTCCTGGCTCGCTGGCGGCAGCAAGTCGTCGCCAAGGAAGCCGCCGTCAAGCTTCTGGAGCGCGAGGTGCGCAAGGCGTCGATCGCCGCGCCCTTCGACGGGTTCCTGGTCGCCAAGCGCACCGAAGTCGGCGAGTGGATCATCGAGGGCGGAGCGGTCGCGGACATGGTCGACGTGGAAACCGTCCGCGTGCGGGTCGACGTGCCCGAATCGGTCATTGCCTTCGCACGCCCTGGCGAGCGGGCCAGCGTCGAGATCGAGGCCCTGCTCGGACAGCCGGCATCCGCCAGGCCGTCTCGTCCGGCGACGATCGCGCGCGTCGTGCCGCGCGCCAGCGCCTCGGCCCGCACCTTCCCAGTCGAGATCGACCTGCCCAACGCCGACCACGTGCTGCTCCCTGGCATGTTCGTGTGGGCGCACGTGCCCGGCGGACCGGTCGGCATGCGCACGCTGGTGAGCAAGGACGCGATCGTCTCGCAGGGGCCGATGAAACAGGTCTTCGTCGTTCAGCCCGCCGAGGCCGGGCCGGCGATGGCCGTGCCCGTGCCGGTGATCACCGGCATGGAGCTGGAGGGCGAGATCGAGGTGCGGGCCGACGGCGTGAAGCCGGGCATGATGGTTGTGACGCGCGCCAACGAGCGACTCTACGGCCCGACGCCGGTCCTGCCGATGCCGGCGTCCGGCGGACCGCCCGGCGCCGCGCCATCCAACACCGCGCCGCCCAGCGCCCCGCCCGCATCGCAGCCGGAGGCAGAGTCAACCGCGGCGAATCCGCGCAGTGATTAGTACCTCGTCACGATCTCGTTTCGGGGAGCATCGGCGTCTCGCCGGTGCGCCCCTATTTGTTTCCAGGCACCGGCGGGACGCCGATGCTCCCCGTGCGAAAGTCCCGGGCCGCGTGGCGCGGCGGGTTCGGACAAACGCCTCCGCAGTAGTTCAAGCCGCCGTGGGGGTCGCAACGCGAATCACGCGATGCCGCGCAAACGCGCGGAGCATCGCCGTAACAGCAGGACCTGCGAGATGCTCGCCGCCCAGCCGGAGAACACGCCGATTTCCCACGCCCAATTCCATCACACGGACCACCAACCGAACAAACTGAACCACCCCGTGCTCTGCACTGTACCGTCCAGGACGTCCAGAACGATGTACGGAACACAGCACCAGACCGCGGCCGCCACGGTGACCAGCGCGAACAGCCGAAGCTGCGGGGCGCCGCGGCGAATCAGGTCCAGCAGCACAATGCCCATCGCGATCCAGACGATCACGTTCCCGATGAGCGGCCGCGCGACGTTCGCGAAGAGGTTGAACACCCGCAGATCGACAGCATCGAGCAACGCCATCGCCGCCCACTGAATGAGGAACAGCGCCAGCTCGACGACCGCGCACCCGACGGCCCAGCGGCGGGCGAGGACGACGCGGCCGATCGCGGCGCCCTTGTCGCGCGCGCAGACACGCAGCACGCCGACGAAACCGAGCACCTGCGTCCCGAGGATGTAAACGGTGTCGATCATCTCGCCCGCCCGCACCGATAGTCGCCAGACCAGGAAGGAGACCACCCAGAGCACCGCCGCCAGCCGGAGCAGCCGCATCCCCGAGCACACCTTGCGCCGCCATGCCGGATCGGAGAACTCCAGCGACTGCGCATACAGCGACTCCGCGATCCGCCGATTGCACTCGGGACATGCCGCGCTTGTGTGAATCGTCCGCAGGTTGTAGCCGCATTGAATACAGGGAACATCGGCGTCGATGCGACTGTCGGCACCCACCGGTATAGTCGGACGAGGTGAAGCGCAGTTCGCCACAGTGCCGCCCTTGCCGCTCAGATCGGCCGCGGGCGGGCCGATCGTGCGTCTACAGCCTCAACGGCGAGTCCATTCGCGACAGGCGCCGGTTCTCCTGCTCGACCAGCTCGTGCATCGTCAGGATCGGGTGGCCGAATCGGTCGAAAAGCGCCTTGCGATCCGCGAGCAGCCCGGGATGGTCGGTGACGTAGCTCGGCTGCTCCTTGGCGCACGAGACCAGGTAATCCAGAAAAAGGTCGCGCCCGCTCGCGTCGAGATAGCGATTCTCGTATTGGCCGCGGAATTCCGCCCGCGTCAACCCATGCAGCTCGGCCGCCCAGTCCAGAATCCGCCGCCGATAGTCGTCATACGCGGTTTCGTCCAGCTTGCCGCAAAGCAGGGCCCAGATGAGGCGCACGGGGTTCATGCCGCCATCCTACCGGCGCGGACGCGCCGCTGCGAATCCGGCGTATTCCCAGGCAGTGGGTCAATTGGGGGCCGTTGGGGGACCGGCCTCCGGCCGGTCTTTGCCTCGTCGGCGAGAACAAGACCGGCCGGAGGCCGGTCCCCCAAACTGACCCAGTACCCGTTCCCAAGTACATGCCGACGGCCTTGCGTCGGCGTGCGCGCGCGACGGCCGTTGCCGTGGCGCCCGAACTTGACCAGTTCCCATTCCCGCGAATGAATTGTCTTGCTGTGCACCCATTGCATCCGGCGCGGCGTGCGTGTACTTTCGCCGCTTTCGTACCCTCAATGGAGACTGTCATGGCAAAGAACGGACTCAAATGTGCAAAGTGCGGCAGATCGTTCGCACTGCCGATGCACCTCGGGCGACATATGGTCACCATGCACGGCGCCAAACCCGCCAAAGCCAAAGCGCCTGGCAAGGGACGCGCCCGTGCCCGGCGCGGCCGACGGGCGCCCGTCGTCCGTGCGGCGGCCCCCGTCGCAGCAGCGTGGAACGGCGCCCCGACGACCGACCAGATGACCCGCGACATCCAGGCCACGCGTAACGGGCTGGCCCAGCAGCAGGCCCGCGTTTCCGCCCAGATCGCCGCGCTCGACCAGTTCCTGGCCACGCTGGGCGTCGGTAGCCCGGCGGCCGCCCGGCGAACGGCGGGCCGCGCTCGTCGTCGCGGGGGCGCTGCCGGCGGTGGCGGCGGAGCGCGCGAAGGCTCGCTCAAGGCCTACATTTCGCAGGTGCTGACGGCGGCGCGCCGTCCGATGCGCGTGGCCGAGATCGCCACCGCCGTGCTCGACGCGGGTTTCGAAACGCGAAACAAGACGCTGGCCAAGAGCGTCGGCAACATGCTGGTCGACATGCGCAACGTGCGAAAAGTCGACCGCGGCATATTCAGCGTCAAGTAGACGCTTGCGCGTCGGAATTGGGGAGTGCGGGCGTCCCTCTCGCACGGGCGTCCCGCCGCACGGGCGGGCTGGAAGCCCGCACTCCCCGCGCTGCCCGCGCGGCAGGTCACAATCGCCGCACCGCACCTGCGTCAATCTTCAATATGGTCAGATCGTCCCATTCCTCCAGCTCTCCGCTGATCTCGACCGCGTCCCCCACGAACGGCAGTATCCGCTCATCAAGCGCTCCACCGTCCGCCCCGCACAGCAGGATGTAGCCGCGCTTTCCCGCGGCGTCGATCGTCACCAGCATCGGCGGAATGCCGCCGGCGATGCAGAGTGTGGCACATTCCTTGTGCGTCTTGCCTTCACCCGGCTTCATCGCGCCCAGATAGCATTTCGAGTCGATGATCTCGCCTCGCAGCGTCACGCGCCCCAGCACGCCGACGCGCCGCAAATCTGGCGCCACGCCGACGCCGGCGGCGGAATCGGCCGGCTGCAGCGAGTCACCCGGCTCCATTTCGATCATCCGCCGGCCGTCGCGCTCCAGCACCCAGCCGCTGATTCGTACGACACGCCCGTCCAGCGCGGCGGCGCGCTGCCCGCCACCGAACTTGCCAACCTCAACCAGCATGAGCGTTTCAGTCGCGCCGCCTGATTGCGCCGCCCCGATGCGAACATGGGGATAGGGGCGCGCCGACACCCGGCCGACGAATTCGCGCGCCGCGGCATCGTGCCATTCGCCGTCGCCGGGGTCATTCTGCACCAGCGCCAGCGCCAGCCCGAGCGCCGCCAGCAGAACGATCAGGCTCGGCGCCGCCAATCGTAATAACCGCGCCAGCCGTGGAGGCATCGCCAGATAGCCGACATAGAACTCGCCGCCGTCAGCCATGTTTCCCGTCCTCGATTCGCGCCGGCTCAACCGCCGTGCCCGGCGGCAGCGGTTGCGGGTCGATCTCGATTCGCCGACCCGCGAGCCGCACCCGATAGGTGGCGATCTTCTCCGCGAACGGCGGCGGCGACTGGCCGTCCGCCGGGCGATACTGCCAGCCGTGCCAGGGGCAGGTCACGCAGCCGTCGATGATCTTGCCCTCGCCCAGCGGACCGCCTTGATGGGCGCAGATGTTGGTCGTCGCCGAAATGCAGCCGCCGTGGCGGAACAAGGCAATGCGTTCGGAACCCGCGACGGTCACGGTGCAGCCGCGATTCTCCGCGATCTCGTCGACGCAGCCGACATCGACCCAGCTTCCGTCGCCGCGCGGCGTCCGTCGCCGGCCGCGGACGTCGTGCGCTATTTCGCGAAGCCCGGCGATCGTATGCAAACTGGCGACCAGCGCAACTCCCACAACAACCAGCGTCGTCAACCACGCCTGACGCTGCGTTTGCAGGATGCCCAGCGCCACGTGCATCACCAGAAGTGCATACGCGGCGTACACAAGCATGTGCAGCCGCTTCCACGCCGCCGCGCCCAGGTTCTTCAGCCAGAAATCGTGACTCGTCGCCGCCATCAGAAAGAGAATCGCCAGTGCGAGCAGACCGAGCACCTGGAATGGAAACGCTGTAAGCGACGAGTAATTCGTGTTGCTCGTCAGCAGCGACAGCAGCGGATTGACGATGCCAAAGCCGTGATAGAAGCCGGTCGCGATCGCGGCATGTCCCAGCGCCACGAAGAACGTCGCCACGCCCAGATGCCGGCGATTGTAAAGCAGCGGCAGAAACCGCCGGTCGAGCCGCGCCAACGGTCCGATGCTTAGGATGACATGCAGCAGAACGTAGGCGCACGTTCCCAGGGCGCGCATCGCCAGAATCGGATCGCTGATCGCGTGCGCGCCGCGGTAAAGCGCCTTGCCGGCCAGAAAGAACGCCGCCAGGTAGGCCGCGATGCCGCCCAGCGTGCACGCGTCATAGATACGCTTGTGGCGATTCCACTGAACGGGGACATATCCGACGCTCATAGGGCATCCCCTCTGTCCGAGCCGCGACCGTGAGGGAGCGGAGCCTGAACAACCGCTTGCTCACGCGCGCGGCTCCGATCGAGATGACGATTGTGAGAGAGCCTCATCGCCCGCCCCCGCGACCCGTGACCTCGTCGGCAGTCGACTCGGGACCCGCCGCGGCGCCGCCGCGCAAATGCGTCTGGACCGGCCGTGGCGGCCGGGCCAGGAGCGCCGCAAGCAGTCCGGCCAAGAGCAGCGGCCCAAGCAGGAGCCATGCGAGAACGTGTCGGCGGCGCAGTCCGCGGGTCATGTCTGAGCCTCGCCCCGCACCGCCCGCAGCCAAAGCCGCGCCATCAGCGGCCAGAGGGTGATCGCGCCGGGCAGTATCATCGTCCGCACCAACCACGGGGCGCCATGCGCCGACGCATCCACGCGGTCGAGGCCGCGAAAGACAAACATGACGCCAAACGCAAGCCCGGGCAGAGCGTAGCTCGCGGCGAGCAGCAGAATGAGATTCGCCATCAGCAGGCCCGTGTGCATGTCCGCTTGCGCGACGGAGGACGCACGATCGTGAGGAGTTCCGCACCCGCTCGGATGCGTCGTCGCCGAATAGGTTACGCCGCTCGGGTGTGGCAAGAAGTGAAGGTAGACGCCGCCGGCGCGTGTGTCCATTTCGCCGGACGGGCGGCTATTCTGTCCGAACCCGCCGCGCCAAGCGTCGGGTTGACGTCCCCGGCCTCTGAGGCGCCGCTCGCTTACGACCGTCACCCCGCCGCTTGGCGCGGCAGGCTCGGACAGCAATGCGCGCCGAGCCTGCCAGAACCTGCGGTCACACTCATCTGCGTGATCAACGCGAGCATGCGTGGGCAAACCGCCCGGAATCAGCTACATTCGGGCTTTCGCGAGGCACGCTTTGATCACGCGCATCACCGGCCGCATCGTCAACGTCACCGACCAGGCCGCCATTCTCGAAGCCGGGCCGATGTGCTACGAAGTCCTCGTGCCGGCGGCGGCGCTCGGGCCGTTGGCAAAGCTCAAAGGCGCCGACGCTGTTCTGCACACGCTCTACACGCTCGAAGGCAATCCCGCTACCGGCCAGCTCGCCCCGCGCCTGATGGGCTTTCTCAGCGAAACCGACCGGTCCTTTTTCTACGAGCTGACCAAGGTCAAAGGCATCAGCAACCGCCGCGCCCTGCGCGTCATGTGCGTTCCGTCGCACCAGATCGCCGCCGCTATTGAGCACGGCGACGACAAGACGCTCACGTCGCTGCCCGAGGTCGGCAAGAAAAGCGCCGCCCAGATGATCACCGAGCTCCGCGGCCGCATGCAGCCCTTCCTCGCCCCGTCGGCGGCCGTGCTCCCGGTTTCGGAGCTGACCGACGCGCAGCGCGTCGCGGTCGACATTCTCGTAAGCTGGGGCGACCGCCGCGCCGACGCCCAGCACTGGATCGCCGAAGCCGTCAAGGCCGATCCGGCCCTGAAAGAGCCGGATGCGATGGTGAAAGCCGCGTATCGGGTGAAGCAGGGGGCGTGAGCGCAGCGAACGGCAAATGTGGTATGGTCTTCCAGCCCGTCACCGTAGCGGCCGACCTCCGAGTCGGCCGAGTTCTCCACGTAGCGGCCGACCTCCGAGTCGGCCGCCGACGCGACCGTTTCGTCAGCGTTGCATCCCCGCATCGCACGCCCCACAATCCGCGGCATGGCCATCGAGCGCGTCTTCACTCAGCCCGGCCCGGATGAAGACAGCTATCTCAATTCGCTCCGACCGCGCACCCTCGACGATTGCATCGGCCAGGAAATCGTCCGCGAGCAGCTTCGCATCGCCCTGCAGGCCGCACTCAAGCGCCGCGAACCGATGGACCACGTCCTGCTCGACGGCCCGCCCGGCCTGGGGAAAACCACGCTCGCCCACATCGTCGCGAGCGAAATGGGCCGCACCATCCGCGTCACCAGCGGCCCAGCCGTCACGCGCCAGGGCGACCTGATGATGATGCTCACGCAGCTCGAAACCGGCGACGTGCTCTTCATCGACGAGATTCACCGCCTCAGCAAGGTCGTCGAGGAATTCCTTTACCCCGCGATGGAAGACTTCCGCGTCGATTACACCACCGAAAGCGGCATCGGCGGGCGGACCGTCAACTTCGCTCTCAAGCGCTTCACCCTGGTCGGCGCGACCACGCGGCCCGGCCTGCTCTCCGCCGCCCTGCACGGCCGCTTCGGCCACCATTTTCATCTTCAGTACTACGCGCCCGAGGAGCTGGTCTGCATCGTCCGCCGCAACGCCGAACTGTTGAGCGTTAAGGCCGAGCCGACGGCGTTGCAGCGGCTCGCCGAGCGCTCGCGCGGCACGCCGCGCATCGTCAACCGCCTGCTGCGCCGCTCGCGCGACTACGCCGACGTGCGCGGCGACGGCCGGCTGACCGCGGCGGCGATCGACGCAACCATGGAAATCCTGCAGATCGACAAGCTCGGCCTCGACACGCTCGACCGCGGCTACCTGCACGCGCTCATCAAGCACTACGACGGCGGCCCCGCAGGCATCGAAGCCATCGCCGCCAGCATGGGCCATGAGCGCGACACGCTCGAAGACGTGGTCGAGCCCTACCTGCTCCAGATCGGCTTCGTCATCCGCACCCCGCGCGGCCGCATGGCCCGCCCGGCCGCATACGAACATCTCGGCCTCGCCGCGCCGACCCGTCGCGAGGATTCCGTCGACCAGCCGACGCTGTTCTCATAACGTGGGCCGGCGGGCCATTGAAAAACTGTGGCACCGGTTTCCAACCGGTGCTGACGCCGGGTGCCACTGGCGGCTTGCCCGCCAGTGCGAACACCCAGTTACGCCAGGCTTTGTAATGTGGGCCGTGCCCACGACCGGCCCGCACCGCGATTCACACGCGCAAATTTCGAATTACCCCCAGGCGAGTCTCGCGCTCCATTCTGATCGTGTCCGAAATCGACGCGCTGTTGCCCGATTTCAGCGTCTCGAGCAGCGACGACACACCGAAATCGTCCTCGCCCTGACCAATCAACCGCCCGGCGTCACATCCGCCGAAGAGCGCCAACACCGGCAGCACCAGCCACACGCAGATCATTCTCCGAATCGTTCGCATCCGCATCGGACTCTCCTTCGGCCGCCCTGCGGCCAGTTGGCGCTCGTCGCCGCTCACTATCGGCGACCGGTACGCCCCTTACTCACGCGGATGCGGACTCCGCGGACCGGCATCGCGGTCCGCGAATTTGAAAGAAAGCGCGTGAGAGAAGGGAGGAAGGTTCTTGTAGGCTGGACCGTGCCCACCATCCGCCGCCGCCCAAGGCGTTGAAAGGTGGGCACGGCCCACCCTACAACACCAGGAAACGTCGCCGATTGTGCACAGCGGCTTCGTCCGAAGGGCGCACGAGCGTTGCCAGGGACTTCAGGCCCTGGCGCGGCCCTCCGCACTCTCGCTTGCATTTCCGCCCGCAGGGCGGACGAAGCTCCGCCGGTTCGCTGGTCCGTCGCGCGACGCAAGCGGGGCGCCTGCCCTCGTCGCGACCGACCGCCACCGGACCGGAGCGCGCGTCGTGCGGACCTGCACGGAGAAGGGACGGACATGCCGCCGATGAGCGAAGACACTGTTCGCAGAATTCGCCGAACAGTGGCACACCTAGGCGTCGACCGCCGGTCGAACAGTGCCACCGGCCACACATGGAGGTCGGTCGAGAGTTGAACAGCGCCAACGGCCCTTACTGCGTCATCGTGATTTTGAGGCCGGGGAGATAGACGTTTACGGGATTGTCGTCGGCCGCATCCGGCTTTCCGTTGAGCGCGTGCTTGATATGCTCCGAAAGCTCGCGTCGCGCCGACTCAAACCGATCCATGACGGTGTACACATCCGACGTGTCGACCACAATTGTACGCCCCTGCGAAACATCGAACGGAATTCTGTCGCCCTTTCGGATTACCTGTATCGTCGCGCGCTTGCAAGTGTGCCGCACACCAAGTTCGTAAAAAGCGTTGGCGTTGTTGAAGGACAAATCCGCCACGCAAAGGCGCGATCGGGCCAAGTGATCAAAAATCTGCTGCGTGATCAGTCCCGACCGGTCGATCTTGTCCGCCCGAACCACCTGCAAACCGTGGTCCTTCGCCACCGGGTCCAGCAGGTGCTTGAGCATCATGTCGGCGTGCTTCCGGCTCTCACTCCCATCGTCCCCAATTGGCGTGATGTAGAAGCAGACCTTGTCCCAGTCGGCAACCTGCGGCGCTCCCCCGGGCGCTTGTTCAGCCTCGGGCAGCGGGGCCGCCGTGTCGCTCGTGAGTGTCGCGGATGGGCCTGCAACACCCGCGGCCCCAAGACGCACCTCGAGACCACCATCGGCGTTCGCCACCAGAATGCCGGCAAACTTCCCATTATCCTTGATGATCTCGATGGCTTCGGCTGTGCGTCCCCTTGGTACACCGAATTTGGTCTCGAGCACGTTCGGAAAGTGCGCGTCTCCCGGGACAGCATGTCCGTTGTAGTCGGAGTAGAACTTGCTCAGGATCGTCGGCGTTAGAACCGCCTTCCGGATTGCCTCTCGCTCCTCGCCGTCGTATGTGGGTGCCACGATCTTCCGTCCTGTCTCCGCGAGCGAGAAGACCTGTCCCGCACCCTCCTCCTTCTTAAGAACGCCGTATGCCGTCGCGCCCCAGAACTTGTACTTGGTTTCGTTGCTCTTTTCCGGCTTCGCTAGCTTCGCCGCGTCCGCCAGTTCGTCCCAGGCCGCAGATTTGCCAGCGTATGTCTTGTGCAACGTCTCAGCGAGGATCAAGACATCGCGCAATGGCTTGCGTGGAAGCGCCTCGCCCGAGACGCGAACAAAGTTCGGCGATTTGCCGGGTTTCGTACTCGGCTTGGGAGCGGATTTGGCAGCCATGTTCGGTTTCCTTTCGCCGTGCGTTCGTTGGCATAACCGAACTCACGGTGGACGGCAATCCCCTGTCCCCCTGACCCGTCCGTTGCCCTCCCCGGCTCATCCGGCGGGGTGGGCGGGTGGCACAGTCGGGAGAGAACGTCGGGAGTGAGAAACGACGCGTGTGCCACTGCTCTGCGAGCAGTGTCTTAGGCGGGCGGCGACGTTTCGCCGTCGTGGCGACTTGGACGCCGGCGATGGACCACGCCGACGGTTGAACGCGTCGTCGACGGCTCAATACACTGCTCGCAGAGCAGTGGCACCCGAGCGGCCCCTGCACTCGCCGATTTCACTTCGCCCCCGGCGGGCGACGGGCTGTAGCCACGGGTGCAGCGGCGAGGCCGCGAAACGGGCCGCCGCGGAACCCACGTGGAGCGCCCGCCGCCGAGCGCACACGAGGGTGGCCACGGCCCACTCTACATGGACTCTCGGACGCCCGCGTTGCTTGTACGGCGACGCACCGGTTGGAAACCCGTGCAAACACTCACCGGTTGGAAACCAGTGCCACACGGGACCATCCCGCTGCGAGAATCCCTTCTCGCAGCTCGCACCCCGCCCCCGCCATTCACCTCCTCACCAATCATCAAACGTCCCCCGCCGCCTCTTCTCGTCCCGCTGCTCCCCCTTGTCCGGCTCCGGCGGCGGCTGTTCCCACTCAATCACCCACCCAGGATTTACTGGATAGCCATCCTTATCCATCCCCGGAAGCTGCTTCCACGGCCGCTCTTTCCCACCGCCTTCATCCGCGCCGCCCGGAGCCGAGCCGCCGCCGCCACCGCCGCCCGACTCTCCCCGGGGCGCGTCATCATCCGCCGCCGGTCCTTTCGCCCCCGGTTCTATCGCGCCGGGTCCTTTCGTCCCCGGTCCTTTCGCGCCGTCCGCGCCGCCTTCGCCGCTCTTCGTCCCGCCCTCGCGCGGCTCACCGCTTCCCGGCGACCGCCGCACGCGCGCATCCTCGGCCGGCGGGGCAACCTGCTCGCCGCGGTGCCGCCGCACCGCCTCGCGCAGCGCCCACTCAATCTGCGCATTGATGCTCCGCAGATCATCCCGCGCCCACCGGCTCAGACTCTCCCACAAGTCCGCCGGTATCCGCAGCAACACCGATTTCCGAAGATCAGCCATGGCGAAGTTCAGAGTTCTCAGTTTCAGAGTTCAACGTTCAGAGTTCACAGTTCCGATTTTCTTCCGTAGCGTCGGACCTCCGTGTCCGACGTTCAGCCTTTGGCCTTCGGCCTTCGGCCTTTCACTCGCTACTCGCTACTCGCCATTCGCTACTACGTGTACAACGTCCCCGTATTCACCACCGGCTGCGCCGCCTGTTCGCCGCAGAGCACCACCAGCAGGTTGCTGACCATGGCCGCTTTTCGCTCCTCGTCGAGTTGCACGGTGTTGTTGCGCTTCAGGTGTTCCAGCGCCAGCTCCACCATGCCTACCGCGCCTTCCACGATCCGCGTCCGCGCTGCCACGATCGCCTCAGCCTGTTGCCGCCGCAGCATCGTGCCGGCGATCTCGGACGCATACGCCAGGTGGCTCAGCCGCGCTTCCTCGACCACCACGCCCGCCTTGCTCAGGCGTTCATGCAGCTCGGCCTGAAGCGCCTTGGATACTTCCGCCATGCTCCCGCGCAGCGACAGCTCGTGCTCGCTGCTCGAGTCGTACGGATAGTGGCTCGCCACGTTGCGCACCGCCGCCTCGCTCTGAATCGAGACGTAGTGCACGTAATCGTCCACGTCGAAGCACGCCTGCGCCGTGTTCTCGACCCGCCACACGACCACCGCGCCGATCTCGACCGGGTTGCCGCGCTGATCGTTCACCTTCAGCTTTTCGGTGTTGAAATTTCGCGTCCGCAGCGAGATGCGGTTCTTGCGATAAAACGGATTGGCCCAGTGAAAGCCGGCGCTGCGAACCGTCCCCTTGTACGCCCCGAACAGCAGCAGCACGGCCGACTGGTTCGGCTGAAGCGTGAAGAATCCGGCCCACAGCGTGATCAGCACGCCGATGCCCAGCGCCAGCGCGATGATCGGATACGCCAGCATCCACCCCTCCGCCGTGCTGACCCGGCCCGTGTCCACGGCCGCTGCCGCCGCGGCGATTCGGTTGACCAGCCCGGCGACATCCCCGATCGACGCCGCGATCATCACCACCAGCATCCCCCACCCGCTCATCACCTTCCTCGGAATCTCCGCCGACATGGCCATCTCCTTCCAGGGTTATCGAACCTTGTATAGTATGATCGCTGTGATATCAGTTTGCAATTATAAACCGGCATGTATGTTGTAACACGTTGTCAATTATATAGTTATGGATTGAGAAGGGGTTGGATGGTGTGACGTTCTGTGTATTCAGTAATGTCTGAAATTTCAGATGATTCGGGCGGTATTGGCTAACAGGTGGCTAGTCGTTTGAATCGGAGTGTTTTTCGTCCTCTTCTTTGTACTTCTCGCCGAGGAGGAACTTGCCGAGGGCTTTGGCGCAGGCGTTGGCGAGGTCTTTCTCGCCGCCGGCGCGATAGGCTTTGCTTTCGCTGATGATCATCACGTCGAGGATCTGGCCGGCGGCGCCGGAGAATTTCAAACGGGCGATGCACATGGCCTGGCCGAAGAAGCCTTTTTCCTGGAAGTAGTAAATCTGCGAAGTTACTCGGGCGGCGGGGGCGCCGCCGCCGAAGCGGGCGGGAAGCTGCTTCTGCTTCAGGTCGGCTATCGCCAGGTCGTAGTCGGTCAGGAGCTTGGGCGGGCAGAGTTTGGAGCCGACGTCGCTGGTGGAAGGCTCGAACTCGATCGAGCCGCAGCGGTCGAGCTCGGTCGAGGCGGTGTCCGTGACGACGACGACCTTGCCCTGTGCGCCGCGGGCTTCGAAGTAGGCCTGCTTGATGACGGTGAAGCAGCCGCTGAGGGGCAGGAGGAAAAGGCCGAGGGCGATGGCGGCAGCCGGGCGGCGAGATGCCAGCATGGTCGGTCTCCGTGCGGACCCGGACCGGCCGGAGGCCGATCCCCCGCTTGTACGCTTCTTGATCGAATCAGCCTGAAAGCCGCTGCATTTCATCGTCGGGGATTTCAAAATTGCTGTAGACATTCTGCACGTCGTCGTGATCCTCGAGCGCGTCGACCAGGCGCATCATGGTCGCGGCCTGGTCGCCTGTGAGCGTCACGGTGGTCGACGACACCATGGTGATCTCGGCGCTGTCGGGCTTGATGCCGGCGTCGTCCAGCGCCTTGCGGACAGCCGCGAAGACGGTCGGGTCGCAGGTCAGCTCGAACGCCTCGTCTCCGGCGGGTTTGACGTCGTCCGCGCCGACTTCGAGCGCGAAGTTCGTCAGTTTCTCCTCGTCGGCCTGCGACTTTGCGATGATGAATACGCCGCGCTTGGTGAACATCCACGCGACGCAGTTGGTGGCGCCCAGGTTGCCGCCGCGGTTCTCGAAGATGTTCTTGATTTCGCCTGACGTTCGGTTGCGGTTGTCGGTGAGGATGCGGCACATGACGGCGGCGCCGGCGGGGCCGTAGCCTTCGTAGATCAGCTCTTCGATTGACTGGCCGCCGAGCTCGCCGCTGCCTTTTTTGATGGCCCGCTCGATGGTATCGCGCGGCATGTTGGCGTCTTTGGCGGCGTCGATGGCGTATCGCAGGGCGAGATTGGCGTCGGGGTCGGGGCCGTTGCGGGCGGCGAGAATGACGGCGCGGGCGAGCTTGCTCCAGTGCTTGCCGCGGCGGGCGTCAACAACGGCCTTGGAGCGTTTGATGCGGGCCCAGTGAGAATGACCTGCCATGCGGGCGATTCTAGTGTCCGGCGCGCGACGCGGCAAAGGCAGCGGGCCGGTGGCCCGCACTCCTCTTGGCGTCAGGAAGGTGTGGTGGGAGCGTAGGGCGCGGGGTCGGGGCGGCGGAGGGCGGCGAAGGCCGCCAAGCGTAACGTGCAGCTCTCGCAGCGGCCGCAGGCGGCGCCGCGCGGATCGGGATCATAGCAGCTTCGAGTCAGGCTGTAATCGACGCCGAGTTCGAGGCCGCGGGTGATGATCTGCGCTTTCGTGAGGTTGATCAGCGGGGTGTGGATCGTCAGGCGCTGACCGGTGACGGCGGCGCGGGTGGCGAGGTTGGCCATCTTCTCGAAGGCCTGCACGTACTCGGGGCGGCAGTCGGGATATCCGCTGTAGTCGACCGCGTTGACGCCGATGTAGATATCGCGGGCGCCGCGCACCTCGGCGAGGGCGAGAGCGAAGCTGAGGAAGATGGTGTTGCGGGCGGGAACGTAGGTGATGGGGATGGGCGCCGGGCGCCGGGCGCCTGGCGCGCGAGGTTCATCAGCGTCGCGCGCCCTGCGCCCCGCGCCCTGCGCCCCGTCCTTCGGCACCGGGATGTCGTCGGTCAGGGCCGAGCCGCCGAAGGTGCGCAGGTCGATGTCGACAATCTTGTGCTCGCGCACGCTCGCGGCGGCGGCGAGGCGGCGGGCGGCGTCGATTTCGATCGCGTGCCGCTGGCCGTAGCGGAAGGACAGCGCGAGCGGGTCGAAGCCGTCGGCGCGGGCGAGGGCCAGGGCGGTAGCGCTGTCCAAGCCGCCGGAGAGGAGGACGATGGCGCGCGGCTGCGAACTCATGGGTATTCCGGCTGTCAGTCTGTCGCTGATCGGTGCGATTGTCTATGGTGCGCCCGCGGGGAGACATGTTGACACGGGGGGCATGCCGAGGCAAAGGCCGTCGGCATGGCACCCAAAACCGACCAGTGCCGCGGGTTCAGTTACACGAGAGCGCTGACGTTGACGCCGAGGGCGGCGGCGATTTTCTTGAGCGTGCGGACCGTCGTCCGATCGGGGTTCTTTTCGATTCGCGAAATCTGGGATTGGGGCAGGCCGAGCTTGTCGCCGAGCTGCTTTTGGGTGAGGCCGGCCTTCTTACGGGCCTTCGTGATGCGCGAGGCGGCGAGCTGGAGCGCGAAGTCGTCGGCGTCGATCCACTCGGTAGCCGGATCGTTCAGTTCGCGGATCATGTCCTGCGCCTCGACACGGGCGAGCAATCGCTCATATTCGACGATCGGCAGGACGGCGTGGGTGGCCGAGTCGTCCTTCATGATGTAATGCACGCCACGGGGGGCCGGCTGATTCAGGCGCCGCGTTCGGTTGTAGGTGGATCGCCTGCTCTTCGCGTTCGTCTTGGTTTTGCGAGCTTGCATCGGACCACGCTCATGACGCCTGCAAGGGCGTCATACCTGAAGATCGCGAGTTTCGTGACGCCCGTTCCGAACTCGAACCAGCGCAGGTCGGCGGCATATCCTGCATCGACCCAGAGCCGCGAGTACTTGAGAGGCGCCTCGCGGACGCGCGAGAGCTGTACATAGAAGTCCGTCGCGTCTGCGTCGCTGAAGCCCGCGAGAGTCTCGGCCGCACGCGGCCCGAGTTTCACCTTGACGCGCATGCACACCTCCTAGTCGCCGGCGGGGCGACCGAAAGATGAGATTGGCGATCAAGGTGAAACGACCCGTTCCTGTGCCGCCATGCCTCCTGCCACGTTTCACCTGTCACTTGGACGGCACACTTGCAGTATATGACATTTATGAGATATGTCAAGCGTGATATACCGGGTGCACGGCTCGGTCGCCGGCGTTGGCCTGCCCTGCGTGGGCATGCCGAGGCAATGGCCGTCGGCATGGCGCCCGCGTGCTGGTCGGGCATGCACGGCATGGACGTCAACCCGCCGCTTGGCGCGGCGGGTTCGGACAGACGAGCGCCAGCCGGCGCGGGGAGGGCATGCTGACGCGGGGGGGACCGGGCGTGCTGACGCGCGGACCAGGCGTGCTGACGCGGTGGGACCGGACGTGCTGACGCGGCTGCCGTCGGCGAGTTTCCTGTAGCGAGAGGGCCATGCCGACGCAAAGGCCGTCGGCATGGCACCCGCTTCATTCGCTATTCGCGACTCGCGACTCGCGACTCGCGACTCACTACTCACTACTCACTACTCACTACTCACTATTCACTATTCACTATTCGCCGCTACTCCGTCCGCAGCGCCTCCGCCAGCCCCTGCACGCCGTCGGCGCCGGCCGGAACCTTGATCGAGCTGCCCTTGAAGTCCGCGCCGATCGGCTCGAACCGGCCGCCCAGGTGCCTGGCCAGAAACGCCTCGGTCACGGCGTTGAATGACATGCGGTTTTCCGGGCGGGCGAAGCCGTGGCCCTCGTCCGGATAGAGCACGTACGTCACCGGGATCTTCTTAGCCTGCATGGCCGAGACGATCTGGTCCGCCTCGGTCTGCTTGACGCGCGGATCGTTGGCGCCTTGGCCGATCAAGAGCGGCTTCTTGATCTGATCCACGTAGGTCAGCGGGCTGCGCTCGTTCAGCAGCGCCTTGCCCTGCTCCGTCCGCGGATCGCCGACGCGCTTGGCAAACATCTCCAGCATCGGGGCCCAATAAGGCGGAATCGAATTCAGCAGCGTCAGCAGGTTGGACGGGCCGACGATGTCCACGCCGCAGGCGAAAACGTCCGGCGTGTTCGTGACGCCCCAGAGCGTCGCGTAGCCGCCGTAGGAGCCGCCCATGATCGCCACGCGGGCCGGGTCGGCGATCTTCTCTTTCTTGGCCCACTCGACGGCGTCGAGCAGGTCGTCGTGCATCTTGCGGCCCCACTGGAAGTCGCCGGCGTTGGCGAAGTTTTTGCCCAGGCCGGTCGAGGCGCGGAAGTTCACGCTCAGAACGGCATAGCCACGGTTCGAGAGCCACTGGTGGTAGGGGTTGTAGCCCCACTCGTCACGGCCCCAGGGACCGCCGTGGACGAAGAGCACCATCGGCACGGGCTGGCTGGGGCGGCCCTTCTGTTCGGCGTCGGCCGAGGGCGGCAGCGTCAAGTAGCTGACGAGGTCCATTCCGTCGCGCGACTTGATGACGACCGGGTGCATGCGGGCGAGTTTCTGACCTTCGAGCGCCTTGAAGTTGCTGAAGAGATAGGTCGCCTTTCTCGCGTCGCGGTCATAGCGGAAGTACTTGACCGGGCCGTTGTCGAGTTTGTACGTGACGATCCAGGTCTTGTCGTCGAGGCTGCGGCTGCCGATGCCGAAGTCGCCGTCGCAGGCGGTCTTGAGGTAGGCGAAATCCGGCTCGATCGACTTGTCCAGAATCTGCCAGCGCTCGCGGTCGTAGTTGAACGACACGGCCTGCACGACCCTGGTTGACGGATGCTGGACCGCCGCCCCGGCATCGGAACGGGCGTCCTCGGCGAGCAGCTTCTTCTCGCCGGACTTGGCGTTGACGATGAACAACCCGGCCGTGTTCCGTCCGCGGCTGTCGGTCGCGTAGTAATTTTCACCGGTGGTGTCGAACGTCTCGATGCGCGTGGTGAGCGTGTCTTCAGCCGGGATTTTTTCGCTGGAGACCCAGTCACCCTCCTTTTCGCCGGGCTTGAAGATTTCCATTCCACCGTCGGGTGAGAAGCGCGTGGCGAAACGGACGCGCCAGTCGGCGTCGACTTCGTAGCCGATGAAGCCGGTGTTCTTGATGACCTGCTTCATCTCGCCGGTGGCGAGATTGACGCGATACAGGTCGTGAAGCTGCGGATTGTCCTTGTTCAGGCCGATCAGAATCTCACCGGGGAACTTCTCGCTGACGCCCTCGATACGGGCCGCGACCTTCTCAAAGGGAGTCAGGTCGCGCGTTTCGCCCTTGGCGACGTTGACCCCGTAGACCCGCCAGTTTTCGTCGCCGCCCGTATCCTGGAGGTAGATGATGTGCTGATTGTCATAGGCCCACATGTACTGCCGGATGCCGCGCTTGGTGTCGCTGGTGACGGGCTTGGCGGCGTCGGGCTGATTGACCGGGCCGACCCAGACGTTCAGCACGCCGTTCACCGCTGAAAGGAAGCTGAGCTGCTTCCCGTCGCGGCTGACCTGCGGCTGGGCGCGGTCGGGGTTTCCGAAGATGACCGCGCGCGGGATCAGGTCGCCGGCTTTCGCGTCGGTCTTGACGGCGGGTTCGCCGGCTTTGGCCGCGGTCTTGGCGCCGGCTTTGTCGGGTTTGTCGTCGGCGGTCGCGCTGAACGCGCACGCGCCAATCGCCAGTGTGGGAATCAGCTTTCGCAATCCTGCCAGAGTCATTCGGGCTCTCCTTGGTCGGTCAGGGACACCCCCAACAGCCGCGTCGAACGGCGACGCGGAAGAATATCGGAAATCAGGCGGTTTGGCCATTTGTCCGGCATTTTCAGACAAAAGTCTGACCCATGGTGTTCGAGCGGAGCGCGGCGATATTCGGATTTGCGAAGCCGCCGCTCTCAGTACCCAGAGGGCGTGACCATAGTTTTGGCAGACTCGGCGGGCACATCTGTCCGAACCCGCTGCGCCACGCGGCGGGTTGACGTCCTCGGCCCAAAAGCCGCCGCTCGGCAACGATCGTCAGCCCGCCGCTTGGCGCGGCGGGTTCGGAAAATCGGCCCTGCTGGCCGCGTCTGACAGAAACTCTGGCCACACCCTACCCAGACGCGATGTGCCCTGCGAGGCCGTCAAATTCAGCGAAAAATCGACGTCGGGAGCGGACGCAGAGGCGGCGCATCGGCTTTGGCGATGCGCACCTCCGCCCCGGACAGGTCGGCCGTCAGCCGGGCCCGAACGGCATCCAGCACGGGTCGTTCGCTGGTGTAGTGCCCCAGGCAGACCGCGCAGACGCCGCGCTTGAGCAACTCCAGGGCGTCGTGGTGCTTGAATTCGCCCGTCAGCACGAGCGAATGCGGGTCGGTGAAGAACGATACGCCGAACGCCCCGGCGGCCGTCGTCACGGAGCCAAACGTCCGGTTCAAATCTCCAACCACGGTCGCCGCTGAAAGGTCGACCCGCTTGGAGAGCGCCAGCAGCAGCTTGTCGCCGCGCCGCGGCCGGGCGAGCCGTCCGATGCGCCCCATCCCGACCTGCCCGCGCCCGGGGATTCCCGCGAGCGGATAGAGATCAAACGCGGGCTCCTCGTACGGGTGATTCGCATAGAGGCAACGCACGACGCCGCCGAGCCGCGACTTCGGCAGGATCATCTCCAGGCGAATTTCTGCCACGTGCTCCAGCCGGCCGCGCTGGCCAATCGTGGGATTCGTGGTCTCGTCGCCGCGAAAGCTGCCGCGCCCGGCGAGTTCGAAGCTGCATTCGTCGTAGTGGCCGATGCGGCCGGCCCCCGCCGCGGCCAGTGCGGCTCGCAGCCTTTCGACGCCGGCCGGCGGCACGAACACAACCAGCTTGTATTCGCTTTCGCGCTCGACCGCCGGCGTCAGCGGGAGCCGCTCGGCCGGGTCGAACGCATCCAGCAGCACGTCATTCGTTCCGCCGACGGCCGCGTCCATGGCGGTGTGCACCGCCAGCAGCGCCACGCGGCCGGCCAGCAGATCGGGCAGCAGCGTGGTCGGACACTCGGCCCGCGGCGTGACGCTGCGGATTCCCTTGAAGATGGGCGGATGATAGAGCACGAGCGCGTCAGTTTCCGTCCGAATCGCTTCGCGGGCGACGGCGTCGGTCAGATCGATCGCCAGCAGAATCCGTCGCGCCGGCCACTCGGGCCGTCCGGCGAGCAAGCCGACGTTGTCCCATTCGGCGGCGAGCTTGAAAGGAGCGATGCGATTCAGCGCGGCTTCAAGGTCGGCGACCGCGGCGTCCGTTCGGGCCGGGGCCGTTGATGAGCCGATTCGTCGGGCGGCTTTTTTCTTCATGTTGGTGACCGCAGAATAGCGACGCCGGCGGCGTGCATGAAGAGGACGACGTGAAGAAGCGTTCCATCCGCAGCGAACCGCGCGTGGTCGCGTTTTTCGAGCTGGCGTATCCGCCGCTCGGGCTCGCGGTCGTGGCGGCGCTGCGCATCGGGCTGCCGGCGTCCGGACTGGTTTCCGCGTGGCTGGCGCTGACGCTCGTTGCGGCGGGAATCATGGGGTATTGCGCCTACCGCGTGGAGCAGAAGGGACCGCTGTACACGCTGCTGATCGTCGTCACGCTGGCAAACGCGGTCTGCGGCGCGATCCACGCGATTGCCGCGTCGCGCGCGCCGATGGCGCTCTGGGCCGCGATCGGCGCCGGCCTGGCGACGATGGCCGCGTGCCAGGCGAGCATTGAACTGGGCGGCTGGTTGATGGGATTCTGCCGCGAATTCTGGCGACCCGGGCAATGTCAGAGGTGTGGCTACGACCTGCGCGGCTCAGCGGGGCAGCGCTGCCCGGAATGCGGTGCGGAAAGGTTGATTTCGTAGTGTCGACCCTGTGTGGCCAAGGATGCGCGAGGACCCGGCGAAGACTGCCGTCGGCCACTGAGGGCCGACGCTACAGTCCTTCGAAAACGCAGGCGAAGTCGAGGTGAACCACGTCCCCGTAGGCGCTGCCGTAGCCCGGGATGCGGATCGTGCCCAGCGAGGGTTCGCCGGATCGCAAGAATCGAAACGCGCCGAGCATCGCGCCACGGCCATCGTCACCAGAATCGTTGGTGGTGATTTCGATTCGGTCTATGGGGACCAGGGCGGCGAAGCCGTGCCCCTGCGCATTGCCCGAATGTCGGGATTTCGCGCCGGCGCTGACGCCGACCAGCGCGCCGCGGAAGTAGAGTCTCTCCGTCACACTGGCGCCTTTTTCAAGTGAGCCGAACATGCCGTAGAAGGCGCGAATCGGGGGATTGAACTCCAGTACGAGCACGCCGCCCGGCTCAATGTAGGCGTCGGACAGGTTGGCGAAACTCGAGCCGTCGCGAATGGCGCAGGTTGGGGCGCCGCCGGCGTCGAACGCGCTGAGCGTGAGCGTCCCACCCGCCAATTGGAGAACAACCGGAACGCACGCGCCGGCGAGGCAGGCATCGGCCGAATCGATGCTTGGGAAAAACCGGTCAAAGGCGTACGCCTCGGCGGTCGGGTGGTCGGCCAGCCACGCATCGGCGTAGCGCACGTCCGTCACCATGCCGGTCGGCGAGCGGATCTCCGCGTCCGCAGCGATGGGCGGTCCCTCCGGCGAAAGCCCGCGCTGCGACAGCGTGAGAACGCTCGCTGTCAGCATCGCCGCGCCCGCCAGAGCCACCATCGCCGCCGCGGTCAGGGCCTTGCGACGGCCGGCGATTCTCCAGGCTCGATAGGGCAACGACGCCGGGCGTGCCATGATCGTCCGGCCGAGCAGGTGGCGGCGAATGTCGGCGGCGAGATCGGCCGCGGAGGCGTAGCGGCCGGCGGCGTCTTTTTCGAGCGCCTTGGCGACGATGACCTCAATGTCGCCGCGAAGCCGCCGGTCGAGCACTCCCAGCCGGAGGGGCTCGTCGTCGCGGATGATGCGCGCCGCTTCGTGGGGCATTTTGCCGGCTACATCGTACGGCAGGCGCCCGGCAAGAAGCTCGAAGGCGATGACGCCGAGCGAATAAACGTCGCTGCGCGCGTCGATCGCGCCGCCGCCGGCCTGCTCGGGGCTCATGTAGGGGATCGTCCCCACCAGCCGTCCGGATTCGGCCTCGGTGAGGGTCTGCCATTCGGCGCAGCGGGCGACGCCGAAGTCGAGGATTTTGGGCTGGCCGCCCAGGCGGGTTTCGAGTGAAGCGAGCGGGTCATCGTCGGTGCGACCGGCCGGTTGGGAGCGCGTGTCGACGAGAATGTTGCCGGGCTTCAGGTCGCGGTGAACGACGCCCTGCGCGTGGGCATAGGCGAGTGCGTCGCCGATCTCGGCAATCAGCTCAAGGCGCTGGCGTATGGTGAGCTTCCGGTCGGATGCGAAGCACGACAGCGGCGGGCCGTCGATCAGCTCCATGACGAAATAGGGCGCCTCGCCGACCGGGGGCGAAGTCTGCGCTTCGTAGATTTGGGCAATTCCGCGATGATGAAGGCGGCCGAGCATCTGCGCTTCGCGATGAAAGCGCTCAACCAGACGCTCCGAGCCGAAACCCGCGCGGAGGATCTTCAGAGCCACGCGCCTCCGGGGATCGTCCTGCTGGGCTTCGTACACGATGCCCATGCCGCCCTCGCCAATCAGCCGGATAATCGAGTAGCGCCCGATTTGCCGAGGGGTTTCGAGCGCGGGCAGCCGGGAGGGGTCGGCGCCGGTCCAATCGGACTGCGACAGGCTTCCGGCCAGCGCGCGGGCGCCGCCGCCTGACGCGAGCGCATCCAACGGCGCGCTCGGCCGTGCGTCGCAGGTCAGCATCCGGTTCAGTTCCGTAATCAGCCCCGGCTCGCGCTGCGCGACCTGGCTGAGGAACTCTCCGCGGCGGTCGGGGCGCATCTGGCGCGCCTCCAGAAACAACGCCGACAGAAGCTCGTACTGAGCCGGGTTCATGGCATTTCGCCGCTCGATAACCGGACCCCGAGCCAGGCGCGCGCCGTGGCCCAGTCGGTGTTGACGGTGCGCTCCGCGACGCCCAGCGCCTCGGCGATTTCCGGCACGGTCATTCCCGAAAAGACACGGCACTCGACGACGCGTGCGTGACGCGCGTTCAGAGCCGCGAGCTGCGCGAGGGCCTCGTCGAGCGCGATGACGTCGACCGGGCTTTCGCCGTCGGCCGCGACGGTGTCGAGCAAGGTCATCGGCCGGCGCTGGCCGCCGCCGCGCTTGGCGGCGCGGCGGCGGCGTGCGTGATCCGCCAGGATGTTCCGCATGACGGCGGCGCACGCGGCGAAGAAATGCGCCCGGTCGTTGAATTTCGCGTCCTCATGTCCGACCAGTCGGACGAACGCCTCGTGGACCAGGGCCGTCGGCTGCAGGGTGTGGGCGCGCGGCTGGCGCCGCAGGAAGCTTCCCGCCAGCGCGCGCAAGTGGGAGTATACGATTTCCACGAGTCTATCCCGGGCGGCGAAGTCTCCTGACCGAAGTTCAGCCAGGATTTGGGTGATCTCGCCCATTGGCCCAGGCTCCCGAACACGTGAATCTCCATTCTACCTCAATGCGAGTGCCGGTCGAACGGCGTGGCAACCGTCCCGGCGCTGATTCTTGGCGAATCTGCGGAATTCCGTTCAAGAATCCTGCGCGGGCGGCGGGAATCGTGCGGTACTGGAGATAGGTTCGGCCGAAGGCAGCGTAAACCCTCCAGGCCACAACCCGTCACGGGCGACGGCTGACGACGCTGCGCTGTTCATACGCGGCGCCGCGCGTGCCCGCCCGGAAATGGAGATGTCGAACATGTTCACACTCACACGCCCCGTCGCGGCGATCCTCACCAGCGGCGTCCTCCTTTGCGGCGCCGCTCGCGCTGACATCATCGACGACATCAAGAGCGTGGCGACCGACGCGCGGAACAGGGCGACCGAGGCCCGCGACCGGGCCAAGGAGGCTCGCGACCGCGCCACGGAAGCCCGTGACAAGGCCACTGAAATCGTCGACCGCGTCCGCGCCGGGGTCGCCAACCTTACCGACCAGGTGCGCGCGGCCGTCACGGACGAGGTCCAAAATGTCAAACAGCTACTGGCTGACCAGATTGAAGGCTACCGCGAGTTCGAGCTGGAGCGCTGCGACGAATTCCGCGACCAGCTCCTCTCGATTCTGGTCGACTTGCAGTCGCTCAACGAAGCGGTCAACGAGCTGATCACACCGCCGGACTGCTTCGGGGCGATGTCCAAGGAGGACCGCCGGAGCAAGCTCCTGGGGCGGTTGATCGACAAAGTCCAGTCGGTGGACTGCAAGCTGCTTTACCCGATCTTCCGCGGGCTGCCGGACCTCTGCATCCTGCGCGAGTTGCGGCAGGACGTTGAGGCGCTCAAGACGATCAAGCGCATCGTCGGGGATTCGCTCGGCGGTCCGGGCGGCCAGGTGGAGGAACACATTCGACCGCTCGACAGCACGGATCGGACGGCGATCGACGACGCCGACCGGTTCGAGGCGCGGCTGCGATCGGCGTTGCCGTTTCTGGAAAACCACGACTTGCTGGCCGCATGGGTTGAGGGGCGCGCCAAGCAGCTTGCCCTGTCGCTCAAGCTCACCGGCAAGTCGCTACGTGCCAGCTCGGAGCTGCTCAAGATCGGCGGAACGCTCGGACTGCACGGCTATGCCCTGGTAGACGCGAAGTCCGACCCGCTCAAGTCGCTGGGCGAGAACTTTGAATCTCTGGGCACGATTGTCGGCGAGATCGCCAAGGAGATTCAGGACAACCTGAAGAACGCCGAAGCGGTTTCGACGCAACGGCTGATTCTCGCCAACCAGGCCGCGCTGTTCGCCGAAATCGCGAAAGCGGCGCCGGCCGAGCCGAATGGCACTGGAAAGACGGCCGAGCCTGATCCGATCGCGGCGGCCACGAACGGGGTTATCGGTTGCGAGACCGTCTCGATGACGGCGATCGCGCTGTTGTGCTTCGGGTTGACGCGGAAGTTCCCATCGCCGGGAGTGAGCGGACCGCAGGCGTAGCCATCTGCTCGACGCGCCGACGCCTGTAGCCGGCCGGGCCGTTTTTCCGAACCCGCCGCGCCAAGCGGCGGGCTGACGATCGTAGGCGCGCGGCGCGTCATAGGCCCGGGACGTCGCCCAGCCGCTTGGCGCGGCGGGTTCGGACAGATATGCCCGCCGAGCGTGCCGGAATCCAGAGTCACACCGCCTCGACCCAATCCGTAATCCTCTTGCCGCTTCGGCCCAGCGTACGGGTATACTGGAGCGCGGTGTTCGTTCCCACCGCGGAGCCGAGGCGATGGATACACGCAGCCTGATGGTCACGGAGCAGGAGGGCGTCACGCTCGTCCGCTTCCGCGACAACTCGATTCTCGACAACGACACAATTCAGCGCATCGGACGGGAACTGGGCGAGCTGGTGGATTCCGGCGTGCAGAGGATGGCGCTGGATTTCCGCGACGTCCGGTTTCTGTCGTCACAGGCGCTGGGGGTGCTGACCACGCTGCGCAGCCGGGCGGAGAAAGCGCAGGCCCGCGTGGTGCTGGCCGCGCTGCGGCCGGAAATCGTGCGGGTTTTCAAGATCACGAATTTCGCCAAGATGTTTTCGTTTTTTGAGGACGCCGATGCGGCGGTGAGACATCTGGCGCAGTAACCGCGGAAGCGCCCCCGGGGCGCGGACGGCGATGAGGGAGAGAGAGGCCAGGTCAGGCGACGACGGTCGCCGCGGCAGCGACCGCGCGCCGGCCGCATTGTCGAAACTGCTCACGGTGTTGATCAACGGGGCGGCGGAGGGAGATCGCGAACTGCTGGAGGTGCTGCGGCGGGACGTGCTTTCCGGGGCGAGCGCTCGCAGCCTGCGTGACGCGGGGGTGGTTTCGTTTGAGCACGGGTTTGTGCTGACTCTGCGCAACGGCAAGCGGTTCGTGGTTCGAATCTCGCCGGCGTGAACAGGCTGGAAGCCCGTACCACAACTCACATTCTTCCGGGAGAGAACGGCGACAGATTGATCCCCGCGGATCCGCGCGTCACGATCTGTTCAACTACCTCCGCCGTGATCGGTGCGAGCGTGACGCCGTTGCGGTAGTGGCCGGTCGCGGCGATCAGGCCGCTCAGCCCGGGCACGGGCCCCAGGTACGGCCGGCCGTCGGGCGTTCCGGGACGCAGGCCGGCCCAGGTGCGGACCACGGTCGCGTCGCGGAGGCCGGGTGTGGCGCGCTGCACGACCGCCAGCAGTTCGCCTACGCCCGCCGCCGTGTTCCGCTTGTCGAATCCCGAATCCGGCTCGACCGTGCTGCCCACCAGGATTCGCCCGTCGGCGCGACCGACGAGGTAGTGCCGCCCGATGTAGAGCACGTGCCGCAGGGGCTGCGGCGACTGCTCAAGCAGCACAATCTGCCCGCGCACCGGATGAACGGGCGTCAGCGCGGCGAGGTGTGGGTGAAGCTGCGAAGACCAGGCGCCGGCGGCGAGAATGGTCGTGTTCGCCGTAAGCACGCCGTTGGCCATCTCAGCGCCGGTGACGCGATCGCCGTCGATGCGCAGCGCGGCGGCGGCGCAGTTTTCGATGATCCGCACGCCCGCGGCGATGCACGCCGCCCGCAATGCGGCCATCAGGCGCGGGTTTCGGACCTGAACGACATGGTGGTCGAGCAGTCCGCCGCGCAGTTCGCGCAGGTGTTGCTGCGCTCGACGCGCCTGCGGGGAAGCGAGCACCGGCTCGGCGGCAAGGCTCTGCTCAGTAGTCAAACGCTTCAGGCGCGGCGCGAGGCCGCGCGCGGCCGCCGGCTGTTCATCCTGCGCCGCCAGCTCGCGTTTGGCGGAGGCCTCCTGGTTATCGTCCAGGATCAGGTCGAGCTTGCCGCAGGCGATGTACTCCGGGTCAACGCCGCCCGCGGCGCGCACTTCGTCGACGAAACCGGCGAAGCGGGCCACGCTCATCCGCCGCAGTTCCGCCATCGGGTCGCCGCGCACGAGGCTGCCGGGGTCGACGATTCCGGCGCCGGCCCAGGAGGATTCTTCACCGCATCGGGCGCGTTCGATCAGGACGACATGGGCGCCGGCGCGCGCGAGGCGAAAGGCGATCGAGCAGCCGATGACGCCGCCGCCGATGATGAGCGCGTCGTTGGCAGAGTTCGTAGCGGTCATTCTGGTTGTCTCACGCGCGAAGCGCGGATATTCTATCGCGAGCGGCGGCGGCGTAATGCGTCGGCGTCAGCGTGGAGAGGTGGCCGAGTGGCCGAAGGCACCGGTTTGCTAAACCGGCATACTGCTCTCAAGCGGTATCGCGAGTTCGAATCTCGCCCTCTCCGTTTCTTCGGTTTGAAGATCGCGAGCGGCGGTAGCGGCCGGCCCCCGTGCCGGCCGTAGATTCCTTGACCGCGCCGCCCCGCCTCCCCCGTACGGCCGGCACGGGGGCCGGCCGCTACCGCGATCTACGGATGGCACGGGTGGCGGCCGCTACCGGGTTTCGAGGACGACCTTTCCGCGCTTGATCACGGTGCGGACGCGGGCGCGGCCGGGGGTGTAGAACCACATCGCAAGCGAAGGCGCGTCGAGGATGGTCAGGTCGGCCTGATGACCGATATGAATCGCGCCGAGCCGGTCGTGCAATCCCAGCGCTGCCGCCGCGTTCGCTGTGCAGGCTGCGAGGGCTTCGGCCGGTTGAAGGCGTAACTGGCAGCAGGCGATGTGCATGACGAGCGTGAGCGACTCGATCATGGCCGAGCCGGGGTTGCAGTCGGTCGCGATCGCCAGCGGCAGGCCGGCGTCGATCAGCTTTCGCGCCGGCGCGTGCGGCACACCCAGAAAGAACGTGCAGCCCGGCAGCACAACCGGGATCACGCCCGCGGACTGAAGCCCTGCGATCCCCTGGTCGTCGATCTCTTCAAGGTGATCCGCCGAAACTGCTCGCAGCTCCGCGGCGAGGCGCGACGCGCCGATCTGGGCGAGCTGGTCGGCGTGCAGTTTGACGCGCAGGCCGGCGGCCGCGGCGGCCGACAGAAACCGGCGCGACTGCTCCACGTTGAACGCGCCGCGGTCGCAGAAGACGTCGGCGAAGCGAGCCAGCTTTTCGCGTGACACTCGTTCCAGCAGCGCGGGCGAGCTCATGTGTGCGACGTAATCATCGCCGCGCCCGTCGAACTCCGGCGGCAGCGAGTGCAGGCCCAGCAGCGTCGGAACCAGTTCGATCGGCTGCTGCTGATTCAGCTCGCGCACGGCTTCGAGCTGCTTGATCTCGTGTTCGGGCAACAAACCGTAACCGCTCTTGCACTCGCAAGTCGTCACGCCCTCGGCCAGCATTCGCCGCAGGCGCGGCAGGTTTTCCACGACCAGCTCATCGCGCGATGCGGCCCGCACGGCGGCCGACGTCACGCGGATTCCGCCGCCGGATTGCAGGATCGAGAGATACGATTCGCCCGCGACGCGCCGCACGAATTCGCCGCTGCGGTCGCCGGCGAAGGGGACGTGGGTGTGACAGTCGATCAGGCCGGGGATGACCAGTCCGCCGGCGGCGGAGAGCGACGAGTCGGCGGCCGGCGCCTGCGAGGCGGGGCCGAACCAGGCGATGCGGCCGTCTTCGATGAGCAGCGCGGCGTCGCGCAGCTCGGGCAGGCTGCGCATGCGCGAACCGGGAATCGGCCCGGGGGGGACGGCGATGAGCGTGCCGATGTCATTGACGAGCAGCGTCATTTTGAATCGAAGAATCTAACCACAGAGGCACAGAGGCACAGAGAAGAGAATGTCGTGCACGCCTTTCTCTGTGCCTCTGTGCCTCTGTGGTTCGCCTTTTCCGTCGAAATCAGGAGACCTTCGCCCCGGCCGGCACGGGCTGCTCGACGCCCAGGATGACCACCGACGACTTGTCCGGCGGGGAGGCGGCCAGGAGCATGCCCTGGCTTTCCAGCCCGCGCATCATGCGCGGGGCCAGGTTCGCGACCACAACGATCTGGCGGCCGACGAGTTGCTCCGGGGCGTAGTAGGCGCGGATTCCCGCGAGAATCTGGCGCTGCTCGCCACCCAGATCGACGTGGAGCACGAGCAGCTTGTCGGCGTTCGGGTGCGGCTCGGCTTTCAGGACGGTGGCGACGCGCAGGTCGACCTTGGCAAAATCTTCAAACGAAATAATGCCCGGTGCATCCGCCATTGTTCATCTCCCATTCAGCGGCCGCGGCGAAACGCAGCGCGGCTCGGAACGCGAATCGCAAGGGAGCGGCTGGAGCAGGACAGCACGTGCGCCGAGCGGTTTCTGTTGTCGCGCTCGCTGGCGCTTCGCGTTCTGACAGGCGCTGCCTGGCTTCGCGTTGGGACGCCTGTCGCGCTCGCGGTCCGCTCCCTCACGGTCGCGGCTCGGACAGAATTACGGACGCGGCTCGGACAGAATTACGGTCGCGGCTCGGAACCAACTCGCTACTCGCTACTCGCTACTCTTAACTCAATGCGCCACCATGCGCTCGCGCAGAAACGCCAGGTACTCCTGCTCAAACGTCTCGACGTCTTCGGTAATGAAGCATCGGAACAGGTGTTCGCCGTAGTTGTAGCGGCGTCCTTCGGACCAGATGTGCGCGGCGCGGGCGTATTGTTCGAGATCGTACTCGCCGACGCTCTCGAGGAGTCGCTGAAATCCGGGCGCGTACTTTCCGCCCTGGCCTTCGCGAAGAAAGAGCACCAGGGCCCACAACTGGGCGTAATACGTGCCGACGCGCGAGGTGGTCTCGTTCAGAATCCGGCCGGCGTGCGTCTCGACCAACTGGGTGAGCGGGAAGGTGCGCTTGTTGAACACGGCCTCGGCCAGCGTGTTGCGCCTTTGGGGGTTGTACCACGGGTCGAATCCGATCAGTCCGCCGCTGGTCCAGCGCTGGCCTTCGCAGATCACGGCCAGTCCCTCGTTCAGCCAGGCGGGGATATTCGGATTGACGTAGTGGTGCAGGTACTGGTGCAGGCCTTCGTGAGCCATGATCGGGAACGTCGTCTGGTGGGCAACGTACTGGATCGCGGTCACGCCGTTCTCGGAGTATCCGCCGTTGCGAATCTGGAGGAACATTTTGGCGCGCGGCCCGGTGAAATCCATCGTGAAGCGCATCCACTGCGGGCGCGTGGCGAAGAGATAGACCGTCATGCGCTCGCGCGGCGCCTGGCTGGGCGGGACGAGCGTTCGGTAATACTCAAACGAGCGCTCCATCAGCTCGGGCAGCGCGCTGAGCAGCGCGTCGTCGGTCAGCGTGGTGCGGATCAGGTAGTGCTCGGTCGTGATCTCGCGCCCTTCGGCGCCGCTGAATTTCCAGTTCTCGATGTCGTACTGAACCGGCGGAAGGTCGTTGCGCGCCGCGCAGCCCGCCCCGCCGAGCAGGAGCAGCGCCGCCAGCAGGACGGCGGCGCAGCGGTTCAGACGTTGCCAGGCGAACGCAAGACGCATCGTTGGGAATCTCGCGAACATCGGACCTCCTTGTCCGAACGGACGCTATCGAAAATCGACCTGTCCGCGTCCCTTGCGGACCCGGCCGATGACGGCAGCCGGCGCGCCGGCCTTTTCCAGCGCTCGCACAACCGTCGCGGCTGACTTCGACCGTACGGTCATTGTAAACCCGATTCCCATGTTGAACACGTCGTACATCTCTTTTTCCGCGACGCCGCGCTGCTCGATCAGGCCGAAAATCGGCGGGATGGGCCAGCTTCCGCGGTTGATGACGGCGTCGCAGACGGGCGGGAGCATGCGCGGGATGTTGCCGGGCATGCCGCTGCCGGTGATGTGCGCCATGCCGGAAATCTGGCCGCGGCGGCGGTAGCGGGCCAGGACGGTGTGCACCGGTTTCACGTAGATTCGGGTGGGCCGGAGCAGCGCGTCGACGAGCGGCTCATCCAGCCCGCGGATGGGCTTGTGGAGCGGCAAACGGGCCTCGTCCAGAAGCAGCCGGCGAACCAGCGCGTAGCCGTTGGAGTGAATGCCGCTGGAAAATAGTCCGACGATGGCGTCGCCCGGGCGAACCAGCGTGCGCGTCAGCATCCGTCGCCGCTCGACAACTCCGACGGCGAAGCCGGCCAGGTCGAAGTGCGTCGGCTGGTAGAGATCGGGCAGTTCCGCGGTTTCGCCGCCGAGCAGGGCGCAGCCGGCTTCTTCGCAGCCGGCGGCGACGCCCTCGATGATGGTCGCGACCGTGGCGGGGTCGAGCTTATGAACGGCGACGTAATCCAGAAAGAACAGCGGCTCGGCCCCGCAGCAGAGCAGGTCGTTCACGTTCATGGCGACGAGGTCGAGGCCGACGGTCTCATAGCGCTTCGCCGCTGCCGCGATCAGCAGCTTGCTGCCGACGCCGTCGGTGCAGGCGACCAGCACCGGGTCGCGGTAGTTGCGTTTGAAGAGTCGGTCGTCAAAGTCGAGGCGGAAGAGGCCTGCGAACGCGCCGTGGCTGGGAAGGACGCGCGGCGTGTAGGTGCGGCGGACGCGCGGCGCGATCCGGTCGACCATTTCATCGCCGGCGTGGATGTCGACGCCGGCGTCCTTGTAGGTTCGCATCGCGGGCGTTTTTAGCCGAAAGCGCCGCGGTTCTCCAGCAATCGGCCGGGTTGGCCCGGGCATGTCTGTCCGAACCCGCCGCGCCAAGCGGCGGGTTGACGTCCCTGGGGGCGTGGCGGCGTTCGCTCATGATCGTTACCCCGCCGCTTGGCGCGGCGGGTTCGGCAGAGCATCTCCGGCGTGCGTGGCGGCGTTCGCTCATGATCGTTACCCCGCCGCTTGGCGCGGCGGGTTCGGAAAGACGGTCGGGCTGGACGCGCAAGATTGACACGCGCGGCGGCGGTTCCGGGGTGGACGGCTGGGGGACCGGCCTCTGGCCGGAGTGTCGTTGTCGTGGTGGAACACAAAACAGACCGGCCGGAGGCCGGTCCCCCAAGGGACGACTCCGTACTCGTCATTGAAGTCCCTCAAAAGGATGCACCGATCGCGACGATAGGCAGGAAAGACGAAGGCTCGAACCGGGCGCGCATGGCGGCGTCCCGGCGACATCTGCGATTAGGAACGCGCTTGGATCCCTTCGCGATCGACCTTTGCATCATCGAAGATGACGCGGATCAGCGCCGCCAGCTCGTGCGCCTGCTGCGAAAGCAGTATGGCGTGATCGAGGCGGACGGCGGCGCCGCGGGTCTGGTGCTGGTGCGCGAGCGCCGGCCGCGGATCGTGCTGTGCGACCTGCTGATGTCGGACATGGACGGCATCGAGGTCTGCCGCCAGATCCGGGCCGATCCGCACGTGGCGGGGACCTATGTGATCATCCTGACCGGCTGCGGCGAGCGCGCCACGAAGCACCTGGCGCTCAATACCGGCGCCGACGACTACCTGGTCAAGCCCTTCGACTTCGATGAACTGCTCGCTCGGCTGCGGAACGGCGTACGCGTGAGCCGGCTGCAGGAGCGCCTGCAACGGGCGGCGCTGACCGACGGTCTGACCGGCATGTGGAACTACGCCCATTTCCGGCACCTGCTGGATCGCGAGTACTCGCGCGTGCAGCGCTACGGGGGGACTGTCTCGCTGTTGATGATCGACCTGGATCACTTCAAGGCGATCAACGATACGTACGGGCACGAGTGCGGAAACGCCGTGCTCATCTCCACGGCGCAGCACCTGACGCGGTTGGTGCGCGACATCGACGTCGTCGCCCGCTACGGCGGGGAGGAATTCAGCGTCGTCTGTCCGAGAACCAACCTGGATGAGGCGGCGGCGCTGGCCGACCGCATCGTGCAGACGCTGCCGCAGGAAGTCCGCGTCGCCGACGTGCCGCAACTGGTGGTGACGGCGTCGGTGGGCGTGGTGTCGAGCGGCGATCCGGGCGTGGGGTCGGTGTCTGATCTAATCAACCTCGGCGACCAGGCGCTGTACACCGGAAAGCGGCTGGGGCGCAACCGCGTGACGCGCTCCGACGAGGTTGAATCCGGCGGCGACACACCGGTACTGATGCAAAGCTGCGAAATCGACCGTTTGCGCAAGCAGGTGGCGCAGCTCAGCCTGCAGTCGAAAGAGCTTTGCCTGCAGAGCGTCTGGGCGCTGGTCCAGGCGCTGGAGGCCCGCGACCGCTACAGCGCGTCGCATTCGCGCAACGCGACGACCTACGCTACGTGGCTGGTCGAAGCGGCCGGATGGCCCGAGGCCCTGCGGGCGGCGACCGCAAACGCCGCGATGTTGCACGATCTCGGCAAGATCGGCGTGCCCGACAGCCTGTTGCAGAAGATCGATCCTCTGACGCCGGAGGAAGCCGCGCTGGTTCGGCAGGTGCCGCTGATTACCTGCCGGATTCTGGAGCCGCTGCGGATGTTCGAGACGGAAATCCTCATGATCCGGCATATCCGGGAGCGTTACGACGGTGACGGCTATCCGGACCGGCTGAAGGGCACGAGCATCCCGATTGGCTCGCGCCTGCTGACCGTCGTGGAGGCGTTCGACGCCATGACGACCGATCGCGCCTACCGCTCGCACCGCACGATTGAACAGGCGGTGGCTGAGATCAAGGCGCAGGCCGGGGCGCAGTTCGACCCGCAGTTCGCCGACCTCCTGGCGCGCGATGCGCGCGAGCATTACAGCCGATGGCATGCGCGGGTGCTGGCGTCGCGGGTGCAGAATGCGGAGCGGCGTGAGCCGGTCGCGGTGGGATAGTGCCTCGCCGCGATTGGTCCGGACCCGCCGCGCCAAGCGGCGGGGTCATCTCCGCGGCAGATGGGGCGCCGTACGCTGACGATCGTCAACCCGCCGCTTGGCGCGGCGGGTTCGGAAAAGCGCCGGCGCGATCGGGATAGCCCGAAAGAGGCCCGTAGGAAGTATTCCAATTGCATCGTCGGCGGGGCTGTCACTAGGATACCGTCTGCGGGCTCACCATTCGTTCACACCGCTCGTGAGGCGCGCCCGGCGCAGTTTGCCGCGGATCTTCCGTTCGCCGCGGTTTGCATCACGTTTCAAGATTCGGATTTCGCCAAGCCGAGCGTTCTCGGCTGCGCACCTGCTGAGGCATCGCCGTGCGATCGACCGCACGTTGCCAAGTGCGTACCGTTGCGCCACGACCGTTGGTCGAGGCGGCATTGGTCGTCGCCGCGCTGTGCGGCAGCGCGTTCATCGCGCTGTTTGCCCGCTTCTCGCCCACCTGTGCGCCGCTGGCCTGGATTGCCGCGGCCCCGCTGTTCGCCGCGATTTACCGGTTCCGGCCGCTGGCGGCGGCGGGGGCCGGGTGTGTGTGGGGCGGCTGCTTTGCAGCGATGCTCAGCGCGATTTACTTCGACGGGCCGCGTGAGGCGGGGATGCGCTTCGGGGTCACGGCGGGGCTGCTGGCCGCGTATGCCGGCGGGGCGGCGGCGCTGCGACGGCAGTTGGGCTTCGCGCCGCTGCTGCTGGCCGTGCTATGGGCCTGCCTTGAACTTGCGCTGAGCATGACGACCGCGCAGGTTCCCGGCGGCGTGCTGAGCGTCGGCACTCACGGCGGCGGGCTACTCACGTCCACCGGGCATTTGCTGGGCTACGTCATCGTCGCCTGCCTGGTGGCCTACATCAACGCCGGTTTTGTGCGGGTTTTGGATGCCGCGACGGAGCGCCTCGCCGCCCCGGCAGGGAGAACCGTTCGATCCGCCCCGGCGGCGCCTGCGGCGCTGCTGGCGGTCGATGATTTCGTGCTTCGCTTGTGGTCGCGTCTGCGGCCGCTGCTTCCTCGCGGTCCCCCGCGCGGCGCTGTCATTGCATCGCGCGTATTCTGTTCTTGAAGGGGACCGAAGTTTGTACCTGTTTTTTCGCGAGGATTGAAACATGAGATATATCATTGGCACGCTTGCCGCGCTGACGTTGTCGCTCGGCGCTTCGACTGCTTTCGCCGCGAATGACTGCTGCTGGGACTGGGCGCCGCATCAGCGCGGGGCCGAGGATCAACCCAGCGGCGCCGGACCGAAGATCGCCTCAGAGACCTGGGCCGTCTGCACCCAGACCCACAAGAGCGTCTGCTTCCAGCGCCGCGGACGGCAGATGTACTGGATTAACTGGCATTGCATCCTCGGCTCGCAGTCCCCGAAAGGCGAGCAGCCGCCGCCGAACGGCGGGTTTGCGTGCATCCGCAAGTCGCCGCCGATCATTCAGATCGCGCAGGTCATCAGCGGCGACCCGCAGTCGCCGCAGCCCTGGCTTGACGGCCTGATCATCGAAGACCTTCCGCCGATTCCGGCCACGACGACCGAGGGCATGCTTGTGCTGACCGGGCTGGTTGTGATCGCGGCGGTTTGGATCCTGCGGCGCTCCGGTTCGACGAGCGCCTAGGTGCCGTTTCGGTGCGGATGGCTGAGCCGGTGGTCTCTTTCGAGTGGAACGGGCAGCGTGCCCGTTCCGTAGACCGTGGGGACGGGCGAGACGCCCGTCCCACCCCAAACGCTCTCGGCTCTCTGGCCCGCGCCGCAAGCGATTGACGTGACGATGCTGTGGGGCCGATCGCCCGGGTTTTCCGGGCCGACCGGCCCCGCAGCGGTCCGTAGATGGACTACACACCCGCTTCGCCCACCGATTCAGTGACTCCCGCCGCGTCCGCGCCGGTGAGCCGCTCTCCGATTGCACACGCGGCCGTTGGTTCAGGGTATCGGGTCGTACTTGCCACGGCCGGATCGCTCCTCATTGCCGCGCTGTGCATCTGCGGCGCGCTCGTCAGCGCGGTGCTGCTGCGCGACGACCTGGATGTGTTCGCGGGCGGGATTGCACAGGGGTTGTTCTGCGGCGGGGTCGGCTTGTTCGACTGCCACGCTGTCGCCGCCCACGAATCGGCGTGGTTTCTCGGATTCCCGCTGGCCGCGTGGGGGCTGTTTTTTTACATCGTGATGACGGGCCTCTCGATCTGCGGATTGGTGCTGCGCGGGCCGGACCAGAAAGCCGCGCTGGCGATCATGACGATTCTCGCGGCCCTGGCGGTCGCGCTCGACGTCTACCTGGCCTGGGTCATGCTGGCGCGAATCAAGGTCATCTGCCTCAACTGCGCCGCGACGTACGGCGTAAACGTCGCGCTGCTGCTGCTCTGCCGGCTTCGCGAGCGCGCCATCGGCGGCGCCATCCGCTGGCGACACATGCTGCCGTCGCCGCGCAAGCTGCTGGGCAAAGATCTGGCGGAGTACTACGGCGAGACCCTGAAGACGGGGGTGCTGCTCCTGACACTTGCGGCGACCGGTTTCGCGTTCTACACGGTGACGGTGCCGGTGCGCGAGCTGGCCGAGCATGGACTCCGCGAGGTCAAGTTGTTAGCGTTGCGCCTGAAGGAAGGGGAGCCGGACGTCGACATGGGACGCTTCGCCGATCAGCCGGCGATTGGACCGCTGGAGGCGCCCATCTACATCGCGGTGGCCGGCGATTTTCAGTGCCCCTACTGCCGCTCCATCGCCAATCTGCTCGAAGAGCTGCGCGTCGCCCATCCGACCAAGCTGCGGCTGATCTTCGTTCAGTCGCCCATCAGCAAGACGTGCAACCCGGCGATCGAGGAGGACACTCATCCGGACGCCTGCTGGCTGGCGGCGCTGGGCGCCTGCGCGCATCGCGAGGGGCGCTTCTGGCCGCTGCATCACTGGTTATTTGACGAGCTGGCGCTCGCGGACGTGACGCGCGAAAGCGTCACGCGGCGGCTGGCGGGGGCCGGGTTTGACGCGGCGATGATCGCGTGCGCCGATTCGGCAGATGCGCGTGCCGCGGTCGCGGCCGACGTGGCGCTCTGCCGTGAGCTGGGACTGACGGCGACGCCGTCGCTGGTGATCAACGGTTTCGTGAAGCGCGGCGGGTATTTCCCGTGGATGCTCCGGCAGATCATCACCAAACACATGATTCAGGACGGGCTGGGCTGCGAGTGGAAGCACTTTGTCGGGCCGCCGGTTCCGGCGCCGCGGTAGTTTCGTCGTTTGATGGGCTGGGCTTCGAGTACTCAGCCCAGCCTACTACTCGCTTGCGCTTCGCGTTCTGACAGGCGGCGCCGCTTCGCGCCCGGCTGACGTCCCGCGCTGGCGACACGCTACGGCGTTGTCCACCAGGCGGCGTTGTTGGCGACGAAATCCACCACGCCGGCCGCCTTGGGCGTTTCCGAGATCGGCTGGTCGTAGTATTCCCGCGCGCCCCAGCGGCCGTACTCGCGCCACGGCTGGCAGTCGAGGAAGTGGCAGAAGACCTTGCAGCCCTTGCCATTGGCGTCGACGCCCAGGTTGCGCCAGCCGTTGAACATCTGGGTGTACAGGTCCTTCATCCGCGGGTGGCGGTTCATTTCGTCCTGCCGGTAGTGCCGCGCGTGGCGGATGAGATAGCTGGACGACGTGGTCGGCTGCGTGGTCCAGGCCGAGTCGAGCGTGGCGGTGCGCGACGGGCCGTCATAAGCGACGACGCGCCGCGACTGTCCGGCGCCCGGGCCGCTCTCGATGGTCACGTAGAACCCGTTATAGGCGTCGTTGGCGCCGCTCGTACCGGTGGTGAAGGAGACGCTCGACGCGCCCGAGTTCTGCACCGTGCCGCGCAGGTAGGGCGTCGTGGTGTCGGTCGAGAGGTGCTGGCCGCCTTCGTAGCCGACGAGATCCAGCCCGCGGGCCTGGGCCAGTTGCAGGCTCATGCGAATCCAGCCGAGATTGTCGGTGCGCGTGACTTCGTCGTTGATCTGCTCGGCGCACTTGTCGAGCAGCGCATCCACGCTCAGGTTGTCGAAATTCGCCAGGCTGAACAGGTTGTCGTTGTTGCCGAAGTAGAAAGCCACGGTCAGCGCGTCGGCGTAGTCCTTGGCCGCCTTGCCGCCGGAGAATGGATTTGGCGCGCCCAGCGGCAGCGGATCGCCGGCGTAATCCATGACCTGCTGCGAGACGCCGTAGTTGGCGGCCTGCGACCCCAGGAGCCGGACGACGCGGCTGGTGGCGCGGTCTGACCGCAGGCGCGGTTCGCCGAAGACGTCGCTCCAGATCTGGTGCATCTGCGTGACGCGGTAAGCGTGATACTGGGCGGCGGTAATGCCCAGCTCGACTGACTTGGCGGCGGTGTAGTCGAAGCCGGGATAGACGCCGTTCCACGTTTCGTTCGAGTATTCGACGTAGGCCTTCAGGTTCGGCTTCAGGTTGTCGCGGACGTACTCGGCGAAACGGCGGACATAATCGTCGGATGCCGCCGTGGGCATGCAGAACCAGGGCGACGCATTGAGGGTGTTGCACAAGTCGACCATGGTCTCAACCGGGACGCCGACCTTGCTGTCGTTCTGGCGGTAATAGGTGGGCGAGGCTTTTTCCGACCAGGTCTTGTTGTAGTACGTGTAGAGGTAGTACGTCGAGCCGGCGGCGGGGGTCGTGATCCAGTCGGCGCTGACTGTCGCCACCTTCGTGCTGCCGTTGTAGGCGGTGATCACGCGCCGCTGCCAGTTGGTCGTGGTCAGCACGACCATGCCGACGTAGGCGCCGGTTTGCGAGCTGGCGCCGGCGTCCAGCTTGATGGTATTGGTGGTGGCGGACTGGGCGGCGCCGCTGCGGGCCAGGGCGCGCAGCGAGGTGCGCATCCAATCCATGAACCGGATTGTGCGGAACGGCGACAGATTCGTGAGGAATGCCGGGTGCCACTGGCAGGCCTCATCGCCTTCGAAGCGGGCTTCCATGACGCGCAGGTTGCGCAGGTGGTTGCCCGGCTGGGTGGTCTTGATGAACATGCGAATGCCCTGCGCGGAGGGGGTGTTCACGCGGAAGGTGTAGCGCCCCTCGCGCGTCCGGAGGCAGTCGCTGGCGTCGACGTCGAAGCTCAGCGTGCCCGCGCCGTCGTAGAGCGCCACGTAATCGCCGGCCGGGTAGTGTCCGAACGATCCCAGGCCCAGGTACAGCCGGCACCAGCGATTGGCGGCGAGCTGCGTGGGATAGCCGTCGGCGTCCGCCGTCATCGTTTCGTTCACGAGCTGTTGATTGGAGGAGTTCACCAGCTCAAACGTGCCGCCGCCGCGGATCATGTTCTTGAACACGCAGGCCGTGCTCCAGTAGTCCGGCGGGGCGAGGTTGGTGCCCAGGGGCGAGTTCGGCTGCGGCTGCCAGGCGACTTGCAGACGGACGCTGCGCGGCTCGCTGGTGCTTTCATCGGCGGCGCTGGAGAAGCGAATGGTGGTGGTGTAGGTGCCGACGGACATCGTCTGCACCGTCGCGTCGACGAGCGAGACGCTGACGTTGATCGATTGGCCGGCTTCAAGCGAGCCGTTGGGCGGGATGACGCGCAGCCAGGGGGCCGGGTTTTCGGCGCCCCAGTCGACGATGTCGCCGCCGGCGTTCGTCAGAGTAAGCGAGTATGAAGCGGGCGAAAACGGCGCATCGATTGCGCCGTCGAACACGAAGGTTGTGGGTTGGGCGGGCGTGATGACCAGCACCGGCGCCGCGTCGACGCGCTGCTGCACTTCGAACACGTCCGATTCGCCGGAATCATCGGTCACTTCGAGCCGGATCGTGTGCGTGCCGACGGTGAGGGAGCGCGTCAGGCGCGCCAGGGACCCTTCCTGCACGAGTTGTCCGTCGACCGACCAGCGGTAGGCGTCGATCACCCCGTCGGGATCGAAGCTGCTGCTGCCGTCGAACGTCACCGTCTCGCGCCCGTCGCGGTCGAAGTCGGTGGCGGGCGGGTTGTCTTGAATGGCGGCGACCGGCGGCTCGTTGGGCGAGAAGGTGAAGTCCTGCCCGAACTCGTCGGCGATCAGCTCGTCGAAACTGCGAAAAGGCGGGCTGGCGTGCATGCCGCTGGTCGGAATGGCCTGAATCTGGCCGCTGAACCCGAACGGGACGGCCAGCACGTACGTTCCATCCGCGCCCGTGTCCGTGAAATGCTGCTCGTCGGGCGTGGTTACGCGCGCGCCGGCGATGCCTGTTCCGGCTGGATTGCGAACCGCGCCGTGCACGTACACGGAGGTGTCCGACGCGAGGCGGACGAAGTCGACGCCGACGATGTCGGACGTCACATTGCTGAATTCGCGGCGGCCGGGCGAGAAGACGCCGCCGATCGGGCGAACGGCGCCGGACCAGCCCGGCGGCACGGGGATGACGAAGGCGCCGTCGGCATCCGTGCGGAATTCCTCGTTGGAGCCGTCGCGCTGCAGCGCCACGTCTGCAAGGAGCTGGCCGGCGGTGGAGCGCACGGCGCCGCGGATGCTTGCGAAGACCGCGACGCGCGCCATGCCGGCGGACTCGCCGCTTCCCTCGCTGCGGCACGCGGGCAGCGTCAGTCCGACGGTCGCCAGCAGCAGCGAGACCGAGTAGACGCCCGGCCGGTCGAAGGTGAACTGTCGTCGTGCGTGCGTAGCCAGGTCTCCGCGCTGCTCCGTGGAGCCGAACATCCAGGTCAGTTGCTCGTCGCCGAAAAGCGCTGCGTTCGCACCGACGAGCTCGACGGTGACGGTCAGCGGCGCCGGGCCGCTGGTCCGGTCGATCTGGAAACAGGGCGCGGGATGCACGTCGATCACGACCGTGGCGGTGTCTGACGTCGACTCGCCGCTCACGGCCCGATAGCTGAACTGAGCCTTCCCGCTGAAATCGACCGGCGGAGTATACGTCACCTCCGCGGTGCGCCCATCGATGGGCGTAATGGCGCTGAGCGAGCCGGCGGCGGGCGGCGACACGATTTCGAAACTAATGTCCCCCTTCCGATCGGTCGAACCGCTTAGCGTGACGCGGACGGGCAGGCGGCTGAGCGTCGCCGCCGCCACGTCGGCGACGCCGATAGCGCCGGAATCGCCGGAATTCGAACCGGCGTCATCGTTGATCGCCTGCCCCGCGACGACTGGGGTCTGGGGACTGCCGGCCTGGTCGATATCGGATCCGTTGATCGGATCAGTCGAGCCGCCCGGGCAACCGCCCAAGGACGCGGCGAAAACACAAAGCGACAGTGCCAGATTGCGATAACGCATGGCGGGCATACGACTCACCCTGAGTTGTCGAGGGTCGGAAAAACGTCCGTTCAAGGTGAGTCTGCAATTCATGTCGGGCCGTCGTGCATGCGCGGCAGCGCTTTGCGCGCAAGGCGTCCAGCAGGGCTTGGTTTCTCGGTCCGCCGTGGGGCGAACGCAGGGTTTTTCGGGCTGCGTCGGCGTCGCAGCTCTCCGCGGCTGTGACGCTGCTTCTTTCCGGGGGGCCGCAGTTGCGGCAGGGTTGGAAGGAACGCGCGCCTCGACGATCGCGGCGGGATGATACCCCCCGGGATTCCAGATGTCAGCCCCTTCATCGGTATTCGTCGCCATCTCCGCTCTCCTCGTCCGCGCACGGCCGGGAGCGCCGGGAAGCGGTGGCGTATGAGCGATTTCCAGGTGTGCGGTTCACTCGCAGCGAAACGTTTTCGCCGCGGCGGGCAGCAGCCCGGCACGTTGCAAGGAAGGCGGCGAAAGCTGTAGTCTCTGCACGCCGAAACGGCGCGAAAGCGTCAGATCCTTCCGACGCTCGACTACGTTCTGACGGCGGAGTGCGCTGGGTGAGCCCGACAAGTCGCCGCAGGCTTCGTGTGCTCTATGTCGCCGGTCCCGGCGACGTGGTGGGCACCTTCCGCTGCTGGCGGCGCGGCGAAGACGACCCGTCGCAAGTCGCGATCACGTACTCGGCGCAGTTCTTTGACGTATGTCGTGATATGGGCGCTGAGGCGCTCGTGATATCAAGCCATCCGCGGCGCGACGCCGTCCGCGACGGGCCGTTCACCGTCGAAAACCGGCCGCACGGCCTTCGCGACGCGCGCGGGTTGCTGTTTCATCTCAGCCGCGTGCTGTATGGCGTCGGGCTTGTGCTGAGCGCCGTGCGTTTTCGCGCCGACGTTGTTGTCGGCGGACAGCACGGAAGCCACCTGTTCGTCTTTTTCCTCCTGCGTCTATTTCGAATCCGATTCGCCCCGTCGCTGCACTGTGTTCTCTGGCCGCAGTTCGCGGCGGTCAAGCGCAGCCAGAGATTGCTTAATCGGCTGGATGCTTTTCTGTTCCGCCGCGGTTGCGAGGCCGTGCTGTGCGTGTCAAAGGACATCGAGGCACAGGTGGCACAGCTTGCCGGGGGGCGCTGCCCGCCGCGGGTTTCGTTCGTCCCTACCTACTGCGCCGACACGTTTCGCGACATTCCCGCGCCGGCGCGGGACGGACCGTTCCGCGTGCTCTACGCCGGCCGAATCGAGGCCGACAAGGGCGTGTTCGGGCTGCTGGAGATTTATCGCCAACTGGCGGCGGCCGGGTGCGAGGTTGAGTTTGATCTTTGCGGCGACGGTTCGTCGCTGACAGAATTGCGGACGCGGGCGCGCGGGCTAGGGGTGGAGGGCGGCTTCCGTTGTCATGGGCATTTGAACCGGGCGCGAATGCGCGAGATGTTCGCGGCAAGCGGTGTGGTTATCGTCCCGACCACCAGCCAGTTTGTTGAGGGCTTCAACAAAGTCGTTGTGGAGTCCATTCTGGCTAAGCGGCCGGTAATAACTTCCGACGTCTGCCCAGCTCTAAGCTACGTGAAGGAAGCGGTTTATGTCGCGAACGTGGACGACTGGGCGTCTTACCGGGTTCGCATCGAACAAGCGGCGTGTCGCGATGATGGTTATTGGCGGCGTGTCGCGGCGTGCGGGCAGGTTTCGGGTGCGTTCGTGACGGCGGAGTGGAGCTTCGCAAGCACCCTTCGGCACGTGTTTGGTGCGGTTGAGAAGCGCGTCGCAGTCGAAGAGAGACGATTGTCGATGCAGAGCTTGGACCGATAACAGATGAACGCGGATCAGCTTCCGTAACAACCTGTCAAATCGCCATTAGCATTGATCGGCAGCGTGCGCTGACGTTGACCTCGACGCCCGGATGGGGTAAACTACTGTATCGTTTATGAAGCGCGTGGCTCTCGTCATTCTGGGTTTGACGCTCGCAGTATCGACTGCGGAAGCTGGCTTTGCGCCTCGGCAGGCCGCGGGGTCGTCCGGAGCCAATGCGTCAACGCAGCTTAAGCTCCTTCAGCCGCAAGTTTTGCAAGCGACTACCGGTGATTCGGCGCCGAGCTCGCGGGTCGAGATGGGGTCAGCTCGGCTTCCTGCCGCGCCGGACAGTCTCACGGTGACGGCGTGCGCGTTGATCGGATTGGGCGTCTGCCGGCTGGTTCGGGCGGCGCGCTCGGGCGAGATTGACTTTACGCCGGCATGGTATCACAGCGGCGGCAGACAGGTGGGTCACTCGACGCCGCTTGATCTGTACGATTTGATGTCCGGATTCCTGCCCCCCGCACCGGTGCACGTTTCGGCGCCGGTTCACGCCTGCTGGACGGCTCCTGTCCGTCCGGCGTTCTGTCCAACAAGTGGTCCTCATCGACCAGCATTCTCCGCTCGGCCACCGCCGCTTCGGTAGCGACGCAACGTCGCCTGGCTGCCGGGCTCCACGGGCTCATTGTTATACGCTTTTTTTTCAGGTGTTTGTGTTTCGGTCCTGTACCTCTGGTGGAGGGTTCTGCATGAAGAACTTTATGAAAGGTCTGATCGTTTCGGGCTTCGCGCTGGCGTTCAGCGCGACGGCGCTGGCTGATTTTTCTCAGCCCGCCAATAAGCAGATCAACATCACGCGCATCAACGGCTACTTTGATGGCAACGGCGGTGAGTTCAAGATCACGCCGCTGGGTGGCTTTGCCAACCAGGTCATCAAGGGCGCCGCGTCTGACATTGATGCCAACTCGTTCGAGACGTTCTGCGTTGAATTCAACGAGAACGTCAACGTCCCCGGCGTGTACTGGGTTGACGTCAACACGTTCGCGACGGCCGGCGGCCTCGGCGGCCAGGACGGCAACCAGGGTCCGGGCGGCAGCACGTCGGATACGCTGGACAACCGCACGGCCTACCTGTACTCGCAGTTCCGCAACCAGGCTCTGGCGGGTTACAACTACACCCCCGGACCGAATCGTGAGTTCTCGGCTCGCGCCCTGCAACTCGCGGTCTGGTACCTCGAGGGTGAAGGCTGGCATGCCAGCGCCGGCTCGCCGCTGCGTATTCAGGCTGAAGCCTGGGTTTCCGCGGCCAACGCCTGGAAGGCCCAGAATCCCAACGCCGGCATCGGCGATGTCCGCATCATGAACCTGTGGAGCGATGCCGATCGTTCGGGTCGTTCGCAGGATCAGCTCGTCACGGTTCCGGCTCCGGCCGCGGCTGTGCTGGGTGCGATGGGTCTGGCGATGGCTCGCATGCTGAAGCGCCGCAGCGCCTAAGTTTGCAGGCCTGATTTGAGTTCCTCGGCGTCCGCTGACGATTGCGTCGGCGGACGCCTTCTTTATTGCACAACGGGTGTGGCCGGAGTTCCTGGCAGACGCCGCCGGCCGGGCTGTTTTTCCGAACCCGCCGCGCCAAGCGGTGGGTTAAGGATCCTGCGCGAGCTGCTACCACCGGCCGGGGACGTCGACCCGCCGCTTGGCGCGGTGGGTTCGGACAGATGACCCCGCCGCTTGGCGCGGCGGGTTCGGACAGATTACCCCGCCGGTTGGCGCGGCGGGTTCGGACGGATATGTCCACCGGGCCTGCCACAAATTCGGTCACACCCTGCGCAACTGCCGTGCCGATCAACGGTTGACAGTCCTTCGACTGTCGCGGACACTGCCGCCGCGCGACAGATAAAACAGCTTGGCGGAGTTGCTTTCCATGCAATGTTGCCGTTTGGGGAGAATTCGCGTCGGTGTGGTGGCGCTGGTGGTGGGCGGGGCGGCGCTGCTCTGCGGCGGAGGGTACGGCGCGTGGAAGCTGCGGCGCTATCTGATGATCGAGGGGCTGCGGAAGGATGGGGCTGCGGCGTTCCAGGCGCGGGACTGGGCCGGCGCGCGGCGCGACCTGGGCAAGTACCTGAAGATCCGCCCGGATGATCTGGAGCCGCTGCGCATGTACGCGACGGCGCAGCTCACGGGCGACCCGGTGGAGCCGGACAACGTCGGCCAGGCGATCGCGTCATACCGCCGCGTCCTGCGCGCGCTGCCGGACGACGACGAGGCGTTCGCGGCGCTGCATCGAATCTATCGCGTCACGGGCGGGTTTTCCGAATTGCGCTTCGTCGCGTCCAAGCGTCTGGAGGCGCGACCGCAGCATCTCAAAGCGCGTGTCGCACTTGCGGAATCGCTGGCGGCGCAACGCGAATTCGACAAGGCCAACACCGAGATCGCGGCCGTTCTTTCGGCAGACCGCGGCGGCGACGATCAATCGCTCATCGACGCCTACGTGCTGGGGAGCATCCTGCGGACGACGCAGGGCCCCACGCGCGAGGCCGTCACACTGGTCGAACAAGGGCTGGAGCGATTCCCGAAATCGGGGTCGCTGCGCGTGCGGCGGGGCGTGCTGCTCTCGGGGCTGGCCGCGGCGGCGGAGGATTCAGCCGAGCGGGCGTCGCTTCAGAAGCAGGCGGACGCAGACCTTCGGGCCGGGGCCGCCATGGATCTTGAGCACATTGACGTGCACCTCGCGGTGGCGGACTACTGGCTCGGACGCGGGGACCTCGAAGCGGCTCGCGCGGCGCTGGATGCGGTGGCGAAACTCGACCCGGCCCTGGTTCGTGAGCAGATGGTCTATCCGCTGGATTGGGAGCTGAGCGTCTTTGCCCAGCGGGCGCGCCTGGCGCTTCTGGCTGCAGACGTTGCGGACGCCGGCAAGCTCGCATCGGAGGCCGCTGAGCGCTTCGCGGAGCCGCGGCGGCGGTCGCTGGCGCTGCCGTTCATCATCGAACTGTCGCTTGCCGCGGGGGATGCTCCGACGGCGCGCACACATCTCGAGAACTACAAGGCGATTCTCAAGCTCCTGCCGCCCGAGCTGGCCGAGCCGAAACGGATGCTGTTCCTCGAGGCCAGCGTCGCCCGCGGGGAGAAGAAGCTCTTCGAAGTCATCCGTCTGTTGGCGGGTGAAGCCGCGGGCGACGACAGCGCGCTGCTGCGCCTGCTGGCGGACGCGTACATCGCGACCGAACAGTCGGCCCGCGCGGCGCGCGTGCTGGAGCGCCTGGTGCAGGTTTCCCCCGCCGACCTGCGAACGGTCCTGATGTACGCGCGTGTGTGTCTCGACGTGGGCGACTGGCAAACCGCCCAGGCTGCGGCGGAGGCGGCTCGCAAGCTGGCGCCGGATGATCCGGATGTTCAGCGTTTGCAACTGCGCTGCGGCCTGGTTCGCGAGCAATATCAATCCGGAGCGCCGGACAATCTGCGGACGATGCGCTCGGGCGTTTCGGCATTGCTGGAGAAATCGCCGAACGACGCCACGCTGATTGCGGCGCTGGCGGCGATCGACGAAGAGCTTGGCGACCTGGAGACCGCGAAGGCGACGCTTCGCGACGGCATGCGGCGCGTGCCCGGCGACGTCACACCGCCGCTGCAACTGGCGGGGTTATTGGCGCGCAGCGGCGATGCGGCCGCGGCGGAAGCGGTGCTGCGCGAGGCATGCGAGAAATTCCCGGCCCTGGCTTCGCCCGCGGCCGCCCTCGCGGATCATCTGAACGGCAACCAGCGCGGCGACGAAGCCGCGGCGGTTTACGACGCCGCACTGAAGCGCATCACCGAGGGGCCCGAACGACGGACGCTGCTTCTGCGTTTCGCGAGCTTCTGCCTGGCGCGCGGCGACGAGGCGACGGCGGTCAAGACACTGCGCGGTCTGGCCGACGCCAACCCGACAGACATCGCCGTTCGGACGCTGCTGCTTGATCTGGCGAGCGTGCGCCGTGAGAAGGCGCTCGCCGGCGAACTGATCGGGCAGTTGGAAAGCATCGAAGGCTCGACCGGTGTGCAATGGCGCTACCAGCGCGCCCGGTTGCTGGTCGACGCCGGCCCGGATCAGGCGACCGAAGCGATTGCGCTGCTCGAACAGTGCATCGCATCGGACCCGCGCTGGACAAATGCAGTGTTGCTGCTGGCCGGTCTTTACATGAGCCAGGATCGTGCGCAGGAAGCAGACGCGCTGTGCCGCAAGACGCTGGAGCTCGGACCGAACCCGGCGGTCGCCAATCGCTGGATGGGGTATCTGCAGCGGCAGGGGCGGTTCACAGAGATGCGCGAAGTGCTCGAGCGGTTTCAGGGCGGGCTGACCGCGGACGAGTTGGCGCGGCAGCGCGTTTCGCTCGCCCTGAGCACAGGCGACGCGCAATCCGCGATCAACCTGCTTCAGTCGCGGCTCGAGGGCGACCGCGCGGACGTCCGCGACCGCGCCACGCTTGCGCGGCTGATTTACGTGCGGACGCAGGATGTCGCGAAGGCCCTGGCCCCGCTCGACCAGGCTGCGGAGGATGAGGACGCGCTGGCGATTCTGGCGACGCGCGTGCTGATTCTGAACTCGGCCGGCCGTACGGAAGAGGCGATCACGGCGCTGGACGCCGCGGTGGCCCGCGCGGACACGTTTGATCACCGTCTGTTGCGGGCGCGCTATCTGAATGAGCTCAAGCGTCCGGATGACGCGGCCCGGGATTTTGAGGCGCTGCCCGGACTGAGCGCCGACGGCGCCGGTCACGCCCACTACGGCGAGTTTCTGGCGCGCCTGGGCCGGCTCGATGACGCCGTCGCTGTGTGGGAAAAGGGCCTCGCGGCCGCGCCCGGCAACGTGTCGCTGCAGCGCGGTTTGATCAAGGCGTATCTGCAGCGCAGCGGCGCCGGCGACCGCGAGCGGGCGGAGAAGCTGCTGGCCGCCGCGGAGGCCAAGAACGGCGGCGACCTCGAGGTCGTCTGGCTGCGCGTGGTCGAGATGATGTCCAGCAGCGACGCAACGCGGCGCGAGCAGGCGACCAAGCGCATCGAGGCGGCGCTCAACACGCGCAGCGGTACCGTCGCCGCCTATCGCGGTGTGTGCGAGAACGCGATTCGGCTCGGCAAGCTGGACCTGGCGCGGACGCTGGCCCTGCGCGGGCTGAACCGCTTTCCCTCCGACCGGCGTCTTTCGCTGCTCCTGGCGCGGCTTGAGGGAGACCTGGGCAATTTTGAGAGCCTGGTGAGCCGCGTGCGCGACGTGCTGAACGCCGACCCGGGCGACCGCGAGGCGCTAAGGCTGCTGACGGATGCGGCGACGGCGTCGCGCGACAAGCGGCTGCTGAGCGACGCGCGCGGGCGGATCGAGAAACTGCGGCTGACGGCCGCGGACGACGTCGAGCTGGCCGGGATGCTGGCCGGCGTGATCAGCCAGGATGATCCGCGGGCGGCCATCCGCGTTCTGGAGCCCATCGCTGCGGCGCAGGGGGCTGAGGCGGGTGTCGGGCTGCTGCTCTCGCTGGCCGAGTTGCATCGGCAGGCGCGCGATTTTCCGGGGGCCGAGGGCTACATCGCCCGGGCCGAGGCCAAGGCGCCGCGCGAGCCGGCCGTCTGCCGCGGACGGATGATCCTGCTTTTCGAGCAGCAGAAGCAGGCGGAGTTGACGCAATATGTTCGCAGCGTGACGGATGAGAACGCGAGCGTCGAGCTGCTGCTGACGGCCGGCGAGCTGCTGGGCGGCTCGCCGCAGCCGGAGCACCACGCGCTGGCGGAGGAGCTGCTGAAGCGCGCGGTCGCGACCGCGCCGCAGCCGGGGGCGTATCACGTGCTGGCGCGACTGGCGTATGAGCGGCAGGACCTGGACGGCGCGGTCGCCGCGTATCGCAAGCTTCTGGAGCTGGCCCCGCAGGACGCGCTGGCGATGAACAACCTGGCGTGGATGCTCGCGATGCAGCGCGGGGACCCGAAAGCCGGCGCGGCGCTGGCCGAGAAGGCGGTCGAGCTGAGCCCGTCCAATCCGGAATTTCACGACACGCTGGCGCAAATTCTGCTCAAAACGGGCGATACCAGCCGCGCCCGCCGGGAACTCGAAACGGTCTTGCGTTTGGCGCCGTCTGAGTCCGATCAACATAAGAAAGCCGCGCGTCAACTCGAGCAGCTTCGGGATGGCGGCGACCCACGCTGACGCGCGGCCGAGAGAGGCGACCCCATGACACGCGATGCCCGCTTACCCAACGTGGACGACGGCCGGCCACACCTGCGCGTCGGCCTTTTCTGCGCCGTCCTGGCGCTGCTGTGCGGCTGCGCCGACAAGCGCATCTCGCTTGACGACCTCGCGGCGCTGGAATCGAGCGAGCAGGGGAAGGTCGAGCCGGTGCAGATCGAAACGCAGAAGCTGCCGCTGGCCGAGCAGAAACGCTTCACGGTCGGTCCGATGGACGTGCTCAACATCACGCTCATCGGCGCGGCCGAAACCGACCGCTACGCGCCGACTCAGATTCGCGCGCGCGTGGCGCACGACGGCAGCATCGTCCTGCCGATGGTCGGTCGCATCAAGGTAGACGGTCTCGACATGGCTCAGCTCGAAGCGCGCATCATCGAGGCGCATGCTTCGCTCATCAAAGACCTGACGGTCTATGTCGAGTTGATCGGCGCGGATAACACGACGGTGCTCGTGGTCGGCGCCGGCGAGCAGCAGGGTCTGGTCGAGCTGCCGCGGAACCGCCGCAACGTGGTCTACGCCGTCGCCCAGGCGGGCGGTTTCGGGCTGGCGGCCTCGGGCCGCGTGACGATTCATCCCGTGAATGCCGAGCGGCCCACGCTGTCGTTCAACCTCGGCGAGGTGAACGACGTGCGGCGGGCGTTTCTGGCGCCGGCGCTGGAGAGCGGCGACATGGTGGTGGTCGAACAGCAGCAGGAGTCGGCCATCTTCGTCAGCGGCCTGACCAACCGCCCCGGACCGGTCGGGATTTCGCGCGACGGAGCGCTGACCTTGACGCAGACGGTCGCGGCGGCCGGCGGGCTGCGCGACTTCCTGTCGTTCGTGCCGCAGGCGACGCTCGTGCGAACGCTGGACAGCGGCGAGAAGGTGCGTGTCAAGGTGGACCTGGCGTCGGTCTACGCCGGCGAGGCGCCGGATGTGGCTCTGCGGGCCGGCGACGTGCTTCAGATTCCGCACACGCTGGAGACGCGCTTCCAGGAATGGGTGTACGGCAACGTGCTGAGCGCGACCTCGGTCAGCGTGCGGTACGACCCGTTGCAGCAGTACAACACCAACCGTCTGCTGGCCCGGCAGCGGCAAAACCGGTCCAACGGCTTGCTCAATTCGGTGCTGATCAACGGCGCCGAGCTGTTTGTTCCGCAGCCTGTGAACCCGAACCCGTAGCCCTCAAGGAGCGGCAGACATGCGAGTCATCTGTTTGCTTCTGGGCATGGCGGCGCTGGGCAGCGTGGCGGGCTGTCCGACCGGCGACCTGATCGTCCCGGGCAACCCGCGCGTGCGGATCGAGACCACGCTGGGGTCGTTCGTGGTCGAGCTGTTTCCCGGCGCGGCCCCGGTGGCCGTGCAGAACTTCCAGCAGTACGCGTCGGACGGTTTCTACGACGGTACGCTATTTCATCGCGTCATTCCGGGGTTCGTGATTCAGGGCGGCGGCTTCACGACCGGACTGGTCGAGAAAGACACCCGGCCGGCGATCATCAACGAGGCGCGGCAGAGCGCGCCGAACGTGCGCGGCACGATCGCCATGGCCCGCGGTGACGATCCGAATTCGGCGACATCGCAGTTCTTCATCAACCTGGTCGACAACGCGGCGCTCGACCCGACGCTGACCAGCGCGGGCTACGCGGTGTTCGGCATCGTGGTGGAGGGGATGGACGTGGTGGACACGATTGCCACCGCGCGAACGCAGACGGCGGACAACGGGTTCGAGGCTGTTCCGGTGACGGACATCGTCATCCTGTCGGCCATCGCTGAGACCGGTCCGGCGTCGATCGACCCGGAGTGGCAGGCCTACCTGGATGATTTCGAGTTTCGTGCCGCGAACTTTGTGCGCAGTTCAGCGATTCAGATCGGCGCGTTCCTCGTGTCTTCGCGCGGATTCTGACGAGTTCCGCCGATCACGGTGAGCGAGCCCGCGGCGCCGGCGGTTCGAGGGGAGCATCGGCGTCCCGCCGGTGAGTCTGAGGTGGCGCTTGAATGGCGCGGACGTCCGGTGCGAGTGTGGAAACGCACCGGCGGGACGCCGATGCTCCCCAAGCTTCTCTGACGGCGAATGTGCGCCGTCGCTCGCAGCCGAATGGGCAGCGCGGTAGACTCTCCGCGCGATCGTTTCACTCAGGAACACGCTTATGAAGAGGGTCATCCCATGAAGAAGATCCGTCTCTACACGCCGGGCCCGTGCGAGGTTCCGGCCGAAGCTCTGCTCGAAATGGCCCGTCCGTTCGAGCATCACCGCACGCAATGGTTCAAGGACCTGCTCAAGGAATGCACGGAGAAGCTGCAGAAGGTCCTGATGACGAAAAACGAGGTGCTCATCCTCACCGGCTCGGGCACCGCCGCCATGGAGGGCGCCATCGTCGGCTGCCATCCGGCCGGATCAAGGGCCCTGGTGATCGAGAACGGCAAATTCTCGGAGCGTTGGGGCCTGATCTGCGAGCAATACGGAATTGATTGCATTCGCCACAAGATCGAGTGGGGCACGGCGATCGATCCGGCGGTGGTTGGCGACTATCTGAAGAAGGACAAGGCCATCACGAGCGTGATCGCGGTGCACAGCGAGACGTCGACCGCGACGGCCTGCGACCTTGAGGCGATCGCGAAGATCACCAGCGCTGCGGGCAAGCTGCTGTTGGCCGATTGCATCACGTCGGCGGGCTGCATGCCGTTGAAACCGGACGAGTGGGGTGTGGACATCGTTGTCACCGGTTCGCAAAAGGCGCTGATGCTGCCGCCGGGGCTGGGGTTTGCGTCGGTAAGCGAGCGGGCGTGGCAGACGATCGAAGCCAACAGCAAGCAGCACGCGTTCTACGTGAACTACAGCAAAGCCCGCAAGGCGGCCAAGAAGAGCGACACGCCGTATACGCCGGCGCATCTGCTGGTGCGCGGGCTGCGGATCACGCTGGACATGCTGCTGGGCGAGGGCATGGAGGGCGTGTGGAAGCGCGTGGCGACGATGGCGGAGGCCACGCGCCGCGCGACGGCGGCGATGAAGCTGCAGCTTCTGTCGAAGCGGCCGGCGGATTCGGTGACGGCGATGCTGATTCCCGAGGCGATCAAGGAAGGCATTCTGCGCAAGAAGCTGCGCGAAACGTACGGCATTCACCTGGCCGGCGGGCAGGACAGCCTCGAAGGAAAAATCTGCCGCATTTCGCACATGGGCTTCATTGATCCGGTGGACACGATCGGCGCGATCGCGGCGATTGAGCAGTGCCTGCATGCGCTGGGACATCCGGTCGAGCTGGGCGCGGCGCCGGCGGCGGCGCAAAAGGTGGTCGCCGAGCGGATGAAGTGACCTAGGCCGGTGTGTTCGGTCGCCCGAGCCCCAAGCGCGAGCGCGTGGGGATTTCGCGCGCAGCGGCAATCGCTTGGTCCAATCCCCACGCGCTTGCGCTTGGGGCTCGGATGGCCTCGCGCGCGGAGCTTTGGGGCGCCGCTGGTGCAAGAATCTTTTCTCGCCGCGGCGGAGCGACGAACGGCAGGTCACAAACGGCCGCGATGGACGCGTTCGATCATCGCAGCGCCAGTGGCGCGGCCGTTTGCGACCTGCCCTACACGTCTCCGGTGAGACGAGTGAATCCTCAGATCCGAGCCCCAAGCGCGAGGCGGATTGCGCTTCGCCAATCCTGCGATACCTAATATAATACGAACATGCGCCCCGAATACGCCGAGCTGCACTGCCTTTCGAACTTCTCTTTTTTGCGCGGCGCGTCGCACCCGGAGGAGCTGGTCGAGCAGGCTGCACTACTGGGTTATCGCGCCATCGCCATCACCGATCGGCACTCGCTGGCCGGCGTCGTGCGGGCGCATATCGCCGCGCGCGAGCATAATCAGGCTCATCCCGACCGGCCGATCCGGCTCATCATCGGGGCCGAAGTTCATCCGCAGGACGCGCCGCCGCTGGTGCTGCTGGCGCCGGATCGGGCGGCGTACGGCCGGCTGGCGCGGCTGCTGACGCGCGGCAAGCTGCGGACGCGGAAGGGCGGCTGCCGGCTATTCCTGGCGGACGTGGCGGAGTTGGCGGCGGGAATGATTGGGATTGTGCTGACAGGGATCGAGGGATCGAGGGACTCAGGGATCGAGGGATCGGGGGATCGAGGGATCAAGGAAGATCGCGGCCGCGTGACTTCCCTAGATCCCTCGGTCCCTCGATCCCTTGATCCCTTCATCCGCCGGTCCCTTGATCCCTTCTCGCGCTACCGCTCCCTCTTCGCGGCCGACGACCTCTATCTCGCCGCTTCGCTTTGCTTCGACATCCCCGACACCTGGCGGCTGGAGATGCTGACCGACCTGTCGCAGCGAAGCGGCATTCCGCTGGTTGCGACCAACGCCGTGCACTACCACGCAGCGCAGCGGCGGTATCTGCAGGACGTGCTGACGTGCATTCGCGAGAAGTGCACGATTCAGGAGGCCGGCACGCGGCTGCTGGCCAATGCCGAGCGGCGGCTGCGCGAGCGCGAGGAGATCGGCCGGCGATACGCGGGATGCGGAGAGCTGCTGACGCGAAGCGTGCACCTCGCCGAGCGGTGTGTATTCTCACTGGACGAGCTGAAGTACGAGTATCCGGCGGAGCTTGTGCCGGACGGGCGGACGGCGATTGACTATCTGCGCGAGTTGACGTGGAAGGGGGCGGTCGAGCGCTATCCGGACGGCCTGCCCGACGGCGTTCGTCACCTGGTGGAGAAAGAGCTGGCGCTCATTGAGGAGGTGCGCTATGAACACTACTTCCTTACGGTCTACGACCTCACCCGTTACGCCCGTTCGCGCGGCATTCTGTGTCAGGGACGCGGGTCGGCGGCGAACTCGGCGGTGTGTTATTGCCTGGGCGTGACGGCCGTCGACCCGGCTCGCATTGACTTGCTTTTCGAGCGATTCATCAGCAAGGAGCGCAATGAGCCGCCGGATATTGACATTGACTTCGAGCACGAGCGGCGCGAGGAGGTGTTTCAGTATATCTACGAGAAATACGGGCGCGAGCGTGCGGCGATCACGGCGGAAGTGATCTCGTATCGTCCGCGTTCGGCGGTGCGCGACGTGGGCAAGGCCATGGGGCTGTCGTTGGCGCAGGTGGACGCACTGGCCAAGTCGCTGGATTGGTGGGCCCGCGATGCGATGCCTGAAGAGGCGCTGCGGGCGGCGGGGCTTGAGCCTGGCGACCGGACCGTGCAGATGGTCATCCGCCTGGTGAAGCAGCTTCTGAGCTTTCCGCGGCACCTGTCGCAGCACGTGGGCGGCTTCGTCATGACCGAGTCGCCGTTGTGCGAGATTGTGCCATTGGAGAACGGCGCCATGCCGGGGCGGACGTTCATTGAATGGAACAAGGACGACATTGATGCGCTGGGGATACTCAAGGTGGATTGCCTGGCATTGGGGATGCTGACGGCGCTGAGGAAGTGTTTTCGGATGTTGGAGGCATCGAGGGATCAAGGGATCGAGGGATCAGGGGATCAAGAGAGCGAAGGGCCGAGGGGCATACCGGACGGAGGTCTGTATGGCGAGTGGCAAGGGGACATTTCGAGATCTGGTTGTATGGCGCAAGGCGATCGAGTTGACGAAACAGGTATACCGCGCGACGCAACGCATGCCGGACTCGGAACGGTGTGGCCTGACGAGCCAGATGCGGCGAGCGGCAGTGTCGGCAGCGAGCAATATTGCCGAGGGCAACGCTCGGCAGACGACCGACGACTACCTGCGGTTCCTCAGTATCTCCCGTGGGTCGCTGGCCGAGCTGGAAACTCAGACCATCATCGCAACAGAGCTGGGGATGATCGGCGCCGAGGCGGGGCTGATGGAGTCGCTGCACGAGGTGCGGCGAATGCTTCAGGCGTTGATCGACAGCCTGAGGCGCCGAAAGCAGCTATGAGAGAAGGGACCAAAAGACCACGGGATCGACGGACCGAGGAAAGGGGCGCACCCCGCTCTTTCTTGATCCCTCGGTCCCTTGATCCCTCGATCCCTTGCTCACTCGCCGCCATCCCTCCCGAAGACCCCGCCGTCTACGACATGATCTGCAAAGCCGATACGGTCGGAGTGTTTCAGATCGAAAGCCGCGCGCAGATGTCCATGCTGCCGCGGCTGCGGCCGAGGAACTTCTATGACCTGGTGATCGAAGTCGCCATTGTGCGGCCGGGGCCGATTCAGGGCGGAATGGTGCATCCCTACCTGCGCCGCCGCAAGGGCGAGGAACCGGTGTTCTATGCCAGCGAGGCGGTCAGGCAGGTGCTGGCCAAGACGCTGGGCGTGCCGCTGTTTCAGGAGCAGGTGATGCGGCTGGCGGTGGTGGCGGCCGGGTTCACTCCGGGCGAGGCAGACCGGCTGCGGCGGGCGATGGCCGCGTGGCGGCGCAGCGGGGAGATCGAGAAGTTTCAGGTGAAGCTGATCAAGGGCATGCTGGAGAACGGCTATTCGCGGCAGTTCGCCGAGCAGATCTACAGGCAGATTCAGGGTTTCGGCGAGTACGGCTTTCCCGAGAGCCACGCGGCGTCGTTCGCGTTGCTGGTCTATGCCTCGGCCTGGCTGAAACGCTATCACCCGGCTGCATTCTGTGGCGCCGTCATCAACTCGCAGCCGATGGGATTCTACACGCCGGGACAACTCATTCGAGACGCCATTGCGCACGGGGTGCGCGTGTTGCCGGTGGATGTGAATGCGAGCGAGTGGAATTGTGTGCTGAAAGGGCAGGGAACAGGGAACAGGGAACAGGGAACAGAAAGCGACAGCCGGAGCGCAGGCTCCTGTTCCCTGTTTCCTGTTCCCTGTTCCCTCCGTCTTGGCTTTCGTCTCGTGCGCGGCCTCAGCGAAACCAAAATGCGCGGCATTGTGGAGGCGCGGAGCGCGGGGGCGGTTCTTTCGATCCGTCAGCTCGCGCGGCGCGAGGATGTGTCGCGCGACACGCTCGTGCGTCTGGCGGCGGCGGACGCGTTCGGCTCGCTCGGCCTGTCGCGGCGCGCGGCGCTGTGGCAGATTCTGGCGCTGGACGATGCGGATCAGCCGCTGCTGGCGGACCTGGAGCCGGCGGAACAGTCGCCGCCATTGCCGACAATAACGATGGAAGAGACCGTTGTTCAGGATTACGGCGCGACGGGGTTGTCGCTCAATGCGCATCCGATCGAGTTAGTGCGGCCGGAGTTAGACAGGCTGCGCGTTTCGCCGAATGGGATGCTGAAGACGGCGCGCAACCGGCAGAAGATCAGCGTGGCCGGGCTGGTCACCTGCCGGCAGCATCCATCGACCGCCAAGGGCATCGTGTTCATCACGCTCGAAGACGAAAGCGACAACGCCAACCTGATTGTGCGGCCGCAGGTGTGGGAACGCTACAAATCGATCGCGCGGCAGAAGCTGGCGCTGATCGCGGACGGCGTCGTGGAGCGGCAGGGAGACGTGGTTCACGTGCTGGTGCAGCGTATTCGCGACCTGTCGGCGCTGCTTGGCGGGTTGCGGCATGCGTCGCGGGATTTCTGTTGATGCAAACAACCACAGAGGCAAGGGAGGCAGCCGCAAGGCCGTTTCGATCCGAGCCGCGCGCGTAAGCAAGCGGTTCTTAAGCCTCCGCTCCCTCACGGTCGCGGCTCGGAAAGAGCAATGGGATAGCTTCTACTGGAGGCTGTCGGCGGGGCGGAAGCGAGCGTCCGCTGCCGCCTCATTCAACTGCCGCAGGAGCGACGCGACCGTGTGCCGGCCGATGCGGTCGGCCCACTCCAATGGGCCGGCGGGATAGTTGGTCGCCAGCTTCATGGCGGTATCGATCGAGGCCGCGTCCGCCGCGCCATCGTCGAGAAGCAGGGAGGCTTCGTTGATGATCGTCGCCAGGACGCGGGAGAAGATGTACTGCTCGGTGGCCGAGGCGGGCGTCCGCGTGGCGCCGTCGCAGAATCGCCGCACGGCCTCATACAGCCGGCCGGAGACGCTGAACGACCTGCGATCGACGATCACCGCCGGCAGCGGCGGCTCGCTCGCGTAGGAATAGAAGCCGCGCTTGCTCTTGCGGCCGAAATGGCCGTGCTCGAAGAGGTCTCGCTGCAGATGATGCGGCGTCAGCCGGGCGGGATGCGCGAGCTGTTCCCAAACGGAGCAGGAGACCGTGTAATTCACGTCGATGCCGATCATGTCCATCAGCTCGAACGGCCCCATGCGGAAGCCGCCCAGCGTGCGCATCACCTGGTCGATTTCGTCCACGCCCGCGATTCCCTCGCCGAGCATGCGCAGTGATTCCAGGTAGTAGCCGCGGGCCACGCGGTTGACGATGAAGCCGGGTGTGTCCTTGGCGCGCACGGCCGTCTTGCCCCACGACGTTGCGATTTCAAACACGCGCTGCACGGCGGCCGGATCGCTGTCGTCGCCGGCGATGACCTCGACCAGCGGCATGAGCGGCACGGGATTGAAGAAGTGCATGCCGACGAAACGGCCGGCGATGGCGGATCGCGGGAGCCGGGCAGCGGATTCGGACAGCGCCGCCGCGACGCCGCGGGCAAGTTGTGTCACTGAGAGTGAGGATGTATTGGTCGCGAAGATCGCCGCGGGATTCGCGGCCGCCAAGGGGCCAAGCGCGATAATTTTCGCCTGGAGATTCTCGACGATCGCCTCGATGATCAACTCGGCCGCCCGCAGGTCGCTCGATGCCGCCGGCTTCAGGCGCGGCGCGGCGGCGGAGCGCTGCTCGGCGGACATGCGGCCCTTTTCGACGAGCTTGTCCAACTGCCGGCGGATGTCGGCGAGCTTGCGCTGCACGGCGGCGGCGTCGACGTCGGTCAGCAGCACGTTCCACCCGGCGGTTGCGGCGACCTGCGCGATTCCGCCGCCCATGGTTCCGGCGCCGATGATTCCAACCGTTGGCATGGTTCCTCGCATAGCGTGAAGAGAACGGCCGGGAGTGTATTCGAAGGCTGCGGCGGGCACATCTGTCCGAACCCGCCGCGCCAAGCGGCGGGGTGGCGTCCTCGGCTTGTGCGGCGCCGCTTGGTCGCGATCGTCACCCCGCCGCTTGGCGCGGCGGGTTCGGAAAGACGGGCGGCAGCGCCACGGCGCTGGGGCGCTACCGCGGCTTTCGGGCGAAGAAACGTCGGCGGGCGAGGCCTTGATCGACCTCGCCCGCTTGGCTTCCCAGCGCCGCCGTACCTAAGGAACGTCGGCCGCTGCGAGGCAACTCTGCTGACAGCGAATCAACGTCGCCGACATGCGAATCAGCCGCCCGACAGCAGCGACACCATCGGGTTGATATCCAGCACGTTCGTGTTGCCGTCGCCGTTGATGTCGCCGTTGGCGATGTTGCAGTCGGGGTACTGGGCCTGGTACGCGGCTGGGTCGCTCAGCGCGAGGACGAAGGCATTGATGTCCAGCACGTTCGTGGCGCCGTCGCAGTTCATGTCGCCGGGGTGCGACAGGCAGATCGTCACGTGCGCGTGGCTGACGCTGCCCAGCGCGTCGCGGACCTGGAGCTGGATCGTGTGCGAAGAACGAATCTGGCCCTGGGCGTCGATCACGTCATTGAGCATGTGGCACAGCGTCGGCGTCGAGCCGAGCGGGCCGTCCACACTGTCGGTCCACGAAATCTGGTATGGCGGCACACCGCCGCTGACGTTGGCGGCCACGCACACCAGCGAGCCGGCCGGGACGCAGGTTCCGTCTGCCGCGCCGCTGATCTGCGCGACCGGCGGCAGTGCGTCGGCCCACATGGCGACGCGGTGTTGGGCGTACACCGGCGGGGAGACGCCGTCGGGCGTTTCGCGGATCGTCACGCTCAGGATGAACGCGGGGCGGAGCGTGTCTTGCGTGCGCGAGCTTTCGAATTCCCAGTACCCGAGCGTCACCGAGTTGATCGTCACCTCGTACGCGACGACCTTCAGGCCGGTCAGCAGGGCGTCGGCGCCACGGTTGGCCAGGGCGGTGAGGGCGTCGGCCAGCGGAATCGTCTCAACCATCTCGCCGGGCGTCACCTCGCGCCACGCTCCGCGGAAGAGCCGCTGGAACTGGCCGTTGTTGCCGAAGGCCACGGTCATCGAGCCGCCGGGCCCGAAGACCGGGAATCCCCCGCCGGCGCCGAGCTGCCGCTGATAGATCACGCGGATGGCGGTGGCGAAGCTGGTCTCGGGGACGTCCTGCCAGACGCCGTTGACGTTGGTGCGTTCGCCCTGGATGGCGTAGTCGACGCGCTGGGCGACGGCGCCGGGCGACTGGATCTCCCAGGTTTCGAGCAGCGCGTTGGCGTTGTTCACCGCGTCCTGCTCGCCGGGAAGCTCGGGCGCGGTGTCGCGCCACGCGAGCCAGCGGCTGGTGTCCTCGATGTGGATCGCGCCGGTCGCGGTCTTAACTCGAAGTTCGAGCGCGCCGTCGATGGCGTTCATTTCTTCCATATCAGAATCCGGGCCGACGGACGAGTCGCAGAAACGGCCGGTCGCCTGGCAGAGCGTGCTCGCGATCGCCTGGACGTCGGCCGGCGTGACCATCGCCGGGACGGTGTTGAAGACGCGCATCATGGGCTGCGAGCGGCTCGTATCCAGCTCGGCGCGGTCGATGACGACGCGGAAGCCCTGCCGCGAGCCGGACTCAAACACGACCGGATCGAGCGGCGGCGTGTAGCCGTCGGCCGGCGCCGCTACGGACGCTCCGGCGCTGGTGGTTGCGAATGACCAGTAGCTGTAGGTGCTGTCGGGCGTGGGGTCGGAGGCGACCGTGCCCTCGCCCCAGATGAAATCGCTGCCCATGGATGATGTCTCGCCGATGACGGCGGCGGTGTATCCGGCGCCGTGATACTCCTCGGCCGCGTTGAACCATGAGGTTTTGATGGTCTCGGCCGGGTCGAAGATGCTCGTGCCGTTGAGCTGCTTGCCGAACTCGCGGCCGTTCTCGACGTCGAGCATGACGGTGTCGTAACCGCAGATCAGGTGGGCGCCGAACATCGTGTCGGCCCAACTGTCGCGGGCGGTGGAGTTGTCCAGGACGCGGCAGGCGGAGAAACAGAGCCACTCCATCTCGCCGCCGTTGCTGTCGCCGAGCGCGTCGTTGGCGTCGCCAGGCAGCAGCGTCGTGTCGTCGTGGGTGCTGTCGGAGAAGAGGACGCCGCGCTGCGTGGAGCCGAAGAAGCTGTCGAAGCCGGAGGTGCCGTGGCCGGAGAAATAGACCAGGTCGTTGGCATCGGCGTAGCTGCCGTTGGTGCCGCCGAGGTCGGTGCGCTTGAAATCCTGCTCCCAGGCGCTGCCGTCGGGATAGCCGCTGACCGTCCAACTGCTGGGCAGCTTGTCCTCGAGCGCCTCGGCGTCGTCGATGGTGTTGAACAGCGGCGAGCCGGAGTAGTTCTCGACGGCTTCCCACATCAGCTCGTTCCCGTCGCCGCTGCCGCGCTCGCCGGCGTCCGGGTCGACCTGCGAAAAGTAGGCGCCGAGCTCGCGAATCTGCACGCGCGACGCGCCGACCGGCGTGAGTCTCAGGCCGCGCACGCGCGCGTCGTCGAGCTCGATCCAGACGGCCTGACCGTCGCCTGCGTCGCGCTTGGCGGCCGGCGTCCGGGCGCCGTCCAGGTTGAGCAGATCGACCGTGACGCCCGCGGCGTCGCTGTCGATCGAGATGCGGTTCAGCCAGCGCGGAGCCCCGGTGAAGATGACCTCAAGCGCTTCCCCGGTTGCGGCATTCAGTTCGATCGCCGTCGCCGGATCGCCGTCGAGCAGCGCCGCGGCGTCGAGTTCGACGGCGCCGGCCTGGCTGGTTCGCTGAACGGTTGAGAGCTCGCAGCGGTTCATCGGCAGCGCGACCGGCTGATCGTACAGCCGGATCGAGTCAGCCCGGACGGGCCGCGCCGCCGCGATAGAGCCCACGAGCAGGGTCCCGGCCGCCAGTCGGCCCAGGTGCGAGTGCGTAATCATTCGTCGCATCGATCGTCTCCTTGGTTGCGTTCGTCATCATTGACGTACCAGTGGCAACGAAGAGAACGATCGGGAATTGCAGGCGAAGAATTCTGCGTCGCGCTTCTAGCCGCGCGGCGGGTTCGTGCGTCTATGCGGCACGAGCGCAGTCTCCGCAGCGGCGGCACGGTGAGACGCCGGTCGAGACGCTTTTCGGAACCCGCCGCGCCAAGCGGCGGGGTGACGATGGTAAGCGAGCGGCGCCACGGGTCGGGGAGGTCACCCCGCCGCTTGGCGCGGCGGGTTCGGACAGATTAGCCCGCGGCGGGTTCGGACAGATTAGCCCGCGGCGGTTTCGGACAGACTTGTCCCGCCGAACCTGCCAGAATCTCTGGTCCCAGCCAACTACTCCGGCGCGACGTCGATCGCGAATTCGGCGACGCCGTCGCCGTCGGTGTCGCTGACGTTGAACGACCGGCTTCCCGAACTGACCTGCTCGTTGTAGGCGTACACACAGACTTGAAGCCCGTCGGTGAGGCCGGCGCACTCAAAGACGCCCAGCGAGCTGCTCATGCCCGTGCAACGCGCCTCGCCTTCCAGACAAGTGTTTTCCCACACGAATACGGTTAAGACGACCGGTTCGCCGTCGAGCGTGAACGTCAGGCGCAGCGTGACGGGCGGCTCTTCGGTGCAGTCGGGCGTGCCGTTGCTGTTCGCGTCCGTGTCCGGGTTGCCGCAGCCGCAGGCGCCGGGCGCGGTCTTTTCCGGATCTTCCGGGCAGCCATCTTCGTCGTCGATTGTGCCGTCGTTGTCGGAGTCGGGTTCGCAGGCGTCGCCAATGCCGTCGCTATCGGCGTCGGCCTGATCTTCGTTGGCGGTGTCGGGACAGTTGTCGTCGATGCTGAGAATTCCGTCATTGTCGGAATCGTCGCAGGCGTCGCCGACGCCGTCGTCGTCCGCGTCGGCCTGATCTTCGTTCGACGTGTTGGGGCAATTATCCTCAACGTTCGGCACACCGTCCTCGTCGTTGTCAGCGGTCGGTTCGCAGACGTCGCCGACGCCGTTCCCGTCGGCGTCTTCCTGGCCCGGGTTGGCGAGGGTCGGGCAGTTGTCGTCCGCGTTGATGAAGCCGTCGCCGTCGAAATCCGCGTCAGGATCGCATGCGTCGCCCGCGCCGTCATCGTCGCTGTCCGCCTGATTGGGGTTTGCCGCCTCCGGGCAGTTGTCGTCCGCGTCGAGCACGCCGTCCTCATCCGCATCCGGCAACTCGATTGGCCCGAGATAGGTCACGCGAACGTAGACTGCGCCGCCCGCCACCTCGTTGTAATGCTCGCCGGCGTGCAGCATGTAGGACATTCCGGCGACCGCTTCAAATTCCAGCCGCGAACCGCCGCTCTCACAGGCGTCGCCGTCGTCATTGCACGCCAGCATGCGCTCGAGCGTGAGCGTGCACGCGCAGCCGTCGTAGACTGCGATCAAGGTGTTGACCGCGTTCTCCTCGCCGCAGGTGTCCATGGCGTAGCGGCCGGTCTGATCGGCCGTCCAGCAGGCGAACGCGTCCAGCCAGATTCGCCGGCAGCCGCCGGACCTCGGGATGAGGCCTTCCGTGCTGCTGCGGTCTTCGTTCGTATTGAAAACGAACGGCCCCTCGCCGCTGCAGGGCTGGGCGTTCTCGCAGAGGTCGCGGAACGGCCCGCTGCTGTTGCAGAGGACCACTTCGGCGCACGTCGTTCCGATGCCGTGCCAGTATCCGCCGCGGGTGTCGCACGCCGCACGGTTGCTGGCATCGGTGCACTGGCCGTCGGGCAGGCAGCAGGCGCCGTGGTCGGACGGAGTCGGGACTTCCGGGACTTCGATGTTGGGAACGTCGGGCGGCGGCTCCTCTTCTTCCGGGCAGCCGGCGTTGGGGAGGAGCAAGTCAGTGCAGATCAACACCGAACAAAGCAGACTCTTGGAACGCGCAGCGAACGTGGGTTGCGGGAGAGAATGAAGCGACATGGCGCACCTCGCAGGAGCCCGGACCGGACAGAAGGAGCCGTCAATACAAACGGCGGCCAAACGGCCGGATTAGCCTGATTGCGTGGCGTCGTCGTACGGGTGTGACCAGCGATCCTGGCAAGTTCGGCGGGCCGATTTGTCCGAAGCCGCCGCGTTCGCGGCGGGCCAATCTGTCCGAACCCGCCGCGCCAAGCGGCGGGTTGACATCCCTCTGCCTGTGTGGCATCGGTCGCGTCTGATCGTCACCCCGCCGCTTGGCGCGGCGGGTTCCGAAAAACGGTCCGGCCGCTGTCTGCCGGAACGGTCGGCCAGAACGCGTCGGACAGGCGGTTGCGCGGGGGCAAGCGGAGTGCGCGGCGTGGCGGGCGGGATGGCCGCACTCTCCGGTGCGGGCGCTCAGGCGGCGGTAGGCAGGCGGCGCTTGGGCGTGAAAGCCATGTCTATGAACAGGCAGGCGATCAGGACGGCGTTGGTCGCAACGCCCATCTCGCCCTTGAAGAGAAAGGCGAGCTTGCTGTCCGACGGAACACAGCCGCAGGCGATGTCAATGCCCTTCATGAGCATGACGCACTTGGCGGCGGTGAATCCGGCGAGCATCAGCAGCAGCAGGAGGCGCGCCTCGCGGCGGCAGATGCCAAGCACAAGCATGCCGGCGGTCGCCAGCTCGAGGGCCGGCACGGCGCCCGCCAGCAGATTGGTCAGCTCCACCGGGGCCATGTTGTATTTGCGGATTTCCTTGGCGAACGTCGACGGATCGGCGGCCTTGCCCAGGCCGGCGTAGATGAAGATGAGCGCGACCAGGAGACGCGGCAACCAGGACAGAAGTACGCGTGTCGCCGACCGGCGCGAGGCGGTCGCGACGGCGGGCGGCGGCAGTGCTTCTGCGAGCGCGTTGCTGGCGGTCATCGTCCACTCCCGCCGGAGTCGGGGGCGGCGCCCATGGGTTCCGGGCCGGACGCGATGGGCAGGCCGAACTTCACGATGCCGTCGTCCCAGCCGGGGATGTAGATTTTCAAGTCGAAGTAGCCGGCCTGCTCAAGTGCGATGAGGACGTCGTGGGCCATGTGGCAGGAGGTGGAGGTGCAGTAGAGCACGATCGGCAAGCCGCGAAAGGCGTCGAGGCGGACGATGTGCTGCGCGACGCCGTCGGCGGGCACATTCAGGATGAGCGGGGCGTCCAGATGGCCCTTCAGGAACTCCTCGGCCGGTCGGGCGTCGATCACCAGACCGCCGCTCATGAAATGAGCCTTGAAATCTTCGAGCGAGATCGAGGCGCGGTCCGTGATTTTCTCATATTCCGAGCGCGGCTGAGGCGGCGGGCCGATGTCCTTGGGGTCGGGAACGAGCGGCAGGCCTTTCACCCAATGCGCATAGCCGATCCCGGCGGCTGCGGAAGCCGCCAGGATCAGGATCGTACGCATGGCGAAAGCGATCATCGCCGCACCGCTCCGTGAGGCGGACTACTTTCCGGGTTTCTTGCCGGGGTCCGACTTGGGCTCAGCGGGCTTCGGCGCGTCGCCCTTCGGCGCATCGCCCTTGGGCGCGTCGCCCTTCGGTGCATCGCTCTTGGGCGCGTCACCCTTGGGCGCGTCTTTCGGCGTCATACCCGTGTTGCCTTCATCGCCCTTGGCGCCGCTGCCGGGCGACGGCGGGGCGGTCGCGCCCGTGTTGGCCGGGGTGGCGGGCACCATCTTGATCTGCGGGCTGGGGGTGACCTGCGGGGCGCCGGCGGCGGCCGGGCGCTCGACGACGTCGACCGGAATCGTGAACTTCTGGTAGCGGGCGTCCTTGGCGTCGGTGGTGATCTCGATCTGGGCGCCCTTGGCCGGAATCTGGTCCGACGGCGGCAGCGTCACCTGAATCTCGTGATAGGCGATCTGCGTGTTCGCGGCGCCGGTCTTGGGCGGGACGATCGAAACCTTGATGGCGTCGTTGTTCGACTTGACGTCGACGATCTTGATCGGGTTCTCGGGCGTGTAGCTGACGCGGATCAGGCGCGTCACCGGGTTGCTGACGTTCTTGGGCACGAAGACGCGCGTCGGGCGAACCTGCACCGGCTCCTGAATAAAGGCCTGAACCGGAATGCTCACGTTCTTGTGCTTTTCGAGGCTCGTCTCCAGCGCGATCTCGATCCGCGCGCCGGCGCCTTCCTTGAGCGGCGGGACGGTCTCGACCGTCAGCTCATATTCCTCGCCGGCCTTTACTTCCTTGAAGTCCACCTTGTAGTGGCCGAAGTCGGCGCCTTCCTTGAGCTTCAGCGTCATCGGCTCCTTGTACTGCGGGCGGATCTTGACGGTGCGCTTCTCGGTCGAGGTTTCGAGCAGGCGGCCGAAGGAGACGCCTTCCGCCGGCTCCATGATCACGAGCTCCTTGACCGTGCCCTTGACGGTGACGGGCACGCTGGGCTGGGCCGGGTCGTCCGTGGTGAGCGTCACGGTTTGATTGGCCGGCCCCTTGCGCTTCTGCGTGTTGTAGGAGATGACCAGCTTATCCGACTCGCCGGGCGCCAGCGGGCTCTTGGGCTTGGTGGCGACGGTGCAGCCGCACGAGCTGCGCACGTCGATCATCAGCGGGCCTTCGCCGGTGTTCTTGACGCCGATTTCGCCCTGGACCGCGTCGCCTTGCCAGACATCGCCGAAGTCCCAGACATTGTTGGAGAGTTCGAGCTTGCCTTTGCCGCCGGTCGGGGCGCTGGGGGCCGGGGGCGTGCCGGGGGTCGGCGCCGGCGCCGGCTGGGCCGGCTGCGCGGCGGGCGGCGCGCCGGCGGGCGCGGGAGCGCCGTCCTTCTTTTCATCGGCGAACGCGGGTTTCAGCACGGCGGCCATCAGGCCCAGTGCCAGCAGCATCTGCATCAGCTTTTTCATGACGTCCTCACTTCGGTTAGCGGTTGTCGCAAACGCACGATTGTTGATTCACTCGCGCATCGGCCGCGGGAGGCCGGAGCGGCGAACTATTTCCTGTTCATGCCCATCTTGTGGCGGTAGAGCTCGGCGTCGCTGGTCACGAAGATCTCGAGCTTCGCGAAATCAGGATCCGACGTGAAAATCTCGACGATCGATCCTTCCTTCGGAATCTCGGGGCCGGCCGGCAGCTCGATCCGCACGTCGCACAGCTTGCTGGGGCGCGGCTCGAGCTGCGCGTACGACGCGTCCGGGAGGACGGCTGGGCTGGCGGTGCCGGTGATCTTCGGATTCGAGCACTTCACGCCGGTCACTTTGAAATTCGCGTCCCCGCCGTAGTACTGCAGACGGACCGTCCGCTGGGACGCCTGCATGAAGTCGGCGTGAATCAGGATCGCCTCGGGCACGGCCGTCACCCGCCGCAGGATGTTGCCCTGCACGTACATGGTGAACTGCGGCTCGCGCGTCAGGCCGGTTGAGATTTCA